>MNXM01000003.1 GCA_001872605.1 Armatimonadetes bacterium CG2_30_59_28 | reverse complement strand
CGCAGCACAGGGTTACTTCTCACGTACTTAGACAGGATTTACAGGATTGTCAGGACTGGAGCGGCGCACGGACGCCGTGCGTCCGCCGCCTTCGCGAAGCATGTAGTCCTGGAAGCATCGACGCCGCGACGGTTGCGCTCGGACTGTATGAGTCCACATCGGCCTTGGCGCGGCCTTCATCAAGCCGATTCATACGGACCGTCGTGGGTGTAAGACCCATGCCGAACTGTGGCAAGGCCCTTGATGGGTCGCCTCGAACTCGCAGAGTTCGCCCTCATCCTGTGTATCCTGTGTATCCTGTAAATCCTGTCAAAAGGTTGTACCTGAGTAGTTACGACACATGAATGGAAAGGAACCCGACGTGCGAGAAATCATAGAGACCGATAGCGCCCCGTCAGCAGTGGGCCCTTACTCACAGGCCGTAGTGGCGGGAGGCTTTCTCTTTGCATCTGGACAGATTCCCATCGATCCCGCTTCGGGGGAACTCCTGGTGGGCGCGCTTCGATTCCAGACAGCGCAGGTTCTGCGAAACCTTCAGGCAGTGTGCGCAGCTGCGGGGGCGTCTCTCTCGGATGCGGTGAAGATCACAATCTATGTTCGCGACATGGACAACTTCCAAGAGATTAACGACACCTACGCCACCTTCTTCCCCGTTGATCCTCCCGCCCGCGCGACCGTGCAGGTATCACGCATACCCAAGGATGCCGGCATCGAGATGGACGCGATTGTCGCTCTCCCCTCGACGGACAGGTGAAGCATTGTATACGGAACGGCACCGAAAACTCGAATGGTACGTTGTCATCGCGCGCTGGATGGTTCTTGCGGCGGGGATTCTGACAATGGCGGGGCGCGTGCCTACGGCCGCGCTGATCGGCGTCGTAATCTTCGTTGGCGCCTACAACCTGCCCGCGATGAGATCCTGCAAGAACCGAGAGAAATTTCGGCACATCAACAGGTGCCTTGGCCCGCTGACGCGCTTGCTCGATTTTCTCCTTTTATCCTGGGCGTTGTTGGCGCTCGGGCCCAGTGAGACAGGAGCGTTTCTGCTTTACATCTATGTCATCGCCGGAATCAGTCTCGTCTACGACTGGAAGGTGGGGCTGGCCAGTGCAATTGCCGTTGCCGCAGTCTACGGAAGCATATTGATTCATTCCGCTGCCTTTGCGGATGGTCTCCTCACCTCCGACCGATTCCTGGGACGAGCGGTTCTGTTTGTTCTGACGCCCCTGTTGGTCTGCCTTCTTACCCGCGAACTGGAGCGAGAGCGCGAGGCTCACCACGCGCTGAGTCGACTCCAGGGACTCTATGTCATCAGCGGAGAGCTGATGAAGGAGGTGAACATCGATCGACTGTTACAGATGATCGTGGACCTGGCCATCGAGCAGACGAATGCGGATCGCGGTTCGCTCATGCTGGCAGACAACGATGGGGAGGAACTCACCATCCGGGCTTCGCGAGGCATCCCTGAGGAGATTGTGCGTTCCGCCCGTACCCGCAAAGGAGAAGGCATTGCGGGTTACGTGTTCGCATCCGGTGAGCACGTGATGCTGGGAGATATTGGGAAGGATCCACGTTTCAGCCACCTGGTACGCAATGACCAGATCGTCTCATCCCTTTCAGTGCCGATCAGCGCGCAGAGTCGGACGATTGGGGTCATCAACGTCAGTTCCACCGGCTACAGGGAACCACTGACGGAGAACGATCTCCGCCTGTTGGGGCTGCTTGCCGGGCAAGCTTCCTCAGCCATTCAGAATTCGCAGATGCTCGCCGAACTAAGGTCGCTCGCAGAGACCGACGGTCTCACCGGATTGTTCAACCGTCGCTACCTGGACAAGGCACTGAAGGCGGAGTGTCAGCGCGCACTGCGCTACGGTCACCCCATCTCTGCCTTTCTCATGGACATTGATAACTTCAAGAGCTACAACGATACCTACGGACATCTGGAAGGCGACGATATCCTCCGTGATCTGGCGGGGCTGATCCGCCAGGGCATTCGAGCCTCAGACATCCCGGCACGGTTCGGCGGGGAGGAGTTCCTTGTGCTGCTCACCCATACCGATTTTGAGGGAGCGAAGATCGCCGCTGATCGGATTAGAGCGCGTATCGAGAATCATTCCTTCCGCATCGAGAGTCAGGACTCGAGAGAACTAACCATCAGCGGCGGTCTCGCTACCGGATACAGAACCCATCTGACGCCCGAGTCTCTCGTTGCACTCGCGGACTCGGCGTTGCTGACAGCCAAGAGCGCGGGCAAGAATCGAATCTACGCCGCCGAGCTGGGTATGCAGCCGCAGTTGGTGAGTCCCGGCTCTTAGACCCACTATTTCCGGCGATAAATGCAACCATCCCACAGGCGAAACGGCAGAGATCCTTCGCCTGTTGCGCCACACAACTCCACAGAACTGACGCATCGATATTTCCATGCCCGTTCCACAAGGCATTGTGGGCAAGGGCGTAGATTTCTTGTCGCGAAAGAGGCTGAACAAGCAAATGCTTCTGTGGGAGAATTAGCGTGGAGTTTTGCCGAAGAGAAAGCCACGCTTCGGATTCGCAGAGTCCGGGTGTCCAACCCTCGCGGGCGAGGTTACACTATGTTCCTCACCGACAAAGCGGAAGCGGTATTGTGTTTCAACTCACCGCAGAGAGGTCCTGTAGAGATCGGTCGCCGTACCGATCCCGCCGCGGCATCCCGTAACCTGAAAGCGACGGGAAAACGGAACGGGGATCGCTACAGCGAGCGATCCCTACGCCAACCCCTCGCCCAAGGTCGCCGGTGGTGAGGAGTAACGGAGGGGAAACCGTGGAGCAAACAGGGGGCCGAGCATTGGACTGGACACCGGGGCTGAGGACAAGGACTACTTGGTGATTACATCCTTGCTGCGCGTGTACTGCAACTCCACATCTATCTGCTGCCGGTCGATGCACTGGCGGGCGATCTCGATGTCTTCCTTCGCCTCTTGGACCGACAGCATGCCGATGGCCACAGTGTCGATGGGTTTTATGTTGGCGTACACAAAACCGAGACCGTTCGGCACCATGACGCGCCCGGATCCGAGCGGCTTGATGCAGACGACCGGTTTTGGCGTGTTCTGAATCAGCCGCGCTGTCCAGTCGGTCTCGACGGCGCAGAGAAAGCCAACGCTGTTGAAAATCTGGATGTAGCTCTCCGCATCGTAACCATTGCGGTCAGATACGGTCACTGTTTCAGGTCGATGGGTACTCCAGCCGGGGATCATGCCGCACTCACGAATGTAAGCCAGGGCTTCCGGCGCTTCCACGATGCGGTTCTCAGCGGGAAGGACGCGCGAGTCGGTCCAACTGGTGTGCGGGAAACAAAAAGTGCAACCCAGGTCGGCGGCTGCGCGAATCCCCACCTTGAGGTCGTCGAGCGTCTTCCCTGCGGGAGTGGCGATGTAGTGGATTTTCTTCCCGGTTGCCTTTTCAACCTGAGAAATTTGGTTTGCATAATCCTTGCGCTGCAAGGCTACGGTGCAGTTGAGTCCTTCCTCGACGCACGCGGTCAACACTTCGATGACCTTGTCATCGGTGAAATATTCACGCAACCATTCGCTGCGAGCAGCGGAAAAGTGCGAGTGTCCGTGGAACGTGTTGGAGCCGATGATGAGTCGCGAAACATCGACTCCGCCGATCTGGGTCATGGGAAAGGACATGGTTACAAACTCCTTGGCGTTTCTGATGAGTATGATACGTGACGTGTGATGAGTGAACTGCGAGCCCACTGAAAAAACCAAATCTCCCGCAGAATACGCAGAAATCACAGAACGAAAAGATCAATCTGGAACCCAGAACTTGTACTGAAGTTTCCGCGTATTCCGCGTGTTCTGCGGGGAGAAGCCTTTTTTCAGTAGAGTCAACTACATGGTGCTACTGTAGATCCGATCGACCAGTTCCATGCTTTTGACGGCATCGGAGAAACAGGAGGTAGGTTGCTTCTTCGCCTTAACGCAGTCGATGAAATGCCTGTTCTCCTGCCAGAACCCGAGGTAGTGATAGGGCTGGTCGCCGGGTCCCAGAGCCTTGGGATCAATCTGCTCCTCGGTCGCGCCGTTGTCGGCGTAGACGACACCGCTCTCGTCGGGATCGATGAAGGCGGCGATGGAGCTGCCGTGCATCTCGCACTTGTAAAAACGACGGCCGGAACACCAGTTGGCGAGCAGAACGCCGGTCATTCCGCTCTCAAAGGTGATCAGCGCATGGAAGCAGTTGGGGAAATCTCTGCCAATAGATCGCACGTCACTCGCCACCGATTTCACCTCGCTATTACCGAGCCACCGAACGAGGTCCGCCGCGTGGATGGCGTCGGACGTCAGAATGTCGATGGCCCCGCCGTAGTACCCGAGCGCCTCCGGTGCGTCCTTGTAGAAGATGCCAACCGCGGTGTGGATGGGTCCGCGCTTCTCCACCATCTTTCGCGCCTCAACGATGGCCGGGACGTGTCGTCGTTGAAAGCCTACCATCGTGATGCAACCATTCTGTTCGGCATGGTGGGCGAGCGTTTTCGCCTGGTAGGTTGTGAGCGCCAAGGGCTTCTCAACAAACAGATTGAGCTTCTGCTTGAGCGCCCAGGCAGCCACATCGTAGACATGGTGCGGCGGCATGAGTGCGTACACCGCGTCGGGCGCGGTCTCTTCGATCATCTTCTGGTAGTCGGTGAACGTCTTGTCAATGCCAAACTTTTCGGCGGTGGCTTGCAGCTTGTCTTGCATCACGTCACACAGGCCGACGATCTTCACGTCCTTAAACTCAACAAGCGAAGGGTAATGGACTGAATTGGCCATGCCTCCCGCGCCGATGAGGGCTACCTTAACTTTTGCCCCTTTCTTCCCTGCTGCTCCTGTCGCTGCCTTTCTGCTTTTTGCCATGGTTATTCCTTCCCTGTAACACCCGCCCCTCTGTGGGGCGAATTACCAGACAGTCTCAACTGACTCCGACGTATTCAATACCGGGCCGTTGGTTATACTCGTTACGGATGAAAATCCACCTTTCCCCCTCACCCGCTGCCCTCTCCCCATCGGGGGGAGAGGGTCGGAGTGAGGGGGTGTTTTCATCCGTAACGAGTATATCAATGGACAATTCAAGGTTATTGCCGTTCCCGCGATGAGACGGTCATGCAGTTCTGGCACATCGGTGATCTGTCCCGAGTCCCTCACGACGGCGAGAGTGAGAGGAGACTCCCGGGGTAACCGGAGAAGCGATTGAACCGCTCCTCAATGTGCGACACATCGACGGCTATGCGTCCCTTCTCCGCTTCGCAAGCGTCAAAAATGTCTTTGGCGTTTCGGTCAAGTCTGCGACCCTCCATGTGCAGGACGATGGCCATCGTGTCCGTAACATAATCACTCGACGGGATAGCGTCGCTCATAATCCTCGAATTCCTCCATCAGATGGTCTTCTTCACGTGCCCGGAACGATTTGAGATCTGCACTCAGCAATGACTGGCGAAGCTCCTCCTCGGGCACTCGGGAATCCCCCCGGCGCTGACGCAGGAAAAAAACGAAGTCCGTCACTTCATGGAGCATTTCCGGGGGAAGATCACTAATCCCCCGAAGAATCATGCTTTCATAGACTTGTTTGGTTGACGTCGACATGGCTTCTGTCCCCCCAGATTCATTGACAGTTCGGGGCGGCTGCTTAACTTCCTACCGCATTATACATGACGGCAACGGCATAACCAACAAGCTGTCACTCAATCTGCAGCGCGGAGTCAATAGCGTATCGTCGCCGCCCGGTCCAAAATCTCCTCCTTGCCGACGCCCGTAGCCTCATACATCGCAAAGATATTCTCGTCCGGCGTTTCTGGAGGAACGGTGTGTGACGAGGCGAGAATGTACCCGCCACCGTCGGCTGTCATCCCTTCCAGCAGTCGTGCCGTTGCCCGCGCCACATCGGTGGGTGAGCCGTTGGGAAGAACTCCCTGCGTGTCGACTCCGCCCATAAACGCGAGCTCGCTGCCGAACTCCCGCTTGAGTTCGAGGGGGTCCATCCCCGGGCAGTTGCACTGGATGGGGTTCAACACGTCGCAACCCATCTCGATGAGGTCGGGGATGATGGGGCGAATGGCCCCGCAGGAATGGAAGGCAACCCACAGACCGTGAGACCTACCCACGTCAAAGGTTTTCTGCAAGTGAGGCTTGACCATCGCGCGCCATGTTCCGGGACTTAGCATCATTCCCGTCTGTCCACCGATGTCGTCTCCTGTCCAAAACCAGTCCAACGGAAAACGCTCACACGCTGCCTCCCCGAGTTGCACGGCAAAGTCCGCGCACCGACCGAGCGCCTCAATAGCCATCCCCGGTTCCTCGACAATATCCAGCATCGCCTGCTCCATGCCACGCAGCCGCCAGTACATTTCGAAGACACACGGGGAATTGTCGCACCCGATAAAGTAGTCTGCTGAATGCGTCGCAACAAGCTGCATCGGCGCCAGCAGTTCGTCAACGCATTGGTCGGGGAACCGGTAGGCAAGCACTTCTTCGCTGCCGGCACCCGTCAACGGCGAGTGAGTGATCTGGTTGAAGTCGCCTTCGCGCGTCCACGTAATCCCCCAAGAGTCGGTGTGAGATTCCCCCTGCTTCTCGTGGACGATGCCCTCCATAGCGTAGTTGTTGTTCACCCACGTCTGGCGGATATCGTCCCCCATCGCCTCGGAGACGCGAGACGCGGGGATTTCCAGCAACTTCCCCAGCCGCGCCGCTGTGGCGGGATGAAACCACATGAAGATCGGCACGCGGTCGACGGGTTGTCGGTTCAGAGCGGCGTGGACGCGTTGTTTGGAGGTCATCGAGAACCCGCCCTTTCTGTTGAGTTGAGTCGGTATCTCATCGCCACGTTTCCGCCACTCCTCCAACACCCCCATCGAGTACGCCGCGTGCGCCCACCATTCTTCCACAAAAACGGGCGGCTGGGTAGCCTTCGCGACGTGCGCATCCGATCATTTAATGCGCACCGTGACGGCGGTGGTCTTGCCGGAACCGCCTGTCTGAGCGAGAATGTCATCTCACGACAACACCATCTGCTTTTGGATTGCGAGCGAACAACATGGTTCCCTACCCATTATCGTGTCGCCCTTTGTTCAAAGAGAAGGTCTGGGGTGGTCGCCGTCTGCGGGAGTTGCTCGGCAAGGACCTGCCTCCCGACGCCCCCGTTGGCGAGTCATGGGAAGTGGCTGACCTGCCGGAGGGAAGCTCGACCATCAACAACGGCCCACTATCGGGCAGGTCTCTCACCGAAGCTGTTGGCGAGCATCGTGAGATGATCCTCGGGTCGAGTGCAGCCAGAATTCGCTTCCCTCTATTGGTGAAGTTCATCGATGCTCACGACGATCTGAGCGTGCAGGTGCACCCTGATGCCGAAACCTGTCGCGCGCACTTCCCCTCTGAACGTGGCAAGGACGAGACCTGGATCGTAGTTCACGCTGAGCCGGGCGCGCGGCTGATGTGTGGACTACGCGACGGCGTAGACGCATCCCAGCTCCAGACACAGGTTGAGACGGGGGAGGTCATCGGTTGTCTGAACACGATCGAGCCACTGCCCGGCGATGTGCTGCGCATTCCGCCGGGCACGGTGCACGCGCTGGGCAGCGGCATTGTAGTTCTCGAAATCCAGGAACCCTCTGACACGACCTTCCGGCTGTTCGACTACCACCGTCCAGGGATGGATGGAGCGCCGCGGGCTTTGAACCTCAGAGAATCTCTCCTCTCGATCAGACACCATTCGGTCTCCCCGATCGGGCCAATTGTGGACACAAATGAGTGGGGGAAGACCGAGTACCTTATAGCTTCTCCAGCATACAGGATTGAGCGTTGGCATGTGCAGGCACCGATGACGCTGGAGAACGCTTTGGATACCCCGAAAGTCGCCGTCTTGCTTGGCGGGGAATTGACGATGCGTTCTGGGGAATACTCCCTCGCAATGCGTCCGGGATCAAGTGTCATTTTCCCTGCCTCGTTGGAGCGTGTGACCATCGAGCCCGCCCTGCCTTGCTGTCTGATCATCGCAGAGCCAGGGGAAGGCGCGTAGAACGCGATGTCTCCGTGGCATGAGAGTTGACATGGAGCACGGTGCGCCATGCTCCATTGCCTACCATTCACTGTTTCTTCTTCTCTACTGTAGTTTGGCAAGTTTGCAGTTCTGGTGGGTAGGCGGCCAGGATAGCGGACAAGGGACTCGACGTGTTGCTGACCCAAGCATCCAGAATTGGTGTGAACGCGAAGCTCAGCGTCATCGCCTTCCCCTTGTCCACGGAGTTGGTAACCATCGCCCCAGAATCAGACAATCTCGCAATGGACTTTCCCGTGGTCACCCTCAGCGCAGGCTCCAGAGCCTTGTGATGGGAATGTCTGCAACCGAAACCGAACAGCCGTGGGATGTGTGCCCTCATCGGACTCTGTGAGTCCGCGGACTCTGTGAGTCCGCATTGACCCCGACATCGCTACCGTCTTCTTCGCGGTGGGTGATTTCAGAGCGCCCAACCCAGCAGGGCTTTGGATGCCCAGCACGTCGTCCAGCAGTCCGGAGCGGCCATCGACTACGAGGGTGCCGCCTTGCTCTACTCCCTTACGGCTCCACATCTGATTGTTTAGTGCGCCCCCAGTCCCCTTGCGGCGGGTTGTAGATTTCCGGGGTGCGTGGTATTATACGGTTCGTGCGGGCCGTTAGCTCAGTTGGTAGAGCAGGGGACTCTTAATCCCAAGGTCGAAGGTTCGAATCCTTCACGGCCCACCAGGACAATCCTTGTTTGTATAATCGGCGCGTTTCGCTTATAATACAGGTCGCCCATTTAGGGAAGGTTAGGCCGGGCGAGTGGCGGAATTGGCAGACGCGCAGGATTTAGGATCCTGTCCTTTGCGGGGTGTGGGTTCAAGTCCCACCTCGCCCACCAAGTGTGGGCAGCTGGCCCACCGTGGGGCACATATTGCGGGAGTAGCTCAGTTGGTAGAGCGCGACCTTGCCAAGGTTGAGGTCGCGGGTTCGAGTCCCGTCTCCCGCTCCATGTGAAACCAACCTTTGCCTCGCTCCAGACCGGTTCTTGGGGCGAGGCAACGTTTTGTGTGTTGGACTGTTGGAGATAGAACTGGAAATACGCGAATAGAATGATGCAACTTACGCATGTCAGCCATGAGCAACTCGAGCCCGGCGTAGTGCTGCTGGAAGCGGAAGTGGGCGCGGAGGACGTGGCGAGCGTCTTTCGGCAAGTCTACAACGATTTTTCGAAGCAAGTTCGTCTCCCGGGCTTCCGCAAGGGCAAGGTGCCACGGGAGATTCTTCAGCAGCGAGTCGGACGCGACGCCATTCGGCAGGAGGCCATCAACCGTCTTGCGCAGCCAGCATACGAGGCCGCGCTGGAGCAATCCGGTCTGGAAACTGTCGAGCAGGTGAGCTTTGAGGTCGTCGAAATTGACGAATCCATACCGTTCCACTTTAAGACTAAGCTTGTCACAAGACCTCCCGTCTTGTTGGGGGACTACGAGAGTCTGTGGGCGGAGAAACCAGAGATCGAGATTTCCGACGAGCAAGTTCAGGAGCAGTTGGAGACCCTCCGCCGACGTCATGCGCAGTATCTTCCCCTCGAAGGCCGATCTCTCCAGTATGGTGATCTGGTGTGGGGAACTCTCCAAGTGACGGTTTTGGGAGGTCCGGAGCCGGAGAAACCCAGTGCTGTCCGGCCATTCATCATTGGTGACAACGGGATGGTGCCCAGCCTGGACGAGTTCCTGCTGGGACATGGCGAAGACGAGACGGTAGAACCGATCGTCACCTATCCGGACGACTTCCCTGAAAAGAATCTGGCCGGGACATCCGCCAGGGCGCGCTTCGAGATTGAGGGATGCCGGGAGCAACAGTTGCCGGACTTGGATGACGAGTTTGCCACACAAATGGGGGAATTCTCCACGCTTGAAGAACTAAGGTCGGAGATCCGTCGGGCACTGGAACAGCACGCGGTATCCGCAGCGATGAAGAGCATCGAGGCAGACCTCGTGAGACAGGCCGTCGATCGTTCGGTGGTAACGATCCCTGAGGTCCTCACCGAAAGGCGTTCGCATCGCAGGCTGGAAGAAATCGAGAGCCGTCTGAAGGAGCAGCAAACTACCCTGGAAGCCTATCTCGAAAGCTTGGACTCAACACTCGACGATCTGAAATCAAAAGTGCGCGATCAGGTTGCATTTGAGACTCGGAAACAGTACGTTCTGGAAGAAATCGCAGAGAAGGAACAGGTTCTGGTTACCGAAGATGAGCTCTCGGAGCACGTGCGGAAAATGGCGAAGGCGATGCGCGAGAGTCCCGCGGCATTGCGGAAGCGCCTGCAGGAGACGGATTCTTTGGACATTTTCCGGGGGCAACTGAGAAAGGAGAAGGCGGCGCGTCTGCTGCTTCAGCGGTCAGGTGCGGTGCCGGAAGCTGCTGACGAGGATGATCTCGATTTGACACCCGTCGACGAGTTAGGTAGTTTTGTAGAAGACATCGGTGCTGAGAACGCACCGGCAGGTTTGCAGGCTGAGGAGGTAACTTGAGATGGCGCTTGTACCCATTGTTGTTGAGCAGACCGCGCGAGGCGAACGGTCGTATGATATCTTCAGTCGTCTGCTGAAGGATCGTATCGTGTTTCTTGGCACCCCCATCGATGACACGGTTGCGAGTCTGATCATCGCTCAGTTGCTGTTTCTTGAAAAGGAGGACCCTGACAAGGACATTGATCTTTACATTAACTCCCCCGGAGGCATCGCCACAGCCGGGCTTGCTATCTATGATACTATCCAGATTCTCAAACCGGACATCTCCACAATCTGCATCGGTCAGGCTGCCAGCGCGGCGGCCCTCCTTTTGACCTCCGGGGCCAAAGGGAAGCGGTTTGCCTTGCCCTACTCACGAGTGCTCATCCATCAACCGCTGGGAGGCATTCAGGGCCAGGCCACTGAAATCGAGATTCACGCACGCGAGATACTGAAGCTGAGGAAAACCCTCAACGATATTCTCGTAAAACATACAGGACAGTCGTCTGAGAGAATCGAGAGCGATACCGAACGGGACTACTTCATGTCCCCTGAAGAGGCGAAGGAATACGGACTCATCGACGAGGTTCTGCAGCCGGGATCCCGGTGACGCAGAGTGTTGCCCGCGCACGCTAACGGGTTTCGCACCGTCCTCCTTTGCTTGCCTGCCAGAATCAAGTTGTGTTGTCCGCCGCGCTATCGCGGACTTTTTGGATTTCACAGGAGATGATGCATGTCGATCTTTAACGAAGACCGAGATAACCTGCGATGTTCCTTTTGCGGGAAGCGACGGGAGCAGGTCGCAAACCTGATTGCCGGTCCCGGCGTCTACATCTGCGTGGAATGCGTAGATCTCTGCAATGCGATTATCGGCCAGGAACCCCCTCCTGAGATCGAAGCACAGGCAAAGATCCAGCATCTCCCCAAGCCCCGTGAGATTTATGAGTTCCTGAACCAGTATGTGATCGGCCAGGATCGGGCAAAGCGCGTTCTGTCGGTGGCGGTGTACAATCACTACAAGCGCGTCAGCATGGGCAACATCAGCGGCGATGTTGAGCTGGAGAAGAGTAACATCCTGCTGATCGGGCCTACTGGATGTGGCAAGACGCTGTTGGCGCGAACCCTGGCAAAACTTCTGAACGTTCCGTTCACCATCGCCGATGCAACGACCCTCACTGAAGCCGGCTATGTGGGCGAAGACGTGGAGAACATTCTCCTGAAGCTGATCCAAGCTGCGGACGGGGACCCGGAGGCTGCCTCGCGTGGGATCATCTACATCGATGAGATCGACAAGATTTCTCGGAAGACCGACAACCCCTCCATCACCCGCGACGTATCCGGCGAAGGTGTACAGCAGGCCTTGCTCAAGATCCTTGAGGGAACTGTCGCAAGCGTTCCCCCTCAGGGCGGACGCAAGCATCCGCAGCAGGAGTATATTCAGATCGACACGTCCGGCATTCTGTTCGTCTGCGGAGGTGCGTTTGAGGGTCTTGACCGAATCATTGAAAGTCGGACCCGCGACCGAGTGCTGGGCTTCCGTGCGAACATCATTTCGCGCAAAGATTACAATCTCGGTGAGTTGCTGTCCAGCGTGATTCCCGAGGACCTGCTGCGCCACGGCTTTATCCCTGAGTTTATCGGGCGGCTACCCGTCATGGCGACACTCGACTCATTGGACAAAGATGCTCTGGTAAGGATTCTGTCCGAGCCGCGCAATGCCCTGACAAAGCAGTACCAGAGGATTCTTGCGGCGGATGGTGTGGAGCTTATCTTCACCGACGAGTCTTTGCAGGCGATTGCTGAAGAGGCATCCAAACGGAAGACGGGCGCCCGCGCGCTCCGGACAATTCTCGAGGACGTGATGCTGAACATCATGTATGATGTCCCTTCCCTGAAGACCATCGCTCAATGCCTCGTTGATGCGGATACCATCCGTCAGCGCAGAGAGCCTCAACTGATTACGCACGAAGAACTCGCAGGTCGGCTGCAGAGGAAATCGGCATAGTCGGCGCCGACACTCCAGAGAAGAAGACTGACATTGAAGAACCCCGGACGCCTTTCCGGCACACCGCCACGGCAACGACGGCTCCACGTTGCGCGTGCGCCTGCACTGCCTGATCGCCAGTTGAAATGGAATTGATGATGCCTCATAGAACTACCGCTCCACACGACGACGCAAAGCCCATCGAGTTGCTTCCCCTCCTGCCCATCCGGGACATTGTTGTATTCCCCCACATGGTCATCCCGCTTTTCGTCGGCCGGGATCGATCCATCCGCGCACTGGAAACGGCCATGGAGGACAACCGCAGGGTACTTCTCGTTTCGCAGACGTCCGCCCAGACCGAAGAACCCTCCTTTGATGATCTCTACACAACCGGCACTTGTGCTGAAAGCGTGCAGATGGTAAAGCTGCAGGACGGGAACATCCGTGTGGTTGTCGAAGGACTCTCGAGAATGCGTGTTATTGAGCTTGTTGAGGAAGACCCGTTCATGCTGGTGCGCGCCGAGGAAGTGATTGAGCCCGAGGTCGGGGGAGTCCGCGTTGAGGCCCTCAGACGGAAGACCCTGGACCAGTTTGAGAAAATGATCCACATGGGCACAAACATTCCTCCGGAAGCCTTGATGTCGGCGGGAGCGTTGCAGGAGCCGGGCAATCTCGCCGATCTCATCGCTTCTTACTCGGATTTGCGCGTGGATGAGAAACAGGACCTCCTGGAGACTGCGGAGCCTGACATTCGTCTGGAGAAACTCAATGTCTACCTCCTCAAGGAGTTGGATATCCTCGCCATCGACCAAGAGATAGAGAAGCGCGTTCGGAAGGAAGTTGGCGAAACCCAGAAGGAGTACATCCTGCGTGAGCGGATGAAGGTCATCCAGGAAGAATTGGGCGAGCGAGATAGCTATGTTCTGGAAATTGAGGAACTGAAAAGACGGGTTGCGAAGGCAAAGATGCCGCGGGAGGCCGAGGATAAGGCGCTGAAAGAAATCGACCGCCTCGAGAAGATGCCGCCGATTGCCCCTGAAGGGACGGTCATCCGTACTTACCTTGACTGCCTGGTGGAGTTGCCTTGGCAGAAGAGGACCAGAGACAAACTGGACATTGTGCGGGCAGAGCGCATTCTGGACGAAGATCATTACGGTCTGAAAAAGCCAAAGGAGCGCGTCACCGAATTCCTCGCGGTTCGCAAGCTGACTGAGCAGACGCGCGGCCCCATTCTCTGTTTCATCGGTCCTCCGGGGGTAGGAAAGACCTCCATCGGTAAATCCATCGCCCGTTCTCTTGGGAGGAAGTTCGTTCGCGTTTCGCTGGGGGGGATTCGCGACGAGGCGGAGATTCGTGGCCATCGGAGAACCTACATCGGGGCGATGCCCGGCCGCATCATCCAGGCGCTGCGGCGGGCGGAGGTGCGAAATCCAGTCTTCATGCTGGATGAAATCGACAAGATTGGGATTGACTTTCGAGGCGATCCATCTTCGGCGCTGCTCGAAGCGCTCGACCCCGAGCAGAACAACGCGTTCAGTGATCATTATCTGGAGGTTCCCTTTGATCTCTCAGACGTGATGTTCATCGCGACTGGCAATGTTCTGGAAACGGTGCCGGCCGCCTTGCGAGACCGGCTGGAAGTGATTGAGTTCCCCGGTTACACGGAAGACGAGAAGCTCTGTATCGGGAAGCAATTTCTTGTCTCCAAGCAGATCAAGGAGAACGGCCTGCGGAAAAACCATATTCAGATTGGCGAGAGCGCTCTGAAAACCATCATCCGTCGATATACGCGCGAAGCAGGAGTGCGTCATTTGGAGCGAGAAATCGCCTCCACCTGCCGCAAGGTGGCTAAACGAGTGGCGACAGGGGTCAGCAAGAAGACGGTCATTACCGAAAGAGTAGTGGAGGAGTTTCTCGGCCCACCGAGGTACCGGTATGGCACCGCGGAGGAGAAGGATGAGATCGGCGTGGCGACCGGGCTTGGCTGGAGCGAAGTCGGGGGAGATGTGCTGTCGATTGAGGTCAGTTTGGTGGAAGGCAAGGGGATTCTCACCCTGACCGGACAACTGGGAGAGGTCATGCAGGAGTCGGCCCAGGCGGCAGTGAGCTATGCGCGCGCCCGCGCTACGGATTGGTCGATTCGCAGCAAGTTTTTCGAAAAGAGGGATATTCATATACACGTGCCCTCCGGTTCCGTCCCGAAGGATGGACCCTCCGCAGGCACAGCGATCGCCACAGCGCTGACTTCCGCGATTACGGCACGCCCTGTTCGAAAGGAGGTCGCCATGACGGGGGAGATCACGTTGCGCGGAAAAGTCCTGCCCGTCGGGGGCGTTAAGGAAAAGGTGCTGGCAGCCCACCGAGCGGGTATCCGTGAGGTCGTCCTGCCCGATGAAAATGAAAAGGACCTCGTGGATATCCCAAAGGAAGTGCGAGAAGGTTTGACGTTTCACTTCGTTCGCCAGATGGATGAAGTGTTGGCATGGGCCCTGCGGAACAACGAACCGCCGCATCTGCAGGCGAAGCCCGATGCTGACGGAGGTTAGACGGGGTAGCCGGGATTGGCGCAGTCGGATTCCCCCAATATGTGGACTCAGGAGTTTTGAGCATGACGGACAGTCAGGAGACTAACAGAACACTGTCAAAGGCGTACGATCCCAAAGCGGTGGAAGGCAGGTGGTACGAGTTCTGGCAGGAGAGATCGTACTTCGGCGCGGACGCAAACGCACAGGGAGAATCAACGCACCCGCAAACGGGCGATGTCTACTGCATCACGATACCGCCACCCAATGTGACCGGCAGTTTGCACATCGGACACGCCTTGCAGCATTCCGTTCACGATCTGTTAATCCGTTGGCACCGCATGCAGGGGAGGCTCACCCTTTGTGTTCCCGGAACCGACCACGCCAGCATCGCCGTCCACACTGTCCTCGAGAAGCAGTTGGCAAAAGAGGGACTCTCGCGTCACGACTTGGGAAGGGACAAATTCCTGGAACGCGCCTGGGCATGGAAGGAGCACTATGGCGGTCTTATCCTCCAGCAGATGCAACTGCTGGGATGCTCCTACGACTGGCGCCGTGAGCGATTCACGATGGACGACCGCTACAGCGTTGCGGTTCAGAGGGTGTTTGTGGAGTGGTACCGGAAAGGGTGGATCTACCGCAGTTACCGAATCGTCAACTGGTGTCCCAGTTGCCAGACGTCGCTGTCGGATCTTGAGGCGCCGATTGTGGATCAGCCTGGGTCGCTGTGGCATATCCGTTATCCATTGGTCGGAGGGAACGGCGAGGGTGTTGACGTTGCGACAACTCGCCCCGAAACCATGCTTGGCGATACGGCTGTGGCGGTGCATCCGGAGGACGAGAGGTACCGCGCTCTTATCGGGAGGAAGGTCATCCTGCCTTTCATGGAGAGGGAGTTGCCCATCGTCGCCGATGACTTCGTGGATCCCTCGTTTGGCACAGGCGCCGTCAAGGTCACTCCGGCACACGACGCCAACGACTACGAGATTGGCCGGCGGCATAATCTTCCACAGGTGGTTGTCATCGACAAGAATGCACGGATGACAGAGGCAACCAATCAATATGCGGGAATGGACCGCTATGAATGCCGGGAAGCCGTTGTCCGAGACCTCATGGAGCGCGGTCTGCTGGTAAAGACGGAGGACTACCCGGATGCGAAGGTGCCGCGGTGTGCTCGCTGCGACACCGTGCTCGAGCCCCTTTCTCTGGAGCAGTGGTTTGTGGACATGAAACCCCTGTCGGCGAAGGCGATCGAGGTGATCGAATCGCAAGGGGTGCGGTATATCCCGGAACGTTACACGCACATTGCGCTTGAATGGCTCCGCAATATCAGAGACTGGAACATCTCGCGACAACTCTGGTGGGGGCAGAGAATCCCGGCCTGGCGCTGCGCAGACTGCGAGCAGTGGACGGTGCAAATTGAGCCGCCGTCGCGCTGCGACCAATGCAACAGCGAATCCATTGAGCAAGACCCCGATGTCTTCGACACCTGGTTCAGCAGCGGGATATGGCCGCAGGCAGTACTGGGCTGGCCGGACCCGTCGCCGGAGCTGGGGAAGTTTTTCCCGACCAGTCTGCTGATTACCGCAAGAGACATCCTTCACCTGTGGGTTGCTCGAATGATCATGAGCAGCCTGGAGTTCCTCGACCAGGTTCCGTTCCACGATGTGTATGTGCATCCGACGATCCTGACATGGGAGGGGAAGCGGATGAGCAAGTCCCTGGGAACTGGCGTGGACCCACTGGAGTTGATCGAGGCGTACGGGGCCGACGCAACTCGTTTCGGGCTGCTGTACATGTGCTCCATCACGCAGGACGTGCGCTTCACGGAAGAACGAGTCGAGATGGCGCGCAACTTCTGCAACAAGCTCTGGAATGCCAGTCGATTCGTGCTCATGAACCTGGAGGGTGCGGACCCACTGCGAGTCCAATGCGATCCAGGCGGTTCCGAATCTGGTGTGGACGATCTCTCCCTTGCAGACCGCTGGATCCTGAGTCGCCTCAACCGGACGATCAGGAAAACGAATGAGGCTCTGTCAAACTACAACTTTGATATCGCAGCGAGGGGAATCTACGACTTCATCTGGGGAGATTTTTGCGACTGGTACATCGAGATGTCGAAGGCGCGACTTCAGGGAGAGCAGCGGCCAACAACCCAGGCAGTGCTGTATCATGTGCTGGAAACAGCGTTGAGGCTGGCGCATCCGTTCATGCCTTTCATCACTGAAGAGATATGGCAGTCTTTGCCCAATGGAAAGGCGCGGGCGACCGATAGCCTGATGGTTGCGCGCTATCCCCAAGCCAACGAATCAACGTGGACCCGCAGCGAGTCCGGCATTGATGAAAGCGCGGAAGCTGAAATGACTACGGTCATGGAAGTGATCCGAAGCATCCGCAATCTGCGCGCGGAACTCAAGCTTCCGCCGAAACAGCCCGTCCCCGTGATGGTCGTTGTGGCGAGTCCTCACTCGGAGCAACTCCTGGCAAGGGAACAGGCACACATCACCAACCTCGCTCGGGTGGGAGCGCTTTCGTTTCTCGCTCCCGATGCGCCAAAACCGCTGAACCTCCTGTCTGCCGTTGTGCCTGACGTGTCTTCGGGAACCGATGTTGGGGTCTTTGTTTCCACGGAAGGGCTGATCGACGCGGAACGGGAACGGGAGAGGTTGGAGAAGGAGATCGCCCAGACTCGATCCCGTGTTGACCAGACGCGTCAGCGCCTGCAGAACAGCAGTTTCGTCGAGAGGGCGCCTGCCAATGTCGTGCAGAAGGAACAAAACAAGGTTGCGGAGTTGGATGAACGTTTGAGAAAGCTCGAAGATCGTCTCGAATCGGTCCGATGAACAACCTCGCGTCGATTCTTTTGCGTTGCCGGGGTTAGGAGGGAGGGAAGTGGATCAGCGCGTCACGTGTGGATCGCGGGGCGAACCCCGCGGATCGCGGGGCGAACCCCGCCAGCGGCTTGCGCGGTTGTTGTGGACGCTGCTCTTTGGCGTCGGCATGGCGTTCACAGAAGCCTGCATTGTGGTTTATCTGCGCCAGTTCTTCGGTGGCCAAACCCAAAGCCCGGTGGATCTTGGGCACTGGGTGGTCGAATGGTTTTCCCGTTACCATCCGTGGGTTCCCGTGGTTGAGCAACTTCGGGAAGCATCGACCCTCGTGATGCTGATTGCGGTGGCCTTTCTGGGCGGCCGGAGCGCCCGTGAACGGTGGGGCGTATTCCTTGCGGCCTTTGGGGTCTGGGACATTTTCTACTATGTGTGGCTTTACGCCCTAATCCGGTGGCCCCCGTCACTGATGACGATGGATGTGCTCTTCCTCATTCCGGTGCCGTGGGTCGCTCCGGTGTTGGCGCCGGTGGTGGTTGCGTTGGAGATGGCACTGGTCGGGGCCTGGTTGCTTCTCAAGTCGCCTGTCAACGATGGGAAATAGGCGCGCAGCACTCGCCGGTAGATATGAACCTTTGCCCCGTATGCGTCCCTACTTCCAGGCCACTTCCTGCGCCTCTTTGCGGAACTCCTGCTCTTGGTACGGGGTTGCTTTGTCGAGTGATGCGAACGCGTATGGGAGTCCCGAAGTGAAAGTGACCGAAGGGAGAATCTGGAAGGTGGAGCCATCGGGTTGAAAGATGTATGGGGCCGATTTGGACTTCCCAAGCCTGCCGGTGATCACGACCGTACTGCTGCCCCCGATATACTTGGCGCTGACGATGTCTCCCTCTTGCAGTTTCCCTCGTTGCTCGCGAATGTGTACCACTACTTGAGGGTCGATGAACTGTGCCTTTTGGGTTGGCAGCATGGAGGTTTCTCCCTATGCCCATGAGAAGTTATTGTTCGGGGCCAATTGTGCGGCCATGAACTGTGCGTCATTATAGCATCGCGCGCTTGTCGACACAAGGATGCGGAGTGTCGCCGCGTGGCCAGCGGCGACAACACCCTCCCCTGGGTGGGGCGCCCACCTCCGGAAATTGACTCTCAAATGCGCAACATGATATACTCGCTACGTTCCTGAAACGGAGGGAGAGCGAGGGTGATGGGACGTAACGGCAAGAAGAGGACACGACCAGTCAATCACCTTTCCATCTACCGGTCTGTGCGCGGTGTATGGCAGATCGACCCCAGAACGCGCGTTGTTCCCTGCAGGAAAGGGTACCGTCGTCCGCGCGCAAAAAAGGAAGCTCAACGAATGTGCCGCGAGGAAGGAGCACACCAATGAAGCAGACAACGACGCCCGAAATGACACAGGTACAGGAAGCGCTTGCAGAGTCGGGGCCGCGTGGCGAACTGAATATTGAGCAGATCAAACGGATTCTCCCCCATCGCATCCCCTTTCTGTTGATCGACCGTATCATCGAGCATGAATTTGGCAAACGAACCGTGGGGCTGAAGAACGTGACTGCGAATGAGGCGTGCCTCAACGGGCAGGTGCTGGATGAGCCAACCATGCCGCATTCCTTGATCCTGGAGTCCATCGCTCAGACCGGCGGCGTGTTGCTGCTGTCGCTTCCCGAGAATGAGGGAAAAGTCGCGTTCCTTGCTGGGATGGATAATGTCAAACTTGGCCGACCAGTAAAACCAGGTGATCAACTGGTGTGCGAGGCAATTGCGCTTAAGCGCAAGGGGAATATCGGGAGAATGGAGGGGCGCGCGTCTGTTAACGGTGAACCTGTTGTCGAGGCGGCGTTTCTATTTGCCTTGAGCGATACATGATGTCGGTGTCTGGGTCAACCTGTCCCTTGTCTATCTGAAATTTCGGCATAAGAACGACACTTTGCCGGGACGCCCACGATATGAAATCGTGGGCGTCGAACCTTATGCTGGAATTTCAGTTGTCTATGCAATGACACCTTGCGCCCAGGCGCGGTTCTCCTGATACCAATCGACCAGGTTTTTCAGTCCATCAGTAAGGCAGAACTCCGGCTTCCAGCCCAGGACAGCTCTCGCTTTCCGAATGTCAGCCCAGGTTGCCTGCATGTCAGCCGGATGGCTCGGCCCGTACTCCAGAAACGCCTCTTTCCCAACCAACTTCTCAATCTGCCGAATGAAATCCATCAGCGCAACCGGCTGGTCGCTGCCAAGGTTGACAATCTGGTAACCCAATGGCTTGACCCCGGCGATGGTCCCTCGGGCGATGTCGTCGACATAGGTGAAATCGCGAGACTGTGTGCCGTCGCCGTAAACCTGCACCGGGTC
The DNA here is from genome assembly GCA_001872605.1 of Armatimonadetes bacterium CG2_30_59_28. GTDB lineage: Bacteria > Armatimonadota > Abditibacteriia > CG2-30-59-28 > CG2-30-59-28 > CG2-30-59-28. The sequence continues at coordinate 6,986 of MNXM01000003.1, read as the reverse complement.
TCCCTCGCTGATCCACTTGACGAACCGGAACGGGCTCATGTCGGGCCGGCCTGCCGGCCCGTACACGGTGAAGTAACGGAAGACGGTCACATCAAGTCCGTAGAGGTGGTGGAACGTGTAGCAGATGCTTTCCGCGGCCTTCTTCGATGCTGCATAGGGGGAGAGAGGACAGTCGGTGTTGGCGTCTTCGGCGAATGGCAGTGGATTATCTTTCCCGTAAAGGCTGGAAGTAGACGCCAGAACAAACTTCCCCACCCCGTTTCTCCGGCAGAGCTCCAGGAGGTTCAGTGTGCCGGTGGTGTTCGTCTCGTAGTAGACCCACGGGTTCTCCACAGAGTAGCGCACTCCCGCGCGCGCTGCGAGGTTAATGACAGCGTCGAACGTCGCCCGACCACTCAGGCTCCCCCAAAATTGGACGAGGGCATTCAGGTTGGCAATGTCGAGACGATGAAACTCAAAGTTCTCTCGCCCCTCCAGTTGTGACAGTCGCCACTCCTTGAGGTGCACGTCATAAGCGTCATTGATGTTGTCCACTCCCACGACGTGGTCTCCCCGCTCAAGCAGTAACTCCACCACCCTCGAAGCGATGAAGCCCGCAACTCCGGTTACAAGATAGTTTGCCATGGTTCACTCCGGTCCACTGGCGCTGATGCACTGTTTCGTAAATTCCTCGGTATTGGACACCGGATCGCTTCAGCGTCCGGTAGCTCACATAACTGACTACCGAGCGCCAAAGAACGGCCTCTTTTCTCCCCCTGGCAACCCGTCCCGATTACTCAGGACGGGTTGCCAGGGGGAGAAAAGGAGGATGGTGTCCCTCCTGTAGTCGTCTGTGTGAGTTACCGGACGCTGAAGCGATCCGGTGTCCTTATGTCGAACAACGTGCGAAACGATGCACTGGATGCTGGCGGCTCCGCGTCATCAAGTGTCTGCTCTTCGGATGCAGAGTTTGATGCTGTGCGGAATAGGTTCATCCGAAATAAGAACGAGATACCCCCCACCGCCAGCGCCGGAAAGCTTCCAGCCCAGCGCTTGGTTCTGATAGGTCCGGATAAGCTCCTCGATATTCGGGGAGATCATATCGGGGAACATGGCAATCTGTGCCTGGTATGCCTCTCGCACCGCTCCCCCAAAGCCCAGAACGTTTTCCGCGAGAATGCCCTCCCAGCAGCGCTCTGTCGCTTCCGACAGGGCCTTCGCTTTCTCCGTAGTGATGTGTCTGGCCCCAAGCACATCGAATCCCTCGGGACGTGGCCCCAGAGGAACCAGGTGAACCACGCGCTCTATGAATTGCAGTGTTGCCTCGTCAGTAACGGAGGTGATATTGCTTGGCCAGTACTCTCCCGCGTAGTCCGACTTGGCAAGCCCGGGGTAAACGATGCCAATGGCGTCCTGCGAACCCGAAATCACCTTCGTTCCCGGAGGGTTGTCATAGCAGAAGAGAATTCGGGCCAACTTCTCTCGGTCGTCCACGGGTAGACGCGGTCCCCACAGCTCGATAGCCGCATACCGGGTGCTCGAAGCCATGCCGCTCCGGTCATTGAATTCGATGGTAGGTTCCACGGAAACCGTGATGACCGGTCCCGGATAATGCTTCGAGACGAATGGCTGATCCAGCCAGCCTCCGGCGAGGTCCAACCGATAAGGTACCTGGTTTACCGTACGGAGCCCGGTGGTCGAGCGAGGTGTCAGTCCCGGATGGGGGTCTCGACTGAGCACGAGGTACTCGATTCCCAACTTGTCGCACAAGACCCGCTTCTCAGCAGTGTTACCGTCCTCGTTAACGATAAACAGGTCGGGCTGGAACTCGCGAAGCTCTTCCTCGAAGTCCAGCATTCCCGAACCCCGCGAGATGACAGCGTGACTGACGCACTCCAGTGACTTGAGCATAAAGAGGCGTTCTTCCTCCGAATTGACCGGCGGGCGGCCTTTGAGGTCCCTAATCGTCTTATCCGATCCGATGGCAACGTACAAGTCACCGTACCGGGCTGCCGTCTGCAGAAACGCAACATGGCCGCTGTGCAAGAGGTCAAAACATCCGCTGACGAGAACTTTCTTAGCCATGACGATGAATTCTTCCTCTTGGTGTCTGGTGTTGAGGTATACTCGTTAAGGTTGAAAACCCACCGTCCGATGGATCGGTAGGATTACCAGTTCAGGGGTACAGTCCCCACTGTACCCGTTACAGCGGTTTCAATCAGATGTCTGGTAGCCCCCGCTGCCCCATGTTGGAGCAGGGGCTCCGGGGCCAATATGGTTTTCCACCAGTATGGGTACAGTGGGGACTGTACCCCTGAACCACATTCCCTCAAAGGGGTATTTTCAACCTGGACAGGTATATTATGTTTGGCAGGTCACCGTTGGTCATTCCGCCAGTCTGAAACGGGTGGAGCAGTCACTGGTGACCTTCTCCGAAATCCACCGACACTCCTGCGGCGGGTGCTGGCGCGCTCCGCTACCGCGAACATGTGGGACAGGGAGGGCAAGTAGAGCCTGGTCCGCAATCGATAACGTGATTGCGATGGGCAAGCATCGGTGGCGGTCTCGTGCTACGTGGTTGGAGCATGAAGCATTTCGGTCCCAGAATGGGATGGAGAGGGGGAGATGCTGGAGGCGTCTGACGAACAGACCGGAGATGACTGACGCGCTGCCTTGTAAGGAGGAACAAGTTGCTCCAAGTCGGCAATGCACTTCTCGGGATTGGTTGAATGCGTCAATATCGCAGCCTCCAATTGGTCCAGCAGCAACTCGACGGAGCCACAGCGCCCGTTATCCGAGTCAAGCAGGGGATCCGCTCCCAAGTTCTCGTCGCCGTTCAGGAAGGGACAAACGAAGATCCGCTCATGTCGACTTAGCGATAATCTCTCTTCGGGAGTCAACAGCTCCTCAAAAAGCTTCTCGCCGGGACGCAGACCCGTGAAAGCGATGGAAATATCGCGTTCTGGCTCATACCCGGAAAGGCGAATGAGGTCTTTGGCCAAGTCCAGGATTCTCACGGGTTCGCCCATGTCCAGGACGAATACCTCCCCACCCTTGCCGAGAGCTCCTGCCTGGATGACAAGCTGGACAGCCTCGGGAATCGTCATGAAATACCTCTTCATATCCGGATGAGTGACAGTAACGGGGCCCCCCTGTGCGATCTGCCGCTGAAACACCGGAAGGACGCTTCCTCGACTGGCCAACACGTTCCCAAAACGGACGGCCATGAACTTGGTTGGTTCCGCCGCTCCATTGTCCCGCTGATGGCGCGCGCTTTCTACCTGCAACACCATTTCGGCGACCCGCTTCGTGGCCCCCATGACACTCGTCGGGTTCACCGCTTTGTCAGTGGAAATCAGAATGAAACGCTCTACGCAAGATTCCCGAGCGATGCGCGCCAGAATTCGTGTGCCGATCACGTTCGTGCGGATGGCTTCTTCGGGATGCGACTCCATCAACGGGACATGCTTGTATGCGGCCGCATGGAAAACGATCTCGGGGCGATGCATGTCGAGATGCCTTCGCATGGAGTCCTCGTCCCGGACATCAGCAATAACCGGTGTGAGATTCAGGTCGGGGTGTTCCTCGCGAAGCGTCGCGTCGATGGTAAAAACGGCCGTCTCATCAATGTCCAGAACGACCAAGGACGCCGGCCCCCAAGAAGCAACCTGGCGAGACAACTCCGACCCAATCGACCCACCTCCTCCCGTCACCATTACACGCTTGTCCCGGAGATAGGCTGCAATTTCCTCCAGGTTGACAGTCACAGGTTCTCGTCTGAGCAGGTCCTCCACCCGCACGTCTCGGATGTGACGCCACTCGACATTGCCATTCATCAACTCAATTAGGCTGGGGACGATCTTTGCCTTGACATCCGCTGCCTCGCAAACCTCGACGACCGATCGAACCGTGTCCCCTCCTGCACTGGGTATGGCAAGCAACACTTCGTCGACCTCAAGCTCTTCGACGATCACAGGAAGCTCTGCACATCCGGCGATGACCCGGCAACCCAATATGTAAGTCCCGTGCTTCGCTATGTCATCATCAACGAAGCCCACGGTCTCATACCCCAGTTCCGGGTGCTCGTTGATTTTCCGGAGGATGGTGGCACCCACCTCACCTGCACCCACGATAAGAAGCCTTCGCCTTGGTAGTTCTCGGCGCTTCCCATGCGAGACCAGCCGACGACGGTGTTGCGTTCGTTCACTTAGAAGGCGCAGCCCAATTCGACTGCCGCCGAGAAGAAGCAAGCTGTTCGTCCAGATCAGGATGACGACACTTCTGGGCACCGTCATTCCCGCGATCAGCCAATGAATGGTCATCAGAGAGACTGTGCCCAGCAAGGTGGCCTGCAGCACGGCTCGAAGAGTCTCAATGCTGGCATAGCGCCAAGCGCTGGCGTACAACTTGAATTGCGCCAGAAACGCGATGTATGCCCCCACGCTGAGTCCCAGCGCAACCCGCTCCGGCAAAGTCCCACCCGGCAAGTCCTGACCCTCAAAACGCAGCCAGTAGGCGCTGAAGACCGCGAACAGAACGCATAGCGCGTCCGTCAGCATCACGAGCCAACGCTTCCATCTGCCGTCCCTGAAGGGGCAGGAAACCTGGTTCAATAGGAAATGCGCCATTTGTCAGTGTGCCCTCAGCTTTTGGCTATAGCCGGTAACCGCTCCATGATGCTCCTTTCGGCCAACTCTTGTCAAGGGTGCTGAAATTCCAGCATACGGTTCGACACCCCCGATTTCATATCGGGGGATCCTCACGTTCTGGCTACAAGTGCTGTCGTACTGCTTTCTTGGGTTTGGCGACCATCCCCTTCCGACCTGATGCCGGAAGGGGATGGTCGCCAAACCCAAGAAGTGGGTGGAAAACCGAATGTAGGTTGATTGTGAGGCTCCCCCGATATGAAATCGGGGGCATCCCGGCAAAGTGTCGTTCTTATGCTGGAATTTCAGAAGGGTGGTCCGGCATTTATGTGCAACAATTCACTCAATGCCCAATCCGCTATTCTCGACACTTCTCAGGAACTGAATGATCCGCACGTCTTTACCCAAATAGAACTGCTCGCACCGTCCTCCAGAGGATCACGACGTCAAAGCAAAGACTACAGTGTCGCACGTAATGGCCATCACATGCCAGCTTCCGTGGAAGCACGTCTTCGAGATAGGCTCTCTCCGTCCCCCCGAGGGCCGCGAGCAGTTCTTGCTCTCTGCGGAACAACACCTGAGATACTCCTGTGATCCCGGGACGCACACTCATTACCTCATCATAGTAGGAACCGAAATAGCTAAGATACTTCTCCGCCTCCGGGCGCGGACCCACCAGGCTCATCTCTCCGCGGACAACATTGATGAGCTGTGGGAGTTCATCGAGCTTGGTGACCCGCAGCCACCTGCCGATGACTGTGACTCGACGGTCACTGGAAGACGTAAAAGCCGGGCCCTTTAGATCCGCACCTACAAACATACTGCGGAATTTCCACTGGAGGAATGCCTTGCCGTTGCGTCCCCCGCGTCGCCCCCAGTAGAAGGCGCCACCGGGTGAATGGCACGCAACGATGGCCACCAACAGCAGTAGGAGAGGAGCGAGGAGCGCCAAACCAAAGGAAGCCGCAAACAGGTCGAGAACCCTCTTGCCTGAGGACGAGTAAGAAAAGCTCATCGGCGGAACTTGTCGAGGATCTCGACAACCGATGCGATCACCCGGTCCACATCGTTGTCAGTAAGTGCAGGGTAAATCGGAAGCGACAGTGAACGCTGGTATTGCGAGTAGGCAACGGGGAAATCTTCAGGCTGATACCCGTAGGTCTCCCGGTAATAAGGGTGCAGGTGAAGTGGGATGAAGTGAACACTGGTTCCGATACCACGACTGCGCAATTCCTCGATGAACTGCGCACGATCACACTGGAGGCGGTCAAGGTTCAGACGCAATATGTAAAGATGCCACGCATGCTGCTGCACCGTTGGACTGACAGAAGGGATTTCCAGTTCTGGCAACGAGGCAAAGGCACGGTCATATTTTTCAGCAATCTCACGCCGTCGTTCCCAGAATCGGTCACACTTGTGTAGTTGATGGATCCCGATGGAGGCAGCGATATCCGTCATGTTGTACTTGTACCCGGGCTCCAGAATTTCGTAGTACCAAGAGCCTTCGGACGTGTAGCGTTTCCAAGCGTCTTTGCTGATACCGTGCAGACTGAGTCGTCGGCAGTGATCAGCGAGGTCGCCGTCATTGGTAGTCAACATACCTCCCTCGCCCGTCGTGATGGTTTTGGTTGCATAGAAGCTGAAGGCGGTCGCCCGACTGATGGCGCCAATCATCTGGCCGCCGTCCATTGCGGGCAATGCGTGTGCGGCGTCCTCGACGACTTCCAATTGCTCCGTTGCCGCCAACTGCAATAGCTCACACATTTCACAAGGTTGGCCCGCTATATGGACGGGAATGACTGCTCGAACCTTCTTCCGCTCCACTGACGCAAGTCGTGTCAGTGCAGCGTCGACCGTCCCCGGAGTGATATTCAGAGTCCCTGGGTCGCAGTCGACCAGCACTGGGTCGGCCCCGAAGTAGCAGACAACCTCAGCCGTTGCAGCGAAGGTCATCGTAGGGACGAGCACCTTGTCGCCCGGCTTGATGCCGATGGCTGCTAGCGCGATATGCAATGCAGCGGTCCCGGAGTTCACCGCCACCGCGTGCGCCGCGCCCACATACTCGGCGAACTCTTGCTCGAACCGCTTTACCTTCGGCCCGGTGGTCAACCAACCCGAGCGGAGTGCGTCTACAACTTCGGCAATCTCATCCTCACCCAGCGAAGGGGGAGAAAAGGGAATGAAGGTGTCATGCATGGATGGTAGTGCATCCTTTCGTAAATTCTTCGACATTAGACGCCGGATCGCTTCAGCGTCCGGTAGCTCACACAACTGACTACCGAGCGCCAAGAAAGGACATCTTTTCTCCCCTTTCAACCCGTCCCGAGCGCTCGGGACGGGTTGAAAGGGGAGAAAAGGAGG
>MNXM01000118.1 GCA_001872605.1 Armatimonadetes bacterium CG2_30_59_28 | reverse complement strand
TCTTGTCCGCAATACCATTGTTGCTTGCTCTCCGAGCCTTTGCTGCTGGCCGGACAAGGGAGTAACGGGGGAGGACCCTTCCCAACGGGAAAGGGTCGGCGGCGGCTTTCGTCTCCCCCTCTTGGACCCCAGTTCGCAAAGATGCCAAACCCGGGCAACAGAGGTTCACACTGCCAAACGAGCCTGCTGTTGCAGAATCCGACCTTTAGACGAAACGCTGAACAGGAACAACAGCCAATGCCAGCATTCAAACGCCATCCTAATCTAACATTGTCGAGGTATATACAAATCACACTGCGGCAGTAGGGGGGGGGGAATCTCTTGTGAGAAGTCGCACATGGACTCACGAGTAACTTCATTCCTGCGAGTTGCGAAACAGGAGGCGTAAATTTGAAACGTGGAAAAGGATTCACACTGATCGAGCTGCTCGTGGTGATCGCGATCATCGCGATCCTGGCAGCGATTCTGTTCCCGGTTTTCGCAAAGGCGAGGGAGAAAGCGAGAACGGCAAGTTGTCAATCTAACCTGAAGCAGATGGGGCTGGGACTGCTCATGTATGCCCAAGACTACGATCAGGCGTTGCCGGCATCCTATCAATGGCTTGATGGGGTGAATGCCTGGCCATTGATCCGGTGGGGCGCTGTGACGTATCCCTACATCAAGAATGCGCAGGTGTTCGTCTGCCCCTCGGACGACACCCCCTATCCCGACAATGGCGTAAGTTCCATAGGACCTATCAGCTATGGGGTGAACCCGAATCTGATGCCCGGCGTTCGGGGCACGTTCGATGGCTCCATCACGACGATTACCAACACGTCTGAGACGATCATGGTCTTTGATGCTTGGGAAGCCCGGCGTTACTGCGCCAACGCCAACTTCACATTAGGTGGAGGCGCTACTTGTTACGCGCGCCGCGAGGCATTCGACCCGACGGAACAGACCTCTCAAGACACAACGGAGGATTCAACGCGACGTTCGCGGATGGCCATGTGAAGTGGTACAAATCCGGATTCAAGGCGGATACCGATTCTGCGAGCTTTTGGCAGAAGACCCGGTAGGGAACTGAGAATGTCGCCCTTAGAATGGGGGGGGATGCTACAAGGCGAAGACCGTGCGTAATCTTATTAGTATCATTCAAGTTACACAAGCAAAGGAGATGATGTCAGATGTTTCGCAAGAAAGGTTTTACTCTCATTGAACTGTTGGTGGTGATCGCAATTATCGCCATCTTAGCAGCGATTCTCTTCCCGGTCTTTGCCAAGGCGCGGGAGAAGGCACGCCAAACCAGTTGTGCCTCGAATCTCAAGCAAATCGCGCTGGGCGCTCTGATGTACGCACAGGACTACGACGAGTTCCTCTGCATAGCACAACCGCTGGCCGGACCCCCCGTTCTGTTTTTCGACTCAGTGCTTCAGCCGTACGTCAAGAACACCCAAATCTTCAAGTGTCCCAGCAAAACCAGTCCTGCGCTGGCCTATGGTATGGCTGTTCATGAAGCCGGGGGCTACTATTACGGCTCGTACGAGGCCCGTAGTCTGGGAGCGATAGCCAATCCCGCCAGTTGCATCTACGTAGGAGACAACGACACTTACACCCGAGCCACCGGGGCTCTGTACTCAGAGAACTGCTGGACATATCCTCCCAGCGCATACGGCACCCTATTTCTCAACTCCAAACGGCACAACAAAGGTGGGAATTACGCATTCGTGGACGGTCATGTCAAATGGTACGGTCAGCAAGCCGTCTCAAGCAATGCCGCCTTGTGGGACGCACCATAAAGGAGATCCTCCGCAAACGTGTCGTCGTTTCTTCAAGGAAAGGAGTTGATGACTGAGTTCATTAGAAACCGGATTACTATTTGTCAGTGAGACCGTTCCGGCAACCATCACGGGTGGCCGGGACAACAGGACTAAAGAAGGAGTATCATCATGAAGCGTAACAAAGGATTCACTTTGAACTGCTGGTGGTGATCGCAATCATCGCCATCTTAGCAGCGATTCTCTTCCCGGTATTCGCGAAGGCGAGGGAGAAAGCGAGGCAAACGGGTTGTCTCAGCAATATGAAACAGATCGCCTTGGGAGTGATGATGTACGCGCAGGACTATCACGAATGCCTGGCACCGTGGTATTACGACATCGCGGGCGTCTGGACGTACTATCCAAAGTTCTACGCCCCCTATATCAAGAACGATCAAGTGTGGGCGTGCCCCAGCCGAGGCGCGTACTCAGCCCCGTCGTATGTGATGGGCGCCAACCCGCACTATGGCTACTTCTGTCGTCTGGCCGAGGCAACCCGCGCTCAACCCGCGGGCCCCTGCCCTAACCGGACGGATCACCAATTGGCCTCCATGGACAAGCCTGCTGAGATGGTGGTCATGGCCGAGTCCTGTGCCTATGACTGGCCGCCCACGCCGGGCGCCGGAACGGATATGGGCAGCGCGCGCGTCTCCATGAGTACGTGGCTCTCCGGCGGGAACGGGTACTACAACGCCTTCCCCCATAACGGAGGACGCAACATCGTCCTCGCCGACGGACACGCCAAGTGGTACAAGCGATACGGCGATACGGCGATACGGCTCTCAGCTTCAACTAACGAGGGGGCGGTCATTGTCGACGCTTGGCGGGTACCTTTCCGTTGCGGCGCGCAGATCCCGGGGCGCTCAGCGTTGCTGCTATTGGCGCGTATCTCCTGCGTCCCTTTTTCCCGGCCAATGGCGCAAATCGGCTCAGGACGTTGCGTGTTCATCGCGGATTGGCTATGATGGACGCTGCTTGTCCCACCCCCACAACGACCTGAACGAAAGGAAGCCCACCATGCCTGACACCGATCTCCGAAGCTGCATGTTCCTCATCGCCGACGATTGGAGTCCCCTTGCCGGCTGCTACGGGAACGGCGTTGTCAAAATGCCCAACGTCGATCGGCTGGCCCAGCGAGGGGTGGTGTTCGACCATGCCTTCTGCACGTCCCCTTCGTGCGCGGCAAGTCGGGCAGTGATCCTGACCGGTCGGCACAGCCACACACACGGACAGTATGGACACTGTCACCGCATCCACGGTTTCCGCACCCATGAGTGGATGACCTCGACGCCGAAGCTGCTGAGGGAGAAAGGCTTTGTCACCGCGTGTGTGGGCAAGAGCCATGTCGCTCCGGCGTCGGTGTATCCGTTCGACCTCCAACCACCGGTCGAGGGCCGCAACGCGCACTCGATGGCCGGTGGGATCATCGAAGTCCTTTCTAATAGTTCGGATCGGCCCTTCTATCTCCACGTTGGTTTCGCCGACCCGCATCGGTCGGGCGGAGAAAGGAACTTCGGCAATGACCAGACGTACGCCGGCATCGAGGAGGTCGAATACTCGCCCGAGAATGTCATCGTCCCCGACTTCATGCCCAACATTCCGGAAGTGAGGGAAGAATTGGCCAACTACTACCAGGCGCTCTCCCGCCTCGACATGGGAATTGGCCTGGCGGTGGAAGCGCTGGAGGCGTCCGGGCGCGCCGACGAGACACTGATCGTCATCACCAGCGACCACGGGATGCCGTTCCCCGGGGCGAAGGCGTCTTCCTTTGACACCGGCCACCACTGCCCTTTCATTGTTCTCAGTCCGCAACAGCGGAATCGGGGAATTCATAACCGCGCGCTCATCAACTGGACCAACATCGCACCAACGGTGTTAGACTGGTGCGGCGCAGAACCTCCCACCGACCTGCCGGAGCGATCACTGCTACCCATTCTGGAAGAGACCGATCCGGGCGGATGGGATGAAACGTATTTTTCCCATTGTCTTCATGAAGTCACCAACTACTACCCGTATCGCGTGCTGCGCGGCCGACGGTACAAGTACGTCCGCAACCTTGCCTGGCAACTGGAGACGCCGCTGCCCAGTGATCTCTTCCGCTCGAAGATGTGGAGAGCCGTGCGGGAGCAAGAAATCGAGATGCTCGGAAGGCGGTCGCGGGAGAAGTTCCTGCACCAGGAGCGCGAGTGTCTGTACGATGTCGAGTACGACCCCATGGAGACCACCAACCGGATCAACGATCCCTCCCTGCGTGAGATAGTCGAAGGGATGCGTCAGAAGGTAATCGACTTCCGCGTCCGCACGAAAGACCCCTGGTTGGAGCAGTCGTTCCACGAGGGAGAGGTGGAGGAATTCCACCCGGTCTGAGAGAATGGAAAGGTGCTTGCCTTGATAATACAAATCAAAACGCTCAGGTGGTTGACAATCAGCCTGTTACTGCTGTGGGGGAGGTCACATGTGATGGCCGCCGACAGATTGCTGCCCGCGGTTGAGGTGGAGGAACATATCTACACGTTCGAACCCGCACACAATGGCGCCGGGCCGATGTGGGGGAACGCGTCCACCTGCATCGTCCGGCTGGGAGAAGACGTGTTCGCGAGTGGTCTGGAAACCATACCCGACGCGTCGCCCCTGAACAACGTCCGATGGATGCTCTTCAAGAGGGCGAAAACCGGCTGGGAGGTTCTGCTCAGAGATCCCAAGGGACGTACCCGCGAGCCCTGTCCGCTCGCCTGTCTTCCCGACGGTCGGCTTTTCTTATCGGCGAACCCCACGCTCACCGACCCGTCCGCCGCGTCGGGGCCCGCCGCACCGCAAGTCCTGGAGTTCTCCACGGCCGATCCGCGCGCGGCGGCCAATACGCTGTCACCCGTGTGGGACGGGAAGCCTGCGTTTTCGGAACATTCCTACCGCAGCTTTGCCGCCGATGGCCTCAACCGGGAGTTGGTTCTCTTCCAGAACATCGGTTACACACATGCCGAATGGTCGTTCCATGATCGATCCGGCAAGTGGTCGTCGCAGGGCAGGCTCCAATGGCCATGGGGAGCGGGGTACGAAGAACCCGTGCCTGTCCGCCTCTGCTACCCTGCCGTCATGCTTAAGGACCGCGCGGTGTATTGGTGCGGCGTGAGCGACATCGTTGAACCAAATAAGACCTGGCGCGCGTACAAGAAGGAATTAACCGGGCGGAATTGGGACTACGATTTGCGGCGTCTCTTCTTCAGCTTCTGTCCCGATATCCGATCCGGCAAGTTCCGTGATTGGATCGAAATCGCCAGTCGCGAGAAAACCGGTGGGTGGATATTCCCCTGCGATATCTGGGTGTCGCCGGATGGCTCCGTGCATATTCTCTGGGCCGAGCGTGCGCTGGACGAGCGTCTCCGCCCCAAGTTCTTCCCCGAGGAGAAGCAGACGTTTGCTCTGAACTACGCCGTCGTGCGGGATGGGAAAGTGGCGTTGCGCACACCCCTCGCCCTCGGTGGGGAGGGCGCTTCCAGCGAAATCCCGGGGAGCGGCAGGTTCCAGGTGACGCCGGACAATCGGTTGTTTGTCATCTACTACTGCAGTGGGAAGGACGCCAACGGAAAGGCTTTCGCCGAGAACCGCGCTATGGAGGTCTTCCCCGACGGTTCGCACGGCGATCCTGTTCTCGTGCCACTGGAACGCCCATTCACCTCGTTCATCAATGCCACGGTACGCGGTGGGTGTGCGCCTGCCTATATCCTGGACATGCTCGGAACTACCAGTCTGCCCGGCATCAGCTACGCGCGAGTCAACCTCCGTAGCAAAATCCTCGCCCGTTTTGACATCGTAACCCACAGAGACGCCACGGGATCCCGGGTGGAGTTGGACGGAAGTCAGTGCATCGCCACCAAAGGGAAAGTGGTGGCATGGCGGTGGGACATTGGCGGAGTGGCGGCCAGCGGGACAAAGGTTTCCCGCGTGTTTGATCGCGGCGGCCCGTTGAAAATCACCCTGACTGCCATGGACGAAAAGGGGAACCGGAGCGAGACGACGCGCTCGGTTGTGCTTCCTCCCGCACCGGGGGACTTCGGACTGAAACAATGGAGTGCGGCCGTCCGAACGGAAGCAGGCTCCTTTGTGCGGGAGGGTGGAGGCGCCATCCACGTCCGCAACGACAAGATGGGCGCGTCCGGTTTGTCGCTCTCACACTGGAACACAAAAGGGCATTGGCTGGAATGGGAAGTCGATATTCCTCGCCAAGGAGACTACTTCCTCCTTTTCCACTACGCCACCCCTGAGAACGCTACGCGCGTTTTACTCATCGACGACAAGGCACAGGCACTGCTGAACTTCCCGTCCACTGGAGGTTACGGTTCCGACATCACTGACCACTGGGGATTCGCGAAATTAACTGGAGCGGGAGTGAGACCACTGGCAACACATCGATCGCGTGGGCGCTATCGCATGCGCCTTGAGAACCAGGACGGAGCCGGACTCAATCTCGATTATCTGGACTGGATTCCTGCCGGCAACATGGAACTGCAAGACGCCGCTGTACCCTTCCGACGAGTGGTAGACAACGGTTACCCGTACCTGCTGCCAATGCGCGGAATACTCGCACCGTCACGAATCAACGCAGAAATTGGTCATTGCTACACCGTACGGCTGGGGCCGAACTATCCGGGAGATGGAATGCCCGGCATCCCGCCCTCCAACCTGCGGCTATTCGAGGACGGCAAGGAATTGGGCCCCGCTCACCTGGTCCACACCGAAATCCGAGAGACGGGACAGGGGCGGTTTGCGCACTGGAAGGATTTTCTCTACTTCTCCGCCTCGGACAACTCCGACCCGCGGACCAACGGCAAACGGTATGAGTGGGTGATATCTGAGGGCGCGCAATAACGATACCTGTGACCAGTCGTCCGGCTCCCAAGAGAAAGCTGAAACAGACCGACCCCTCTGGGAACTGGATGTGTCGGATAAAAAATGGTGGTGAGCTGCCGGGGGATCAGAACCAGGCCTTCTGTGTGACTGCGTAGTCTTGGTAGAATTGTTCGTCGGTCTTCGTCAGGTAGATGATCCCCTCAACCAGTCCAATGATGCCCATCACGCTTGCACCGATTCCACACGTCAGAAGGCTGACCAGCAGCATAATCAGCCCGGGAGAGTTCATCCCCAGGATGAACTTATGGACTCCCAAGCTGCCAAGAAGGATTCCACAGATCCCTGCGGCGATTTTCTTTCCGGCAAATTCCTGCGGCGACTGCTCAGACATTGACATCACCCCTCTTCAGGACATTCTGGAACGCGTGAACTCCAGATGGACAGGATTATAGGGCGCATCCATGGGCGTGTCAAATCAGCAGGGCTGCCTAAATCCACCGCCTACCTGTCGGGCAGTGTCGATCCAGCCGTCCGGACCCCTGGGTTTACGAGTCAAGGGTTGGAGGAGCATCGCGGGAGCCGGTCTTGCCGGTGATTCCCCGCGTACAGTGCCTCTCGATTCTTCAGAAGCCGTGCTGCCGCTCTCCCCAGGTTACAGCCGTGTCGGTGTGGGGTTGGCGGGTGTCTTTGACCGTTAAGACCTCGTTCTTAACGTCAGCCAGAGGGGACCGTCGCCAGTTGAAGAATCTGTCTCCGGATCTTGAGGAGTGCTCCCGGGGAA
>MNXM01000262.1 GCA_001872605.1 Armatimonadetes bacterium CG2_30_59_28 | reverse complement strand
TTGGTAACTGCTCAGGCATAACCTTGTTGACAGGATGCACGGGATGCACAGGATAAGGGCGAACTCTGCGAGTTCGCGCAGACCGGTCGGTCACTGGCCTTTCGGCAGTTCGGCGGGGCCTTCCACGCACGACGGTTCGAAGGAGTCAGCTTGGCGAAGCGTGCAAGGTTACACGCAACCGCTACGACGTTCCTTCGTCGCTTCCTCCTGTCAATCCTGTACATCCATCCTGTCGGGTGCAAGTCAGATTTGTGATGCGTAGCGGTAAGCTCTTGACGGCGACCATTCATTTTGGTAGACTGCCATTGAAGTTGGACGATCTGACCTGAGACAAACTGAGGGCTTTGTCCCTCAGTTTCGCGCTACTGGGCCGGTAGATTCTGAATGGATGGTTTGCATGATGCACTTCATCGACTTAAAGCAGTGCTGGAAACGAGAGGTCCTTCCCGGGGTCAACATTACCACGGCGTGGGGGGAGCGTGTCATGATGTCCTTCGTGGACTTTGAGCCTCACGCCATTGTGCCCGAACACTCCCACCGGCATGAGCAGATGGGGATAGTGCTGGCGGGGAGTTTCGAGTTGACGATCGACGGGGAGACCCGCACTGTCTCCAGCGGTGATGCATACCTGGTTCCTTCAGGTGTTCTGCACAGCGTCAGAACAGGGGAGACAGCCGCTCGCGCGCTGGATATTTTCAGCCCACCCCGCGAAGACTACCAGCCGGGCGCAGAGTGAGCGCCGTTTGTCTGATTCCATGATAGCGAAAGGCCCTTCCATGGAGATTGGGGATTTCGATCGTTTCGACGGCGAGATAAGCCGCAACCGTCGTCGTGCCTGGCGGCAGGGATTGTTGGCGCTGTTCTTCCTTGTGGTCCCGGCGCTTGCGGTGATATATTTCGCTGGTCCTCACAACAGACCCTTCAGGAACATCGTGTCCGCTGTTGCGGAAGTCTGGACTTCGCCAGATCTTGTCTTCGCCGGACGAAGTCGGATCAATGTGGTTTTCGTGGGTATCGATGTCAACCGAGACCGAAGAGGGATGCCGTACACTAAGCACTCGCGATCGGACACCATACTGGTCGTCAACTTCGATCGGTTCGGTGAGAAGGTATCTGCCATCTCCGTGCCCCGTGATACGCTGGCAGCCATCCCCGGACATTACTCCACGAAGATCAATGCAGCCCACGCTCTGGGAGGACCGGAGCTCCTTCTGAGTACCCTCGACGAGTCTCTGGGCATCCACTCGGACTACTTTATCAAGGTTAAGTTCGCCGGTCTGGAAAAGGCCGTGGACGCGGTGGGTGGAGTGGATCTGTTTGTTGAAAAAGACATGGACTATGACGACAACTGGGGACAACTCCATATCCACCTGAAGGAGGGATTCCAGCACCTGGATGGGGCGAAGGCTCACCAATATGCGCGGTTCCGACATGACGCGATGGGGGATATAGGGCGCGTCGCTCGTCAGCAGAAGCTTATGAAGGCGCTGGCCAAGAAGATGCTTTCCCCCGGAATGATTCCTCGAATCCCAATGTTTATCAAGGTATTTAAGGAAAACGTTGAGACAAATATGACAACCTCCCAACTACTGAGCTTGGGAGCCTTCATGAAATCAGTGAACCCGGACTCCATTGGGACGATGACTCTCCCGGGAATCCCACGAGGAGGCTACTGGGTTGCCGATCCTTCAGAGGCGCCCAAGGTTTTGTCGCAGCTTCTTGGGACTACATTCAGCCCGTCGCTGTTTGCATCGCGAGGAGCTATCTCTGTCCCTTCGGGCAGACACGTATCCCAACGTGACGCGCAGGGAGAAGCGGCGGCAGAGCCTCCTTTGGAATCGACCGCGGCGGTTTCGGAAGAAGAACCAGTGACTGTTATTGACCAGGGACCTGCTCACCCGTCGTTGCC
The DNA here is from genome assembly GCA_001872605.1 of Armatimonadetes bacterium CG2_30_59_28. Taxonomy (GTDB): domain Bacteria; phylum Armatimonadota; class Abditibacteriia; order CG2-30-59-28; family CG2-30-59-28; genus CG2-30-59-28. The sequence goes on along the minus strand of MNXM01000262.1, from coordinate 5,243 downwards.
GAGACCTGCAGCATCGTCTGATGCTGCGACGCCCGACACGACGGGGTCTACGACACCGCATGCGCCGCAAGAAAGCGGACGATTGTCCATTCCCCGGGATACTTCTCATCCCCCTGCAAGCGTCAGGCCGGCACCCGGGCCAAATTCCAGGGAAACACCGACTGGTGACAAGCCAACACTGTCCCCAGACGCCGGGAAGCAACCTACAATCCAGCTACCGTCGCGTGAGGGAGTAAAGCCAAAACCCGAGCCGCCGTCTTTGTCCCCCGGTCGGGAACTGCCACCGGCGCAGAGCAAGGAGTAGGGCCTGTCTGGTTAGTCAGGCTGTACCGGCGGACGACCCGCAAAGGTTTCCATAGTCTGTAAATTCCACAAGACGTCCTCGGAGACGAGAAAGTGCTCCTGCTCCGGGGCACGAAAGGACGTGAGTATGATTGCCCCCCATGGAGGCACGCTGGTAAATCGCATTGCTCCACACGCAGACCGCAGACTCATCCTCGACAACTGGCATTCGTTGCCCAAGCTCACTGCATCGAGAGAGACGGTGGGGGATCTCCGCAACATCGCCCGAGGAGCATTTAGTCCCTTGGAGGGTTTTCTCGGGAAGGATGACTTTGAGTCGATGGTCGAGAGGGGCCGACTGACGTCTGGAGTAGCATGGACGATCCCGATCATTTTGGACGTTGATGAGCCTACAGCCGAGCTGCTCCCCAACGAGGGCGAAGTCGCGCTCGAAGGGCCGGACGGAATCCCAGAAGCCGTCCTGCATCTCAATGAGAAGTACACCTACGACAAGGAGAAGACTGCACAGAACGTTTTCGCCACGACGGAGAGGAAGCACCCCGGAGTTGATGCCCTCTTAAACCGCGGAAGCGTCCTGCTGGGTGGCGCCATCGATCTGTTGGAGGACGCGATGGATCCGTATCCGGGTTACAACCGCCCCCCCGCGACGACACGGGCTCTCTTCGAAGAGCGCGGGTGGAAGACTGTCGGGGCGTTCCAGACGCGCAACGTGCCTCACGCAGGTCACGAAGCCATGCAAAAGGTTATTCTAAGCCTTGTCGACGGTTTGATGATCCAACCCGTGATCGGCAAGAAGAAGACCGGTGATTTTACCGACGAGATGATTATCAAATCCTATGACCGGATCATCGAAAGTTACTTCCGTTCAGAACGTGTGCTGCTGAATATCCTCCCCACTGAGATGCGGTATGCCGGACCGCGGGAGGCGATTTTTCACGCCATCGTCAGGAAGAACTACGGCTGCACTCACATGGTGGTGGGAAGAGATCACGCCGGAGTCGGCAACTACTACCACCCCGAAGCCGCGATTGAGATATTCAGCGATTACCCGGACATCGAGTTGCAGCCAGTTTGCATCCGGGGAGACTTCTTTTACTGCCACATCTGCGGCGCGCTTGGCAGCGAAAGAACATGCCCCCACGACGAAGACAACCACATCAGCTTTAGCGGAACTGAGATTCGCGCCATGATAAAGGAGAACAGACGGCCCCCGGCGCAGATCATGCGCCCCGAGGTTTTTGACATACTCGCGGCATCGGGCCAGCCATTTGTTGAGTAGCGGGCGGTGGCTGGAAGAAGGCGTTTGCACCCGGTCTCGCGATCAGGCGGCATCGGGGAGGACGAGACTGATACCGGACTCGGACGAGACCGGTTTCCTATGGGAGATACTTGCGTGAAAGTCATTGTGCTGGGGCTTGATTGCGCCCCTCCGGATTGGGTTTTCAATAAATGGCTGGATCAACTGCCAAATATCCGGCAGCTTGTCAGCAACGGACTCTGGGGACCGATACGCAGCAGCGATCCGCCCATTACCGTCCCCGCCTGGGCGACGTTCTTCACCAGTAGAAACCCCGGTCAGCTTGGTTTCTTCGGCTTCCGTAACAGGAAGAACTTCTCCTACAATGATCTGAGCATCGCCAACCTCAGGGGCATCCGGGTTGATACTCTCTGGGATATTCTGTCGCGGAACGGCAAGAAGGTTGGCGTATTGGGCGTGCCACCGAGTTATCCTCCGAAACCGGTGAACGGTTTCATGGTGGGGTGCTTCCTGACTCCCGACACAGACAGTCCCTACACCTATCCGGATTCGCTCCGCCACGAGATTGCGCGGGAGATCGGGGACTATAAAGTGGACGTGGATGAGTTCCGGACAAAGAACAAGACCGCCTTGCTCAGTCGTATCCGTGAGATGACGGAAACGAGATGGCGACTGCTGAGACACTTGATGAAGACTCGAGAATGGGACCTTCTCATGATGGTGGAGATGGGGACAGACCGTATCCATCACGGCTTCTGGAAGTACTTTGATCCTCAACACAAGAAGTATGTGCCGAATACCCCTTTCGAGCAGTGCATCCCCGAATACTACAAGTACCTCGACGACGAAATAGGGCAAGTGCTTGAGTTGCTGGACGATGACACGGCCGTGATCGTCATGTCCGATCACGGCGCGAAACGCATGGATGGCGCCATCAACATCAACGACTGGTTGATCCGGGAAGGTTACCTCTCCCTCAGGGAATCGCCCGACGGAGTCACGCGGCTGGAAAAGGTGGATATCGACTGGTCCAAGACGCGTGCATGGGCGTGGGGGGGCTATTACTCGCGCATCTTCCTCAATGTCCAGGGACGCGAGCCTGATGGGATCATCCCCGGTAGCGACTACGCGAGACTACAGCATGAGTTGACGGAGAAACTGTGTGCCGTGCAGGATGAGCATGGCCGTGTGATGGACACCAAAGCGCTTCGCCCGCAGGATATCTATTCCGGGCCCTATACGGAACACGCACCCGATCTACTGGTCTATTTTGATGACCTGTACTGGCGAGCATCCCAGGACATCGGACACGACGGCATCCACTCTTTCGATACGGAAATTGGGCCGGACGACGCGGTGCATGACTATGACGGCATGTTTGTGTTATACAATCCTGCAACCGGATCCCCGCGAGGGCAGCGGAATGGAATGAAGTTGCTTGATGGAGCGCCGACACTGCTGCACCTGCTCAAGCAGGCGGTTCCCGATGACATGGAAGGCAGCATCATCGGGTAAGGCAATAACCGGGAATCGAAAGGATACGAACGCATGGAAAAAGGATTTACGATTTGGTTTACCGGAGTTCCCGCCTCGGGAAAGTCGACGATCGGCACGGAGGTGGAGAAGATCCTGCGTGGGAGGGGATTGAAGGTGGAGAACCTCGACGCGGATGATGTCAGGCAGAATCTCAGTCCCGACCTGAAGTGGTCCAAGGCCGACCGCGACCTGAACACCAAGCGACTCACCTTCATCGCCAAGCTGCTGTCGCGGAACGGCGTAGCCGTTATCATCGCCGCCGCGGCCAGTTATCGCGAGTTCCGCGATCGAGCGCGGCGGGAGATTGACAATTTCGTGGAAGCCTGGGTGAACTGTTCTCTGGAGGAGTGCAAGCAGCGTGATCCTAAGGGACTGTATGCCCGTGGCGAGCGCGGGGAGGTCAATGACATCGAGGGGTGGCATCAGCCCTATGAAGAGCCACTCAACGCAGAGCTTGTGCTGGAGACCGAGCAGTACTCCGTGGACGAGTGTGCCGCCCAAGTCATCGCGAAACTGGAGGAGCTTGGATACATCGTCCCTTCAGACGATGTCTATTCGGCAGAGGATGAAGCAAAGGTAGAGGAGCGTCTGAGAGGTCTCGGGTACATCTGAGGTTTATCTGACGAGTTTGGCGCCATCCTGTTGGCGCTGGAGATGGAATGGGTTTTATCAGGAAATTCCTGGAGAAGAAGAAGCGACGGGTGTTTGTGCTCGGGTTGGATGGCATGCCCTTCACCCTTGCGCAGCAGCTTTTCGGTATGGGAACGATGCCCACCTACAAAGGGTTGACGGAGGGGCAGGGCGCGTTTCGTCCCATCGATTCTGTCCTTCCGCCTGTTTCGTCGGTTGCGTGGGCTTCTTTCATGACCGGAAAGAACCCCGGCAATCACAACATCTTCGGATTTGTGGATCGCCGCCCGGGAACACTGGAGACCTTTATACCGTCTTGCTTGGACCTGAAAAGCGAAACCCTTTGGGAGATACTTTCCCGTCACGGCAAGCGTGTCGTGGTCATGAATGTCCCCACCTCTTACCCACCACGTAAGGTGAATGGAATACTGGTGGCAGGGTTTGAGTCGCCTTCGGTAGAGAAGGCCACCTATCCCTCCGAGGTGGGGATGAAGCTGAAACAAATGGGTTATCGCATCGACATTGACCCATGGCAGGCCAGACAATCGCGGAAGAAGTTTGTGGAGGATCTCTACCAGACTTTCCAGAAGCGACAAGAAGCCGTCCTCCATTTTATGGACGAAGAGCCCTGGGACTTCTTCATTGCCCACATCATGGATACGGATCGAATGCACCACTTTCTGTGGCGGCAGTGGGAAGAGAAAGACCCGGAGTTTCATGCCCGGTTTGTCGAGTTCTATGCCCGCGTCGATGCCCTCATTGCCGAGGTGATGCAGCGTCTCATGGACGAAGATGAGCTGATTATCCTTTCTGACCATGGGTTCTGCAGGCTGGACAAGGAAGTTTATATCAATCACTATCTCGCCGAGCAGGGGTGGTTGAGTTTTGAGGATGGCAAGGGTGACAATCTATCCGCCATGTCTCCTGCGTCGAAGGCCTACAGCCTGATCCCCGGACGAATCTACCTGAACCGGAAAGGCCGTGAACGTGATGGGTGGATCGAGGATGCAGACGTAGACTCAGTGATTGATGAACTGAAAGGTTGCCTGCTGGAGATGAAAGACCCCGCGTCGGGGGAGACCATCATCACGCGCTGCTTCCGTAAGGAGGAAGCCTTCACCGGAGCCTACTGCGACACCGCACCGGAGATGGTGGTGTTGTCGCGTGATGGGTACGACCTGAAGGGGAATATCAAGACCGACGCGCTCTTGGGACCCAGCGAACTGGTGGGAATGCATACCTACAATAACGCCATGCTGTACTCGAAGAACTCCCAACTGCGCGACGGTCCTGCCTGCGTGACCGATGTCATGCCCACTATTCTTCAGGTGATGGGGCTTAACTTGGAGGGGCTGGATGGACGCAGCCTGCTGATCCAGTGACGCTGACAACTATAAGTAGGTCGTCAAAAATACTGTCCCTGCTGAAACGAAGACGGACATACCCGATTGATTCGGTAATCCCCCCGAACTTGTTTCGGGGGATGGTTAGGACCACGCTCACGGCGGGAGGCGAC
>MNXM01000070.1 GCA_001872605.1 Armatimonadetes bacterium CG2_30_59_28 | reverse complement strand
TTCACGTCCAGGAGGATACTGCTATCCTCCTGAAAGGTGTAAGCTGTTACGACGAATTCTGGAAGCCCCAGCAATTTGGTCAGGTGTACGAGGTCCATGCTGCATCCCTTGCTGCGATTGTTTCTGCAATGAAGTGCTTCATCCCCTGTGACGCGCACGGGGTCCTTCGCGCCCTCACACTATTACCAAAAGCACAACCCTTGTCAAATCCAACGCCCCTTACCACGCCAGATACCAGAGAGCCAGTTTTCACACGGCGCCACGGAGAACGCGGAGTTGAGACCGAACACAAAACTGGGAAGGGGCGTGTGGCGCGACTACCGACCATTTGCTTCGCCCTTCGAATTCTCAGACCACCTGAACAGCCAAAATCGTCTTTCCAATCTCTTAAACAGAAGCGCCAGGAGCCAGGATTGCGCGAACGAGCAGCTCCAGGGAGACGGATGCATCGCCAAGCTCAGCTTTTGCGACGCGAGGTTGACTTGACCGGATCCTCCTCGCCAGTTCTACCTGAGTCATCTGCTGTTTTCTCCTTCTCCGCAATTCTTGACTGAGGGCCAGTTTGATCTCAAGCAGAACCGATTGGGGTGCATCCCGGAATTACGGAGATTGCCGTAGGCTAAAACCCCAGCTTTGTCAGATGCACATTGGAATTGCGGGAAAGAGGTCTCCCACTGACAAAGCTGGAGCTTTATCCTACGGGATTAACGGTGGGTTTTCAGCCTTAACGAGTATACTTACTCAAACGAAGTCTGCACTGCTCGATGACAGACCTGGGGGGCCTCCGTGTCGTCTTTCGGAAGACCTCGACAATGATGATTGCGTCTGTGTCGATACGGTAGATGACTCTCCAATTGCCACTGCAATCACCCATTCTCATTTCGTAACAATGAGGACCACCAGTCGACATTCTTCGAGCATGCGGCATTCCCACTTCTTCGCCGCGCTGCAAACGACGCAACAACATGCCCGCATCCAGCCGCGCCTGGCGACTGAGTGGCGGCGTTCTGATTTCGCCGTGCAGCCAGACCAGCGGTTTGCCATCGCAAGACATCGCTCGTTCCGAAAGTATAGACCCAATGTGATATAAAACTCAACCGAATCGAATCCAGACTACCGATTATACTTCGGCGCGACGCCGGAGAGTTTCCGCCATACGGCGTCACAGCCCGCACGAATGGCGTCGCCGATTTCGCCGTCAAGCGCCTTCAGATTCTTTTCGAGTTGCGTTGCCCTGCTCGCGCCGAGAATAATACAGGTGACGCCAGGTTGAGAGGACAGCCACTGAAGGGACAATTCCAGCAGCGACTTCCCGGCCGCGTCGGCGACTTGCAGCAACTCCGCTACTGCATCGAAGTTCGCGTCAGACCAGTAACGATCCTGGTACATTCTGTTGCCGTCGAAGCGGGTGCCTTCAGCGGGAGATTTCCCCTTGAGGTGTTTTCCGGTCAGCAGACCACCGGCAAGCGGATTGTATACCATCGTCCCCAAGCCGAATTCGCAGCAGAACGGCAGCAACTCCTGCTCGATGCCACGCGCCAGCAGGTTATACATTGGCTGCACGGAAGCCACCGGTACCAGGTTGCGACGGTCGCAGACCCACAGCATCTGCACAATCTGCCACGCGGCGTAATTGGAGCAACCGACGTACCGGACCTTGCCGTCGCGTACCAGTTGGTCCATCGCCATCATCGTCTCATCGAGCCCCGTATCATAGTCGGGGTGGTGGAGCTGGTAGAGGTCCACGTGGTCTGTCTGCAGCCGTCGCAGGCTGGCTTCGCATTCCTGCAGAATCCATTTGCGGGATAGTCCGACCTGATACGCGCCCTCGCCCATTATCCCGCACACCTTGGTGGCGATGACCAGTTCGTCCCGATGTCCCCGGATCAACTCGCCCAAGATTTCTTCCGACCGGCCAGCGTTGTAGACATCCGCGGTATCGTAGAAGTTGATGCCAGCATCCATAGCCGTCCGAAAGATTTTGCGGCACTCCTCTTCGTCCGCCTGTCCACCGAAGGTCATGGTTCCCATACACGCGCGAGAAACCTTCATTCCGGCTTTGCCGAGGGTAATGTATTGCATGGCTATCTCCTTGTTCAACTGCACGGCGGCAGCAGTCACTGCACTCCGTTCATGGTTTCACTCAACTGAATGGCGGGTGGGGAAACCCGTCCTCCGGCGGAGGTACCGGAACACGCCAACCTCTTCGTCTCGAATTCCTTTGAGGTGGACGGAATCCGCGTGGAGGGGTTCGGCTTCGATAATTTCGCGGGTCATGTTGAAGGAGGCATTGCTCAGCAGCATCCGGTCCGCTTCCGGTACGTCGATCTCGGAGGCGAGAGATTGCAGTCGAGCGGCCAGGTTGACGTTATACCCGATGACGGTGTAGTCCCTCCTTTCCAGGGGCCCAAAGCACCCCGCCACCACCTCCCCGGTGTTGACACCAATGCTCACATGCAAAGCTCCGGCGCCGGCTTCCACACGCACACGAGTCGTGGCCTGGAGTTGCTCCAGCATCTCGATTCCCGCCCACACGGCCATGTGAGCGCCCTGTTCCGGTGTCTGTCCCCACCCGAATGTGGCCATGACGCAGTCTCCAATGAATTTGTCAACAGTGCCTCCGTGGTGGTTGATGATGCGAACAATGAGGCTCAGGAACGCCTCCACGGCTTCGATGAGGGCGAAGGAGTCGGTCTCTCCGGAAAGTGTCGTGTAACCCCGCATGTCGACGAACATAACGGTAGCCGTGACCGTAGACTTGTGTTGATCGATGTCCACCCATCGACTGACCATTTCCTGAATGGCATTGGCGGGAAGGTAGGGGACAAGCTTCAAGGTCTGGGCTTCCACCTTGTCGATTCCTTCCAGCTTGCGCAGGGCTGCGTCGCGAACGTCCCGCGATCCAAGCGCTTCTGCAAGACCCACCGCGTTGCGGAGGTGGTCCAGTGTTACCACCGGGTCGCCCAGCGCGTCCGACGCCAACGCGGCCTCCAAGCGCGTTTCCGCGAGCATACGAGTAGGAGGGCGTTTAAGCTGTTGCTCAATGCTCGCCGAGAAACACTTCACCGCCTTGGCCGGGCTCTCACCGGCCATAAAAATTTTCCCCATCATTCGGTCGATCATCGCCGCGTGGGCCGGATCCTCGGATTGCCGGAGCACGGGTTCCGCCTCCCGCACCAGCCTTTCGGCGCCCTCAAAATCCTCACCCTCAAGCCCGGTTTCCGCAAGCTCCAGTTGGGCCTGTGCAGAGAGAAGATCGCGGTGGGTGTCCTGGAAATGTCTGATGGACTCCTCCAGGTATCTCTTGGCCTCCTCGAATCTTCTTAATCGACGAAAAGTGTGTCCGAGATTGAGGCAGCAGTACCCGAGGGCCTGACGGTCACCCGTGGCTTCTGTCATTCTCAGGTCTTCAAAGTACATGTCGAGTGCAGCTTCGTAGCGACCCTCGCACATCTCGATGTCAGCCAGCTTGCTGCGCGTCTTCGCGTACTCCGGATCGAGTTGCGCGTTCTTCGCGATGCCCTCCGCCTGTTTCAGGCAAAGGCGTGCGTTGCGGAGGTCCCCCATGTCGAGATAGGTAATGGCGAGGCTCCAGTAGGTATCGAAGCGCCCGGGATGGTAGTTGAGGTTGCGGTATATCTCCCACGCCTCGTACAGACGGGGCACGGCGGAGGCAAAGAGTTTCTGCTCGCTATCGATGATGCCCAGAAGCCGCATCGACTCGGCGCGGGGGAGTTCGGCATCAGTGAAACTGAGCAGTTTCAGACTTCGTTGGAGAAAGCGACGGGCACTGCGAAACTTGCCCCCACGAAAACGGATGACTCCCAGCGTCAGCAACGCCTGCCCTGCAATGAAGTAACGGTCGCCGCGACCAAGTCCGTTGTCGGAGGCAACGCTCTCGAGAATGGCATCGGTTAGTCGAAGGGCCTCCTCCTGCTGTCCACCGTCACTCAAAGCCCTCGCCTGCCGCGCTCGCGCCACCAGGGCCGACACCTGGTCGCCCGTGGCCTCAGCGCGCGTGGCCGCGTTGGTGAAGGCTTCCAGGGCATCGCGTATCCGTCTTTGTCGAAGGTAGATTTCTCCCACAACGTGTGCTGAACGAATCTCCCACGGAGTGGCTTCGTGTTTCTTCGCGAGTTCAAGACACTGGCTGAACTGCTCGAGGGATCGGCCGAGATCGCCCAGGTAGCGGTAGGCGCTCCCCAACTGATAGTGCAGTTGGAGCAGCTCCTCGACGGGGGCATCCTCCGCACATTGGAGCGCAACAAGCGCTCTGGACAGCGCCTCAACGGCCTGGGGAGAGCCCTTCCCCTGTGGGTGCTCGTGCAAATCTGCGATGGGACCGACTCCTTTCAATCCTGTGATGGGAGGCTAACAGAATCTCAGCGGCTGAGATCAACCAACACCACCGGCGTCTGCGTGAGCTTGGACTTCCGTGTGATGTCGGTGGAAAGCACACCCGTTGCTGGTTCGGTCTGTCCAGGCTGTGTGATGATATGATAGACGCGAAAATTTCTGGACTCGACGGGGAGCCTTAGCGTGTACACTTCGTCCGACCAAAGAACGTATACGTCCCCCCTCGTGCGACGGAAAACATATCCGATATTCCTCTTCTTGTGGTCGATCGGACCAACCGACTCATAGCCACGCACGAGCTGCATCAGCATCTTGAGTGTGAAATAGGAAGGCTTGGGGCTAGCCCCAGCGGCGAGGAGTGTAAGCATCTGGTACTCGGATCGCGTTCCCGGGAAGTTAGGCGACAGTGGGAAGGCCATCCCAACAACCCCATTCTCCAGAGCCGCACACAGGACCTTTGCGGTCTGTTCTGCGTTCACGATGCTGGAGTACTCTCCTTCGGAACCGACAATCGGCCCCCCCGCCTCTAAAGCAATGATCGGCTTCTCGCAGTTGCTCCTCCGCATGAGGTTTCGTATCCATCGCATCTTGCCCGGTATAAGAACATCCTGCCCGAGGAGATGGGTGTCCAGCACATCGAAGAACCCCTTCCCGATCTGAAGGACAACCTCTATGAAGCGACGGGTGTCCTCGAATTCGGCCATCTTGCGAACGCCTTCGCGAGGGGCGTCATACCCGAGAGGTTTATCGTCGGCTCTCAGTTCGCCGTCCGCGAAGGCCAGCATGGCCAGTGCCCGGCTCTCGATACCAGGAAGAATCAGCACGGCCTGTGGGTCGGCTTCCCGGATGGCCCGCCCTGTGATCTGAAGAAAGTCGACCAACCGAAACGGGGTATCCGCCCATTCAGTGGGGATTTCGCGACCGAGTTGCCAGAACTGCGCGCGCATCTTGAGGCCAGGCATATCATTGTGCCCGTCGTAGTCGTAACGCTCCACAACCTCACGGACGAACCGCTGCCATGCGTTAATGTCCACTGGGAAGCACGACTTGGGGAAGCCATAGACTAACTGACTGCTTCTCACCGAAGTGGGTGCCGCTAGAGGCTCTCCTGCCGTGAGGGGGGTCCCCCAACTCGAGTTGCAGATGAAGGGCACCACGGGTACGAGATTAGCCTCCTGCGTCTGACGCATAACCTTGTCCAGTCGATCAAAGGTAATCTGTCCCCGGCGGAATTCCACGTTCCCCCAGACAATGGGCGGAGTTCTCCACCAGCCGGCCCCCAGCTCGGTCGCCAAAGGCCAGGCCTCTTTCGTGATATTGCAGACACCAAAGCCGCGCAAGTCGCTGATGCCATCCGCGTGCACCGCGCGGACACAGAGACCGGCGCAGAGGATCGCTGCGAGAAGCCACTCCGAATGGGTACGCAGTGAATTTCGGTTGTCTGCTTTCGTTGTTAGACACATGCTGCCGTCACCAATCCTGTCTAAGGGGCAGTCTTCAACGTGCGGGCGCGATTTCCTCCATGGGGAGGAGAATCGGGCACATTTCTTTGGGATGTCGCAGATTCCATGAACACCTTGATTTGCTCTTTCTCCTTGCCTCTGACCCTCGGAAGAACCCTCGTGATCTCTTCCCGCAGCAGCTTCCTCACGGAACCATCGGTTTCGCGGAGCAGCCCGGGGGGCTGAAGATAGCCCGCGGCCTCCCTAACATTTGCTTCTTTCAGATAAATGATCGCCAACAAAATGCGAGATTCAGACACGGCGCCGAGCGCAATGGCCTTCCGGGCGGCGCGCACAGACTCCGCCTTTTGCCCTCTCCGAAACTGAACCCAGGCCAGCGTATCCCAGACATGAGCGGCGCCAGGCTCAATCCGCAAGGCCTGGCGCGCTTGCTCCAAGGCCGTGTCCAGCCGAACACCTTCTTCCTGATACCACCACGCGAGATTATTGCAAAAGACGGTTTCCAGCGGGAAAAGTTGTGACGCCTCCTGCGACAGTCGCTCCGCTCGATCAAACTGCTGCTCACGGACAAGGTGCCGCAGATTCCTCACGAGGATGTCCTGATCCCAGTCGCTCAGCCTGCCTGCCCTCCGGTAGGCAGCAATAGCTTCCTCGACCTTCCCCTCCGTTGCCAGTTGATAGCCTCTCGTCGCCATCACCTTGGGATGGCGCGGCGCGATTTCTGCAAGCTGATTGGCTGTCTCCCGTGCGCCGGTGAAATCTCCCTGTTGTTGTTTTACAATGAGCAGACCCTCCAAGGCATCCATGGAGTCGCGCCTGACCTTCAGTGCCCTGTGAAAATACATCTCCGCGCTGGGCAGGTCGCTCCGGATCAACATCTCGCGCCCAGCCTCAACGAAGTAATGGGAAACCGCGCTTCGCCACGGCAATACCCGACTGATCGACCGGTGTACCTTGTTCCATGCAGATGGATGCACAGGCGCGCCGGTCTGAGCGTTGTCTGACAACGTCAGTACTACGAGCAGACTCGCGCTGACTACTCCGACACCTGTGATGTAACGCCACTTCCGCATTGCCTACCATTATATGTCAAAAAGCACTTCTGGTGATGGTGAAACCCGGCGGGGTGTAAGTAAGATTTGTGAGAACTACTCAGGTACAACATTTTGACAGGATTAACAGGATGCATCGGACTCTATACGTCCGCGTGCAACCGCCACGCCGTCGATGTTCTCACGAGCACATACTCCACGGAATCGGCTCGAACTCTGCGAGTTCGAATAAATCCTGTCCGAGTACGTGAGTAGGGGTGTAAGTAAGTAGGTCGTCAGAAATACTGTCCCTTCGAGCCCTCCGCCAAACTGTCATTCTGAGGAGGAACGACGAAGAATCTCCTTTGCGGCAGAGATTCTTCACACCGTTCAGAATGACAGAGGGCGGAC
>MNXM01000019.1 GCA_001872605.1 Armatimonadetes bacterium CG2_30_59_28 | reverse complement strand
ATCCTTTCGTAAATTCTTCGACATTAGACGCCGGATCGCTTCAGCGTCCGGTAGCTCACACAACTGACTACCGAGCGCCAAGAAAGGACATCTTTTCTCCCCTTTCAACCCGTGTTCGGCACGAACACGGGTTGAAAGGGGAGAAAAGGAGGGAAGCCTCCATCGTGTAGCTGCCTGTGTGAGCTACCGAACGCTGAAGCGATCCGGCGTCCTTTTTTGTGGGGGAACTTCCAAAACGATGCACTAACACGATCAGAAGTACGATGGTGTGGAACGGGAGGCCGCTTTGCTGGGCACAGAGACGGTTGGGCGTTGGCAGGTGGAGAAGCTGTGGCTTGCTTCGGAACCCGAAGTAAGAATCTCGGACTTGCCGGTGCGCCAGGCCACCACGCCCAGAACGCCACAGGTAACCATTGTTCTGAGCGCTAACGGCAAGAACGATATTTTCGGTGACGCGGCGCGGCCAATCTGTGAGGAGAATCTCAACGAGGAGCGCGCGGTCCTTTCCTGCGGTCGCACGACCGGTATCGGACGAGGGCACACGGCCCAGGCGCGGTGGCTTGACGGCAGAACCATTGGGCGTATAAGCTTGTGTAGCATGTCAGTAGGTGCTCGAACACGACAATGGAATCCATCACGCCTCGCATAGATCGGTTGCGCAGGGCGCTCACGACTGACTGCCGTCGGCTCAACAGCCGCGTGCTCTTCGACGCCGAAGAAGGACGGTGGTATCGCGCGATCTCCGAACGTGTGTATTCGCGGAACCTCGACAGTTCCGAAGTCGCCCGCAAGGCCAAGTTCCTGCAGTCGTTTGCCGAGGAATTCCCTTGCGCGATGTGTGAAGACGAGCTGATCGTGGGGTCTCAACGCTTCTGCCCACCATGGCGGGCCTGTGGGGAGGGATGGGCAGAGACGGCGCGGAACATCGCTTTCCGAGGCAACAACGGTCACATCATCGTGGACTACGGCCATGTGTTGCGCGAGGGTGTCTCGGGACTGCTGGAAGAGATCGATTCCCGCGTATCCGGAGACCAGCGCGCCACCGCAATCAGGCAAGCCTTCCGGCAGGCGCTCCATGCGTTCTCGACCTTCATTTGCCGCCACGCTCAAGCCGCGCGCCTCGCCGCTCAAATGCAGGCTCACCGCTGCGATGAGCTTCTCCTCATTGCGGAGAATTGCGAACGCATCTCCTGGCATCCTCCGGAGACATTCCATCAGGCGCTCCAGCTTGTCTGGTTTATCCAAGTCTTCCTACATGCAGAGGGCTGTGGCGCGGCCGTGTCGTTTGGCCGGTTTGATCAGTACCTGTGGCCGTTCCTTGAAAAAGATATCTTCGAGCAACGCATCTCGACGATGCAATCCGGAGAACTGATCGCCTGCTTCTTCCTGAAGTGCTGCGAGGGCGACGAGTCGCAGAACATCATCTTCGGTGGCGTTGATGAAGATGGGAACCTTGCCGAAAATCCGTTATCTCTTGTCTGCCTGCAGGTTGCGGCTGATCTCAAATTGTGGCAACCGTCGGTGTCGGTGCGGATCGGTCCGGAGACATCCGACGAGTTCTGGAGCGCCGCGCTTCGTCTCTGTCAGGCTGGCATCGGCATGCCGTCGTTCTTTAATGACCCGGTCGTCATTGGCGCGTTGCAGGCGGTGGGCATTCCCCTCCGTCGGGCGCGCGACTATGGGATCGTTGGATGTTACGAAGCCACGCCGCAAGGGGATACCTACGGTCTGACCGTTAACCACCGTTGGGTGTTGCCGGAGACGTTGTTGGAGTTCTTGCGAAACCGGGAACAGCCTGTCGACTTCTCAAGCCTCCTCCGGGACTTCAAGTCGCACTTGCGCAGCAGTTGGCAGCAACAACAGGAGACGTTGCAGGCAAACTGGAACCAGTGGGCGAGAGACCGGTGCTCGCCGTTTGAGAGCGTCTGCACGCGGGGGTGCATTGCGTCGGGAATGACGGCTGAAGAGGGAGGAGGCAGCTACAACCTGCTGGGTGTAAATATTCTCGGGTTGGGAACGCTGGTTGACAGCCTGCTGGTCATTCGGGAGCTGGTTTGCGGACAGCCGGCAATCTCTCTGCGCGATCTCGTGGACCAGACGACCCGCAGCTTCCCTGACGGCGTCTTTCAGAACCGCTGCCGCGGGCTTTCCGGCAAGTACGGAACAGACACCTCCGAATCCAGCACATTGGTTGGCGTTCTTTCATCGTTCATTGCCGACCTCGTCCTTGCGACGCGGCTGGATCATGGCGTCCGGCCCAATCCTGCGTTCTTTGCCTTCAGCGGGGACATCTACCATCCCGTTCCTGCGACCCCCGACGGCAGGAACGACGGCGAGTTCCTTTCCTACGGTTGCGGACCGGGAACGCTCGCGAACGGAACAAGCCCCACATCCATCCTGAACTCCGCGGCGCATGTTGCTCACAGCAAGTGCGCCTGTGGCAATCCGCTCACCCTCTCCCTCAGCATCAATGACGCCCGCGGTGAGGAAGGCGCGGAGCGCGTTCGTCGGCTGGTCCAGGGCTATTTCGAGCAAGGAGGATTCCATCTGCACTTCAATTTGATCGACGCCGACCAGCTTCGTGAAGCTCAGAAGAATCCCGACGCCTTCCCCGAACTCACCGTCCGCGTCAGTGGATACAGCGCCGTGTTCCAGCATGTTGACCGTCGCTGGCAGGACGCCATCATCGAGCGGACAGAGAAAGGGATGTAGCAACGGCCCAGACGGCGCGCTCGCGCCGCGGTCGCGTCCTCGGATCCACGCGAGCAGATTACACCACCTACCCAGGCTACCGGGGTGGGGAATAGACCTTGTATCGGTAGGCGATGTATAGCTTACCCCCTGCCTCGACGGGCGTTTCCCAGGTGAGGCGCTGTTGTGGGTTGACGCGCCAGACGCCGCGCGTCGTGGCCTCGATGGTTGGCTTGAGGGATGTGTCGAGGACTTCGCCGGACAGCAGCTTTTTCACCAGCAGACGGATGGGTTTGCTCTTGTAGTTGAAGATTTTCAGTTCCCCTTTGATCGTGACCAGATCAAAGGTGCGACTGCTGTATACGGTCTTGGCATTCCGTTCGCGCTCGACCTCCAACTCGGACTGTTCTGCCTTCACGTCCACGGAACGCGTGATCTTGAGGAGTGTCTTCGCACCGGGGGATGTGTAGAACATGGTGTCCTGTCCCAGCACTTTCCCTTCCTGAATAGTCATCGCGGGAGCGGTGGTCCAGGGTATGCCCCCCGTATTCTCGAGGCGGAGAGAGTGCCACACTTCCTCCTGGTCGAACGCAGGCTCCTCGCCCCGGTTGTACCAGTACCACGGGTCATAGCGCCAGCGGCTTTGTTCGTCGAGGGAATCCTCAACCTCCCAGACGTACAGGTCATCACAAGGCACTCGCTTTGAGAACAGCGGATAATAGCCCCGCTCACCGCGAGCGAGGGTCACGTCCTCCTGCGGGTAGAGGAACAGGTCCTCGCGGGTCTTGCCTTCCTCCGGAGCGGTGATTCGCGGGCGACCACCTCCGTCATTGTTCGCGACGTTCATGGTCACCATCTGCTGCGCCACCACCGGCGTTCGGCGCCTTGCGGGCGAGGACGCGCCCAGGTTCGTGAGTCTTTGCAGGAAGTCGGAGACATCGCCGACCAGCGCCAGCGGATCCACCACTTCGGCGAAGGCGAGATTGGGGTATCCGGTGATGAAGTTGATTTTGCTCCCGGACAAGTCCTCCACGTCGTTGAGGAGGGTCGCCTTGCAGTGGAGCGACGCGTCATTCATGTCGGTAACGTCCATCTGATAGCTTGGCGCCCAAGTCAGTCCCCAGACGAGGTACAGCAGGCGCAGCCGTCCTTCCCCGCCTGTTGTATTGATGCGGAGGGACGCTCCGGGCAGGTTCCGTGAAACACGTAACTGGAAGCTGGCCGACTTCGAGGCGTCATCACCGAGTGTGCGGATGCCCTTGATCTCCCCCGGAGGCAGGGCGAGCACCTGGCCGTTCTGGCCGCGCAACAGCACAAACTGCGCCTGCGGAATCCCTCCTGCCGCGTCGCGGGCGGGAGGACGATAAGCGCGGGCGGGACTCCAGTAGTAATCCTGTCGGGCAGCCTCGGGAGAGCTGGACAAGTCGCGTGGGTCTCCCTCGGGGATCGCCTCTACCGTTGCGGCAAACCAACCGTCCTTCTCGGTGCGAACCTCCACCTTCCTGCCCACATTGGCCTTGAGCAGGTCCAACATCGTCAAGGCTGCAACGCTCTCACCGCGCGTGGAAGGTGAGGCAACGGCTTCCTTCACGGCGATCCCCTTCGAATCCGGGATGATCCAGAAACTGCCGTGAGCGGGAACCGGGAGGTCCTTCACGATGTGATTTCCCGCACCGCGTATCTCCACTTCCCGCTGAACGAAGCCGAGGCCGTTCTTGAAGAGCGATGCCTCGACGACGCGGCTGGTTGCCTCCTGCTGTGCCGCGGCACCCGGCGCGAAACAGCCACACACCAAACCACTGCATGGGATGAGAACACCGACCAATGAGAGTCTGCGATTCATGAGCATTATCTCCTCGATCCGTTGAGATAGTCCGATTGTATTCCACAGCGCAGCGAAGCCGCAACCTCACAGCCGGTATGCCTCTCTTGCGAGGCGTGTTGTGCAGTCAAAAACCATCTCCTGCGCGTCGTCTTCATCGATCAGCCCGCGCACGAGCAGCCCGGCAATCCAGTCGGCGGAGGCGCGGCGCCAGAGATCGTGGCGGGCGGGGATGGAAGGGAAAGCGCGCGTGTCGTCATTGAAACCGGCGGTGTTGCACAGTCCCGCGGTTTCCATCGCTTGATCGAAGTAGCGACGCATGCCGTTGAAACTGTCGTGGAACCACCACGGCGGCCCAAGGCGCAGCGCCGGATAGTGCCCCGCAAGGGGAGCCAGCTCGCGGGAATATGCGGTTTCGTCAAGCGTGAACAGAACCAGCGTCAGCCGCGGATCGTTTCCATATTTGTTGAGCAGCGGCTGCAGACTGCGGGTAAACTCCGAGGTCACTGGAATGTCGCACCCCTTGTCCGGACCGAACCGCTCGAAGATGCTCCGGTTGTGGTTGCGGCAGGAACCGACATGCAACTGCATGACCAGTCCGTCCTCGATACTCATCCGCGCCATCTCGATCAGTAAATGGCCGGTGAAGCGGGTAGCGTCTTCCTCGGTGGCGTGGCTCCGCAGGGCTTTCGCGAACATGGCATCCGCTTCCTCACCGCCTAATTCCTCAGTGTATGCCGTCAGCGCTCCGTGGTCGGTGGCCGTGGCGCCCATCTGCTTGAAGAAGGCGCGGCGGTTCTCCAAAGCGGCGATGAGCGAACAGTACGAGTCTACCGCGATGCCCGATATTGCGCTCAACGCGTCAATGCTTTCCCTCCATCCCGCCGCGTTCAGGTTGACGACGGCGTCCGGTCGGAACGTCGGGCGGATGCGCGGCTTGCCGGTGGAAGGATGGATGCCCCAGTCCGAGTTGAGGATTTGTTGATGGGAAGTCAGCGGATCGGTCGCCGCGTCGGTCGTTGCCATCACCTCAATGTTGAACTTGTCGAACAACGCCCGCGGGCGAAAGTCAGGTGTGGTCAGTTTGGACTCGATCTGGTCGTAAATTTCCTGCGCGGTGTCGCCAGTCAGTTTCTTCTTGACGCCGAAGACCTCCACCAACTCCGCCGTCAGCCAGATTCCGGTCGGGGTTCCCCGGAACAGATAGAAACTCTCCGCGAAGGTCTGCCAGATCTGGCGGTGATCCGTCTCGACGGCTGATCCATCCCTCGTTGGAACTCCGAGACTCTCCAGAGAAATTCCCTGCGAATACAGCATCCGAAAGACATAGTGGTCGGGGATGATGAGCAGGTCGGCGGGAGATCCCCAGGTCGCCTCGGGGTCCGCAAAGAGGCGCGGATCAACATGTCCATGCGGACTAACGATAGGCAAGTCCTTCACGTTTTCATGCAACTCTCGCGCCAGCTTGCGCTGCGCTGGATCGGGAGAGAAGCAACGGTCGGGGTTGGTGGTTGGAGGTTGGTGGTTCATGGGTGTTGGTGACGCTCTTCATAGACAGAATTGGTGGATGCCACGGCTCCCAAAGTCAGCCAACAAGTTTACAGCTATACTGCTGGAACCGTAAACCGTGGTCTCACCATGAGCATGTCTCGTGGTCGTGCTTGATACGGTAGCACCGGCAGCAGATGGTCGTCTCGTGGGACTCAAATACGCCGGGGTCGGTCTCGTGAATAGCCTGACCGTCAACCTTCATATTGGATTCGCTGCAATGCAGCACTCGCGATACGCGTGTGCCCTGCATCGCGGTGACAATCCCCACGTGACCCACCGTCGGAGAAGCCTTCCCCGTCATCTTCCCGCTGGGGTAGACCAGCAGACCGCCGACCGCGGGTGCGCACTTGATGAACAACACGTGTCCATCCTTCGCGTCGCGCCAAATAGCGTCGGTGTTGATCCAACCTCCGTTGATGTCGTTATAAAACGGATGGTCGAACTGCCGCGGCAGACCGAAGCACCAGTCGACGAAACCCGAACAATCGCAGGTGCCATCGTCACCGGCGCAGGTGTCATCCTCCGGGAAGAGCTTTCCACCTCCCAGCCGGTAGTGAATGCCCAGAGCCATCTGGCCTCTCGCTCGGTTTAATAACTCATCGACGGCCATGGGTTCACGCCTCGACATTTCCGGGAACCTCGCTTTGTTCCACTGTTGAGAGACAGGACAATACGGAGCAACTGGGCTTCACCTGGAGTCCGGAGAAGGAAAGGGAAACCCGTGCAGATGGAAATGAGCATCTCCTTGCGAGTTAGTATAGCGGATGAGCGGCTGAACCTCAATGAGATTTATTTGGCGCTGGAATTGCGCCGTCCCGGTGTAACACAGGCGCTTGCTGTGGTCGATTACTGTGGTGGGTGTAAGTAAGATTTGTGAGGGCGCATGATTCGGACTCTGTGAGTCCGCCGTGATCGTTAGCCCTGTAGCCCCTGCTACAGGGCTAATGTGACGGTTCCACCTGTTCCCTGCGAGCCCCCGCTCGCTCAGCTTACCGACAGCAGGGGCTGTCTGGGTAAGGGGAGGCCCCCACCGTCTCCC
>MNXM01000072.1 GCA_001872605.1 Armatimonadetes bacterium CG2_30_59_28 | reverse complement strand
GTTGACAACTACGCTTCCCCAGACATCGAGACGGCGTGGCATGACACCATTTCGCGACGGATCCATGAATACGAAGAGGGAATAGCGCGCGGTGTTCCTTCAGAGGAAGTGTTCGCTACAGCGACCAGGGTGAAATAATGCCACCGTGAGGTGAACGGCGATGAAAGGACAAGAGCTTCAGCAAGAACCTGTGTGGACGAAACGAGAACTCAACCGACTGAACCGGCTTTTCCTGAAAGACCCGGCTGAGATGTTTGATGAGATACGGAGGTTGAGGTACGAAAGGGACAAGGGCTTGCCGGATGAAGAGAGGCGCAGGACCGAGGCTGAACAAGCCGAGAAGTTCGCTAGAATGCACGGATTGAGGTTCATCCGGCGATGAGCTTGGACTGCGACACCGACTCGGAGGTCAGGAAAGTTTACGTCGAATCATCCGTTCTGGGCGTTGCCCTGCATCCCGGCATGTCATCTCGCCGACGGAACGCTCTGTCCCTGCTCCGCCGGATACGGGACGAGGAGTTGGATGGCTACACGTCCTCTGTCGCCGTGGCAGAAATGCGTCGGGTCTCGGCAGAATCCTTCCTTCGTCTGCAGCGACTGGCGTCGCAAACCAAATTGGGAATCCTGGACGCCAACGACGAAAGCGATGCGCTGGCCCAGGCATATCTTTTCGCAGGGATCATTCCGGAGAACTACCGAGATGACGCGCGGCATATTGCAGTCGCGGTCGTTTACGAGATTCCCATCATCGCCAGTTACAACCTCCGCCACATCGTCCGCGCCGAAGTGATGACTGGCGTGAACGGTGTGAACCTTGAGCACGGGTACCCGCCCATCGTCATCTGCACTCCCGAAGCTCTCGTGTAACCTACGCCCCAAACTTCTGCAACCGACCGGCGTGGGCGAGGGCGAGGGGCATGAGGAAACGGGACTCGAATTGTCCCAGCCCTCCGTAGATGCACTGCGTTTCGTTGAATTGCTCCACCCCATCGGGCCGACAAGTATCCGCCGCGAGGAGCACCGGTATCGGGTGCCAACTGTGGCTCTTCAACTTGCTCGGCGTGCAATGATCGCCGGTCACGACGAGCACATCCGGGTTTAGTTCAAGGATACCCGGAATCATGCCGTCAACGATCTCCGTTTGCCGCACCTTTTCCGCGAAGTAGCCGTCTTCTCCCGTGCTGTCGGTGTATTTGTAGTGAACAAAGAAGAAGTCGAACGCATCCCAGTTCTTGCGCAGAGCCCCCAGTTGCTGAGCGGTGTCCTGCACCTCGGTGAGCACCGTCATCCCCACTAATCTCGCCAACCCGCGGTACATGGGATAAACCGCAACGGCGACGGACTTCAATCCGTAAACTTCCTCCATCGTCGGGATATTCGGGCGCCGCGCGATGCCGCGCAGGGTGAGCATATTCGCGGGGTGTTCGTCCTTCAGGACTTCGCCTGCCTGTTTGATGAACTCTCTGAACAGCTCTGCTGTTCGCTCGGATTGAGGGACTGCAGCCGTTGGCGAGAGAGGCGCTTTGCCGATGGCGCCGGGGTCGGTATCGTGTACGTCTCCCCCCAGACCTTCGCCGCGGAGTATGGCAACAAAACGATAATCTTTCACGTGTCGCAGGAAAAGCTCCACGCCTTCCACCTGGATTGACTTCATCTTCTCGACGAGCCTGATGCCGACCTCCGAAGAAATTCTTCCGGCGCGTCGGTCGATGATGATCTCGTTCTCATCCACCGTGCAGAAGTTGCCGCGCGCGGCGACGTCGTTGGGGCCCAGCTCGAACTCCACTCCCAGCGCCTCCAGCACGCCGCGGCCGATTTGGTACTTCAGTGGGTCGTACCCGAAGAGTCCGAGGTGTCCGGGACCGCTGCCGGGAGTGATACCCGGCAAGACGGGCGTCATCAACCCGCAGGTGTTGTCTTTGACCAGGGCGTCGAGGTTGGGTGTGGAGGCGGTTCCCAACTCCGTCTGTCCGCCTTTCTCTATCGGCAGTCCGCCAAGTCCGTCTGCCACCAGCATCACGATCTTGGACTCACTGCCCTGATGCAGCTCTCGCATCAATTCTTGAACGTCCATTGTCACCATGCTCCTTGAGAGAGTGTTGCTTCCTTGAGAGGCATCTGGAGTTTATCGGTCGCGGCAGGGGGTTGTCAAACCCGCAGCGGTGCCGTAGGTTGACTCTGCTTTTCGGCGCGTGGTACTATTCGGATGTCCGAGACTACCAGACAGTACAGGACAGGACTTTGCAGTGATAAAAGGACGAATTGACAGCCACCAGGCGCGCGCATGGTTGGAGGGATACCGGGCCGCCGATGCGGTAATTGCCGCGGAGCGGCAGCGACGCCTTCCATCGTTGACGCAGGCAGAAGCGCGAGCCGAATTCGAGCGCCTCTGGGAGATATGGGACGCGTCTCCGAAAGACGGCGACTTCGTGGCTCTGGATCGTGCCCGGGCGGCATTCCTTGTGGCGCGTCGGAGGAAGTTCGACCTCGCGTCTCAACATAATAGGACAATCCATGAACGGAGCCTTTGAGGGAGCTTGGGCGCTGCACCAATTCTTGCAGTCCCGGGGAGTTCCCTACATGATTATTGGGGGGATTGCCGTCCAGCACTGGGGAGAACCGCGTTTCACGCGAGACCTCGATCTGTCGGTGCAGGTCGAGGTTGCTAGTGAAGTGGCGCTAATCGACGAGTTGCTGTCTACCTTTGATGGGAGAGTGGAGGACGCGGCGGAGTTTGCGCGGAAGCATCGAGTGCTGCTTCTTCGCGTTCCCGGACTGACCGACGCGGATCTCTCCTTCGCCCTTCCGGGCTATGAGGAAGAGGCTCTGGCACGAGTGGTTCCCTACGATATCGGCGAAGGGCGCTTCGTTCATCTGTGCTCCGCAGAGGACCTGATTATCTACAAGTCGGTGGCTGGGAGAAGCCAGGATATGGCCGATATCGAGGGGATATTGCGGAGGAATCTTGAAAGCCTCGACCTCGATTATGTTCGTCGCTGGCTGCACGAGTTTGGCGTTGCGCTCGATATGCACGAAATCCTTGATACCTTCGAGAAGCTCTGCCACACTATGGAAGAAGACGAGGTAGCGAGACGGTCCAACAGGCTCGAATGAGTTCGGACATGTTACTTCAGCAACCATTGCCTCCCGAATACACATCTCTCACCTGGGCCGAACTGGATGAGCGCATTGCCGCGGCGAAAGCGGCACTCGGGAAATCAGTCGTTATTCTCGGTCACCACTACCAGCGCGAGGAGGTGATCAAATTTGCCGACTTCCGCGGCGATTCTTTCAAGCTGTCCCAGCTTGCCGCGGGCCGCAAAGAGGTGGACTACATCGTGTTCTGCGGCGTTCACTTCATGGCGGAAAGCGCTGACATACTCAGCGGCGCCCATCAGAAAGTCATTCTGCCCGACCTGAGCGCAGGATGCTCCATGGCCGACATGGCGGATATCGATCAGGTTGAGGAGTGCTGGGAATCCCTGTGCGCCTCCATCGACGACACCATCATCCCCATCACCTACATGAACTCCACCGCGGCGCTGAAAGCCTTTGTGGGAGAAAACGGAGGCGCGGTATGCACGTCATCCAATGCCGAGGCCGTCATGCGGTGGGGATTTGAGCAGGGACGGCGGCTTCTATTCTTCCCCGACCAGCACTTGGGGCGGAATACTGCGGTCTACCGGATGGGCATGAGCGGCGACGAGTGTGGGTTGTGGGACCCGCGGGAATCGGACGGCGGACTTGCGAAGGAACACCTCAGGAACGCCCGCGTGTTCCTCTGGAAAGGGCACTGCTCCGTCCATCAGCTTTTCACCCCCAAACAGGTGGAGCGGGCCCGCGAGGAGCATCCCGGTATTAACATCCTCGTCCACCCCGAGTGTTGCTTTGAGGTGGTGGGGATGGCCGACTTCACTGGTTCGACGGAATATATCATCAAGAAGGTGGAGGCAGCTCCCACAGCCTCAAAGTGGGCCATCGGTACGGAGATCAATCTTGTGAATCGCCTGGCAAAAGAGCATCCGGACAAGCTAATCCTCTCACTGGACGAGTGTGTTTGTGTCTGCTCCACGATGTACCGCATCGATCCACCCCATCTCCTCCGGGTGCTGGACAATCTGCTCGAGGGCAACGTCGTGAACCAGATTGCCGTTCCGCCGGAAACTCAGGAGTGGGCCCGTGTGGCGCTGAACCGAATGTTGGAGATTACCTGAAACTTCAGACTCTTCGAGTCCACGCAGATGACATCCATGCTTACTCACCTTGACAATGCCTCCCCAAACCCGACTCAGAAGTTGAGCCGCGGCGATATGCTCCGCACCTTGACCGGTATCGTCGGCCCCAATGGAGTTCTCCACGAACCAGAGGATTTGCTCGTCTACAACTGCGACGCTCTCACCCTCGTCAAGCAGGACCCCATGGTGGTCGTCCTGCCCACAACGACGGAAGAGGTGTCGCAGGTCCTCCGTTTTTCCCACAAGAACGGCATTCCCGTTGTTCCGCGGGGCGCGGGGACTTGCCTGAGCGGAGGCACCCTCGCCGCTGAAGATGGCATTACTCTCTGCCTCACCCGCATGAATCAGATTGACTGGGTGGACGTACCCAACCGAAGACTGTGCGCTCAAGCCGGGGTAACCAATCTTCAAATCACACAGGCTGTCTCCAGTCAGGGATACTTCTTCGCCCCCGATCCATCCAGCCAGATGGCGTGTACCATCGGCGGCAATGTTGCGGAGAACTCTGGCGGCCCACACACGCTGCGCCACGGTGTCACCACGAATCACGTTCTCGCCGTCGAGTTGGTCTTGCCAAATGGTGAAGTCGTCTGGCTCGGAAGTTCTTGTGAAGACCAGCCGGGCTATGATTTAACGGGACTGGTGGTCGGGTCGGAGGGAACGCTCGGCGTGGTAACTCGCGCCATCGTGCGCTTAAGCAAGTCTCCCGAATCGGTTCGCACATTCCTCGCTGTCTTCGACACGGTCTCCGAGGCGGGGAAAGCCGTGTCTGCCATTATTGCTTCGGGCATCGTGCCGGTCGCGCTGGAAATGATGGACTCGGGGTTCATCAAGCCGGTTGAGGAGACCTACCATTTCGGTCTGCCCCTCGATGCGGAAGCAGTGCTCATCGTTGAAATGGATGGTCTGATGGAGGCGACCGAATCCGAGGTGGAAATTGCCACGGAGATTTGCCGGCAGGGAGGCGCACGGGAGGTTCGGACGGCTGCTTCGGAGGAAGAGAGACTTCACCTGTGGAAAGCGCGTAAGGGAGCGTTTGCGGTGATTGGGCGCATTGCCACCAACTACTGCACCCAGGACGGCACCGTGCCGCGCGGGCGCATTCCGGAGATGCTCGCGACGATTTCCGACATCGGGAAGAAGCACGATGTGCGCATCGTCAATGTCTTTCATGCGGGGGATGGCAACATGCACCCAGTGCTGCTCTATGATGAGCGAGACAAGTCCCTGGTGCAGCGCGCGCTGGATGCCAGCTACGAGATACTCAAAGCCTGCGTCGATTTCGGTGGCAGCATCACGGGTGAGCATGGCGTTGGTGTCGAGAAACTCGGGATGCTGCATCTCTGCTATCCGGAAGCGACATTAAGGCTGTTCGCTGATCTGCGCCATCTCTTCAACCCCGCCAACCTGTTGAATCCAGGGAAGGCCATCCTCGCTCCCGGAGAGAAATCGAAGGAGGAGCTGATGTTGCGCCCGCCTGCCGCCTTGTGAGGTTTGGATACACAGGCATGGCAGCGTCTCAGACGCACCGCGCAAACCGGAGACCTGATGACATCACCCGCGCCGGAACTCAACCGTTTTCTTGATTGCGTTCACTGCGGACTTTGCCTGTCCGCATGTCCAACGTACTCGATTCTTGGGACGGAGGCCGACTCTCCTCGAGGCCGTATCCACCTGTTGCGGGCGGTCGCGGATGGCAGGATTGGCCTCAGCGACACGGTCGTTAACCATCTCGACCTGTGTCTCGGATGCCTGGCTTGCGAAACCGCCTGCCCCTCCGGAGTAGACTACAGCCAGTTGATCGAGTGGGGACGCGCCGAGATTGAGACCAGCAGGGAGCGGCCTCCGGGGGAAGCGTTCCTCCGCCGCGTCATGGTGGAGCAGATCTTCCCCCATCCCGAACGCTTGCGGTGGCTTCTGCTTCCGGTACGCATCGGGCGGCGTCTCGGCGTCTTCAGTTTATTAGGTCGGCTGCCCTTCACCTGTTCCATGTTGCGCATGGTGAACATGCTCCCTCCGCTGAAGGGCCACGTGGCAATCCCCGAAATCACTCCGCCACGAGGAAAGCGCAGGTACCGAGTCGGGTTCCTCACAGGCTGCGTCGCTCAGGAGATGTTTGGGGCCATCAACATGGCAACAGTGCGCGTGCTTGCAGAAAATGGCTGTGAAGTCATTGCTCCCGCCGACCAGGTATGCTGTGGTGCTCTGCACATCCACAACGGCAACCCCGACGCGGCAAAGGCGCAGATGCGGAAGAACGTCGATGTCTTCGGTCGGTACGATCTGGACGCCATCATCACTAACGCCGCCGGATGCGGGTCCACCATGAAAGAGTATGGGCACATTCTCGCCAACGACCCGTCCTATGCCGACCGGGCCATGGACTTCCAGAAAAGAACAAGGGACATTTGCGAGTTCCTTGCATCCCTCCCGGAAAGGCGACAGCCCTCCGAGATAAGAATGAGGGTCACCTATCACGAAGCATGCCACCTTGCCCACGGACAGAAGATCCGCAAGCAACCGCGGGAGTTGATCCAGTCGATCCCCGGTGTCGAACTTGTGGAGATGCGTGAATCCGACTGGTGCTGCGGGAGCGCCGGCATCTACAACCTTACCCAGCCGGAGATGTCGCAAAAGCTGCTGCAGAGGAAGGTCGACAACATCGTTTCCACGGGCGCCGAAGCTGTTGTCACCGGGAACCCCGGATGTCTGCTCCAGATCGGTCACGGACTCCGCGACCAGGGGTATCCCATCGAGATTCTCCATCCCGTCGAACTCCTCGATCGGGCCTACCGCGAGACGGGAACATGACGCACCCGTCGCCCCACTTGCCGATTGCGAATTTCTGCCGTGGAAACGTTATACTCGTTGCGGATGAAAAATCCACCTTTTCCCCTCACCCTCGAACCCTTTGGGTTCGCGCCCTCTCCCCCGATGGGGCTGACTCTTACCCACACTTGACACCGCACATCAAGGGCTGGCGCGGGCGGGGTGCATGGTCTGGTAGAGTTGCCACCCTTCGACCGTGGCGGACAGACGTTCCAGACCGCGCCACGTCGTAGTAGTGCCGGGGTCCCCGTCCCCCTTGCGCCCAAGAAACCCTCCCAGAGAAGCAATCCACCGGACGGCTTCCCGCAGCGGCGGCGGCTTGTCCGGTGGCGGCGCCTTCTTCTTCCAGGCGTACAGCACCTTCCACTCCTCTTCCGCCAGATACACGTCACACGGCA
>MNXM01000105.1 GCA_001872605.1 Armatimonadetes bacterium CG2_30_59_28 | reverse complement strand
CGCTTCAGCGTCCGGTAGCTCACACAGGCAGCTACACGATGGAGGCTACCCTCCTTTTCTCCCCTTTCAACCCGTGTTCGGCACGAACACGGGTTGAAAGGGGAGAAAAGATGTCCTTTCTTGGCGCTCGGTAGTCAGTTGTGTGAGCTACCGGACGCTGAAGCGATCCGGCGTCTAATGTCGAAGAATTTACGAAAGGATACACTGGGTTCCTTATGATACAACTCCAGGACACTCATGACTGTCCTTGACGGCGTCACCGAAACCCATCGTCAGGAAGATACGACCTTGCAGGTGGGGGAACTTGCTGCGGGCCGCCGTGATGGCGTCGATGCAGGCCTGGGTTTCTTTCCGCATCTGATGCCCTCCGTCTTTGAGGCATTCGGCGCATCCACACTGCGCGGTGTGTTCTGATAGCCAGAGACTGAATTCCTTAACGCCCTGTGCGGCGGCGCTCTCGATCCACTCGGTTACCAGACGCGTCAGAAGAGGCGTGGCCATGCAGGGGACTCGGCAGTTGCTGATCGCACCTCCCCACCCATACCGCGGATTCCTCGCCCCGTCGCCTTTGCCGATTAGTTCCGGGTAGGCTGTATCGAGGCCATCTCGCCACCAGTAGTCGAAGTGCGGTGAATGCGGCAACAGCAGGAAGGCGTGGTCGCGAGCCTGGTCAATCAGCGGGATAGGCAGCGTGGAACTCCGAACTTTCTCATCCTTCTTGATACCAATCCCCGCGCCAAATGACGCGAAGTTCAGCTTGAGGGATGCCAGCCACGGGACAAACCCGGGAGTCCTGTAACCCACATTCCACAGCCCGCGCTCGTCCATGTCCGGCCAGTCCGTAACGGTCGCCAAGGGAATCGAAACAGTGTCCTTGTCAATCTGCCTGCCGAGCAACTGACGCAGGGTGTGTGTTGCGTAGTAGACCCCCTCCGGATTCGGGGCAGCCAACATTAACGAATTATCTCCGACCGGCTGGATCAGGTATGCCTGTCTATGGTTCGGGACGCGCCGGAGTCTCTCAGCGTTCTCTACTTTGACCCCGCAAACCTTGCCGTCCTGATCCGCCACGCCGACAAGAATCTCAAAGCGGGCGCCGTCGCCCGCGGCTCCTGTCAGTTCACTAAAGAACTGGGTCAACTGCGCAACGCCACATTTCTCAACGTCTCCGGCAGCGTCCCCAAGCCGGACCCGAATGTCCCCGGGAGCGACGACGTTCTCCTGCTTGATGCTGATCTCGTGGGGCAAGGGCAGCGTGCAGTTGATCCATTGTTGCTCGGTCTGCTCGTCCACGTCCCTGACCTCCCCAAGGCACGCCCCGGACATCATCACGAGCGACACCATCATGACTGCGTTCTTCATCACGCCTCCTGACTCCTCGAGTGCAACCTCTACCGGTGGAGAGCATACTTGGTCTCCCCCCCAGTATCAACACGGACACGTGGATGGCCATTTGGGGGCGATGTGCCGGACGTTGGCGAGGCTGTGTCATCCCCCCTTGGGACCGGACGCGATCTTCCGCTTGCAAGCACCTCATCATCCCGGTATCCTGTTATCCGTATCAGGAGGACGGCATGACATCTCACGACCGGATTAAAGCTGCATTGGAGTTCCGCGAACTCGACAGCATCCCCATCACCGAAACCGCCGTCTGGCCCGATACGCTGGTGCGGTGGCATTCCGAGGAACTGCCTGAGGGTGTTGATGTGCGGGACTATTTCAGGCTCGACCGAATCTCCGCGATTCGCGCCTTCGATTGCTCGTTAACCAACGTGTTCCCTCATACTATCTATGAGGAAACCGACGACTATGTCATCGACCGGAACGGCTACGGGGTAAAGGTCAAGTATCTGAAGCACCACTATGCCACGCACATCGAGCTTGACCACGCGGTAAAGGAACACGCCGACTGGACGCGATGCAAGGGCGCACTCGATGTCTCGGACAGACGGATGGCGACGGGATTCGTTGAGCAGTCGCAGGAGGCGCGTCAAAAAGGCGACTTTATTTCCCTCAACCCCATGGACTTTTTCTGGTTCACCTTCGTGATGCTGGGCACGGAGAATTTCATGATTCAGATGGCCGCCGACCCAGATTTTATCCATGATATCTTTGAGACATACACCGACTTCCTGATGGAGATGCTAAAGAGAACCGTTGCCACCGCCATCGAGTGGGACGCCATCTGGTTTTACTCCGACATGGCGTACCGTAACGGCCCACTCTTCTCGCCAAAGCATTATCGTGAGTTCCTGCTGCCGCGCTATCGCCGCGTCAGGGAGTTCTGCGACAAACACGGGAAGTTCCTGCTGCTGCACACCGACGGCAATGTGGAGGAGTTCATGCCGTGTTTCATCGAGTCAGGTTTCAACGCGGTGCAGCCTCTGGAAGCGCGCGCCGGAAACGACGTGCGCGTCTACAAGCCGAAGTACGGCAGCGACATTTGTTTCTTTGGCAACATCTCCGCGGACGTTCTGGCTACGGGAGACAAGGAGAAGATCGAGGAAGAAGTCGGAACGAAAGTTACCGTCGCCAAACAGGAAGGCGGCTACATCTACCACAGCGACCACTCCATCCCGCCCACGGTGAGTTTCGAGAGTTTTTCGTTCGCGATAGAATGTGCGAGGAAGTATGGGAAGTATGTGTGATGGGAAGACCGGTTTCAACGCAAAGGCGCGAGACGCGCGGGCTTGACCACAGCGTTCGCCGATGCTAAAGTCTTGGCGAACGATCGCAGGAGATGACCCCGTGGACGTTGTTTTTGAGACGGTGGATGCGTTGGGGAATGGAGTCGTGCTGAATGGGAATCAATGGAACCAACACATCGTTCGGCGCCATCCTGAAGTCGCACCGTATGAACACAAGCTTCGGGAGACTGTTGAGACCCCGGACTGCGTGTACATCAGTGAAGTGCGAGACGATACGCGAATCTTCTACAAACGTCATGCCGAGACAGGCAAGTTCCAGAGACTGTTCCTGAAAGTTGTCGTCGCTTATGATACGGAGCCTGGGTATGTTCTCACGGCCTATTTTTGCCCCAACATAACGGGAGGCAAGCTGCTATGGATTCGAACCAGTCTGTGACCCTCGATTACGACGAAATTGCTGATGTGCTGTACGTGACCTTCGGTCAGGATCGGGAGGCTTATTGCGTGGAACCGGAAGAAGGGGTATTGCTGCGCGTTGACCCCGAGACACGGGAACTGGCTGGTTTGACGATCCTGCACCTGAGCCGACGCCTTGCTGAAAGTGGCTCCGCTCTGTTCGGTACGATTCCGCTGTTGCCTCTTAACCTTTCCGAGCAGATTATACAGCAGTGCAGGGAACACCGCCTGGCTGCGTGAGCCAGTAGTCTCCGGAGCATTGTGAATCATCTGTCTAATGCCTCCACGAAGTGGATACTTTCAGTTGTTCTTCGAGTTCCCTTTCAGCGACCACTCCATCCCGCCGACTTTCTCGTTGTCGTTCTCGTACTCGTGCTCGAAAACCTCGACGACGAGTACGACGACGAGCACGATTTTCATGCGGCATGGTGTCGACGGGTCGCCATGGAAGATTCCTTCGCGATAGACTGTGCGAGGAAGTATGGCGCGTCCGCAGGATAACGGGATAGCGCAGCTTGCTTCAGCATGCTTCTGTGTTAGACTCATGTTTTAACATGAGATGATTCGGGATAGGAGGCATTCATGCGCCTGACATTGACAATTCTGCTTGTGCTCATTTCTGCCTGCGCCATAGCCGACACGGTGACGCCACCCGTCGCGTCCCCTTACGTCGTCAACCTCGGTGACTATGCCAAAGGCGACGGATCGGATGAGACCGACGCGATTCAGCGCGCCTTCGACGCCATCCCCCCGAGGGAATGGAAAGAACACGTCACCGCCGATCATCCGGGAGGCGTCATTATCATCCCACGTCCCAAGGCGTTCTATGGAATCGCGAAGACCATTCGCATCGTCGAGAGGTGGAACACCACCATTCGTTGCGAGAGTCCGGTGTGGGGTTCTCGCGGGATGCCTGTGAACTACTACTTCCGCTGGATCGGCCCAGACAACGGAACCATGTTCGAGTTCCGTTCCTGCAAGGGGATGGTGGTCGAGAACCTGTCCATGACCGGAATGGACGAAGCCTGCTGGGTCGAGCCAATGAAGACGTACAACCTGAAGCCGATAGGACGTATGACGAAGGGCATCACCGGTATTCGGCTTGGCCCCGAGACGCAAGCCGGCTTCCAGACCAGCATGATCTTCGACCAGTTGCGCATTGCCGACGTAGACACCGCCGTCCGTCTCGGCGTGTATGCGAACAACGGCCCCGATGTTCGCGAGTTGAGCTTTCGCCTCGCCGTGCTGGGGCCGTTCTCCAGCTATGGTGTGATCGCCGCGTCCGGCAACCTGGCCAATGTCACCTTTGAGACGGTATCCACTTATGCAGGGAAGGGAGCAAAGGCGGCCTTTCGGCTCGATGGCGGCGAGATGCTGCTCCTCAACTGGAACGGCGCGAGCGCCAGGGACATTGACCCCGAAGGCGCGGAGGTCATCGTCAACGCAGGAGGCATCCACATCGTGAAGGCCTGGAGCGAGTGGCGGGGACCATTCCTCAGAACCAACAGCCCGGCGCCACCCGAGTGGACCGAGGGGACCTACGGCTCCATCAACTATCCCATGATTCTGGAAGGCGTGCGCCACTACGAAGGAAGCTGGATGCACCAGAAAGTCAATCTGAAGCAGGGCAACCTCGTGCCGATCTCCATTGACTACGACCGCCCGGTTCCCCTGCACCTCATCGGCTGCTCCCTCTGGGGCGGCGTCAAGCTGGGAGCCACGTCGCAGGCAACAATCATCGACCAGGGAACCGTGTTCGTGGATCGAGACTCCGCCGGGTTCACCGGCGAAGGAGTCACACGCTACGGACGCGTCATTCACATCGGCACGCCTCATCCGAAGAACGGTCGTCTGATCCAACCCTACGTGGTTGACCGCCGCAACACGCCTGGCACCGCTCCGCCCACCTCCGGCGTCTGGGAACGCGGCGATGGCATCATCAACACCGAACCCGATCCCACCGTGCCAGCCAAAGCCTGGCGCGGATGGGTGTGCATCAAAGCCGGGGAACCAGGCGAGTGGACCCCCTACGGGGCGTTGGGGAAATGAGATGACGGGACGCGGACGAACGCCCCCCTGAGCTACATGATTCTTCCCAACCATGAAAGGCAGGTAACAGCATTGGTCGAAATCACACTCACAGGCAGCCGCTCGCAAATCGGTTTCAGCCGCGGAGCGCAATTGAAGTACGCCATTCAACTGGCCGTGGAGCACTACGTTTACTATCACACTCACCAATACTCCGTGGATGACGCGCGTGAATACGGTCTGCGCATGGCGGAGGACATGCAGCAACGCTGTCCTGCCGTTCTGGAAGAAATCACCCATACGGCAAAGGGAGCGGACATACCGGAAGATATCATGTTCGCTTACGCCTTCCGATGTTGGAACGCTCTGATGGAGCATCCCGCCACCCTTGCCTGCTTCAATCTGTCCTGTATTGACCCCGGTCGCGGTCCCATCATGGCAGGCGTGCTGGAGGACGGGCCGCCTTTCTACATGCTCGAGAAGGTCATCCCCGAAAAGGGACACCCCTTTCACGCGGTCACCTGGGCCGGCATGGACTGGGCTGTCCGCTGCATGAATGCTGAGGGGCTTGCCATCGGTCAGGCGTCAGCGTTCGCCGGAACGCGGTTCAGCGAGGGGAGCGGTGGGTTCCCGTTTGACTTGTATGCGCGTGGCTTCTACGCCGAACGATGGGCGATTCAGAACGCCGCCACCGTGGACGAAGCCATCGACATCATGCGAGACTTCGACTGCGCCAGCACATTCATGCTCGCCGACAGGTCGGGCAAGGTTGCCGTACTGGAGGCTTGCGGCAGACTTCATGCGATTCGCGAGCCGGACGAAACCGGCGTGCTCACCGGCGGAGTGTTTCTCTCCCCCGAACTGGTCAAGTCCCTGATTGACGAAGGGATCGCGCACGACTGGGAAGAGGGTGTGCGAAAGTCGAAGCGCGTCTCGGCAGACTTGCACAACGCTCAGGGGCATTCCACCATGGACTGGATGGCGGAATACCTCCAAACAGAAGTCGAGGACGGCGGCTGGTGTCACGATGGCTTGCAGGCAGCGACCATCGCCTGTCCCGCCAACGGTGAGTTCTGGGTCAGCGGCTACCGTCCCTGCGCCCACGGTTTCACCCGCCACCAACTCCCATGAATCACCCCTTCCGTGGGATAACCACCGTAGCGGTGACCTTCGGCTGCCGAGTGTGGCCGAATCGTTTCTCATCTCAAATACCCAGTTACCCAGTTGCCCCATTACCCAATTGCCTCGCAGGTCCTGGCGCATTCCCACGTTGACAGGGCGTGCACTCCTGAGTATAATGCCACCGTTCCCGCGGGAGTGCGTAAGCGTAAGACCGAAAGGTCACTTGGCTGGGGAAACCGCTCACCCTGAATAGGGATGGGTCGCCTTGTCGGGACGGATTAAACGGGCCGTCGCGGTCCGTGCGGCCCCACTGGAGATATATCGATAGCATGATGGGGTACTGAGCGAGGACTGAAGCGCGGACTTATGCCACGCACATCGTCTTCCCGACGGAAACCAACAAGGATAACAACCGCCAGATGGTGATGCTGAGGGTGACGCGGCAATAGATGCCACCGACATTCCCTTCCTCGTCTACGACCTCTACGGCCTGACGCCGGAGAAGATTGAGATTGGAAGGGGGCGGGGAAGTAGGATGCAGGGAGGGTAGTGGGTCTGATCCCGGTTCACCGGGATTGGTTGGGAACCCTTCGGGTTCCAGTTCAGCCAGACGCCTTCAGCGTCTGGAACACGGAGTGCGACAACGCGCGTGAAAGCCCCTTCAGAGGGCTTGTCGAAGAAGGGCATTGTGCCCGCATAGGAGGTCCCATCATGGCCACCAAACTCGCCGTTTACACCGACACATTGCTGTACCCTGCGATCTTGAGGAATATCCACGAGGCGGAGGATTCCATCAAGATCATGATGTTCGTGTTCAAGGCGAACTCCCGCACGTGGGAGGGCGGCCCGGTCCCGACAATGGATGACGTTCACCCGGTGAGGATCGTGGTGTTCGACACCCTCGGTCAGTCGGCGGCGAGTAATGAGTTGGCGATTGCGCTAATGCCGTGATTTGGAGTGCGGTGGCAGAGCGGAGCGGCGACACCGCTTTGGGTGATTGCTGTGCATCGTCGATCCAAAGCGGTGTCGCTGCCACCGCACTCCACAAGGGAGGCAATGACAGTGGGCGCAACGGAAACAATTCCACACTTTCCTGAGAACCTCTATTGTGGGCATAGCAGGCACGACTTTCGGTTTGGAGAGAATCCGGTCATCGTGGTTGAGCCTGGCAAGCCGGCTCTCGGCAGACGCTGGGTTTGGCGCGCCGAGTTCTTCGATGCGTTTCCGGCGTTTGACGTGGAGATGCTCGGCAGAGGCTGGTATCTGGCCTTCATCAGCGTGGGCAACACGTTTGGATGTCCCTCAGCAATGCGGCGCTTTGACGCATTCTACCAGGAGATGACGGACAAATACCTGTTCCATAGGCAGCCCGTTCTTGAAGGCCTGAGCCGCGGGGGGCTTTACGTGTACAATTGGGCGGCCGGCAACCCGGAGAGCGTTGGTCTCATCTATGCGGACAATCCGGTGTGCGATATCAAGAGTTGGCCGGGCGGCAAAGGCAGAGGTCCCGGCAGCCCTCAGGATTGGGTTACGCTTCAGGAGTGCTATGGTTTCCAGTCGGAGGCGGAAGCTCTTGCGTGGAACAAGAATCCCGTCGATCAGGCCGGCTTCTTCGCCCAAGCCGGTATGCCACTGGTCCACTGTTTCGGCGACGCCGACGAGGTGGTGCCGTGGGAGGAGAACACGAAGGCAATAGCCGACGGCGTGGCCGCCGCCGGGGGCGAGGTCAAGCTTATCGTCAAGCCCGGTTGCGGGCATCATCCGCACGGCCCGGCGGATCCCATATCCTTCGCCGACTGGGTAATCGCCAACGCTCGCAACGACTGAGTCCTGTCCCGAACCCTTGTCCGAGAACAGTGACTCACGCACCCATAAATCAACCGCAATGGCGTCGGACGAGCGAACCTTACAGGGCGTTACATCAATAGTGTTGCGTTATTGATTGCGAAGTCAGCACACATGCCCGGTTTGGAGGCAAAAAGTGCCTACTGCGTTGTAACCGCACCGTGGAAGCGATTCTTCCTGCCCCTCGTGCGGGGTTTGGTTGTGCGATAAATGATCGATCTTGAGGTTCCAGTACCACTCGGAGGCTGGCACGCGTGCTCAACCCTCACCTTTCCGAATCGTAATCCGGTAGGCTTCTTTGGACTTGGCTTTGGGTATGGCTATCCGCTATCACCCAGGTTGCAACCGTGCCA
>MNXM01000206.1 GCA_001872605.1 Armatimonadetes bacterium CG2_30_59_28 | reverse complement strand
CGATAACGGGGGAAAGTGGTCGAAGACCGGATGGGGGTTGTTACTGTCCCCTTTCACTCGCGTAAGTCTTCCCAACCTTTCGTTTATGCCTGGCCGGCCCCAGGGGGCTGATTACCGCCACGCATCACAAATCTGACTTGCACCCCATCGGGCGTTGTTCCTTCCGCAATCAAGCTGCTATAATACGTCGTCGAGTCTGGTGGAAGAAGGGCGGACATACATGTTCCTGACGAGAGAACAAGTTGAGCGCGTGGCGTTGCTGGCGCGCCTCGAATTGGAAGAACGGGAACTTGAGAAATCGATGGGGGAACTGAACCAGATTCTCGAGCATTTCGAGAGGCTGGAGGAGTTGAACACGGAAGCGATTGAGCCTACCTCCCACGCCATCTCAATGGTCAACGTCCTCCGCGACGATAGACTGAAACCATCCCTCCCGCGGGACAAGGTATTGGCAAATGCGCCCGAATCTGTGGGAGGCGGCTTCCGGGTTCCGCGAGTGGTGGAGACGTGAAGAGCGAGGAGACTGTTGCTTTGGAGCTTTACAATCGGCCGGCCCATGAGTTGCAGAGGTTACTCCAGCGGAAAGACATTTCCTGTCGTGAGTTGACGGAATCCGTCCTCAGACGTGCGGATGCGGTGGATTCGTCGGTTTGCGCCTACCTGACTCGCCTCAACGACCAGGCGCTGGAACAGGCCGACGCGATCGACGAGCGGATTGCGGCGGGAGAAGCGATCACTCCCTTCATGGGCATTCCACTGGCACTGAAGGACAATCTCTGCACCGACGGGATTGAGACCACCTGCGCCTCCAGGATTCTTAAGGGATTTCGTCCGCCGTACGATGCCACGGTT
This sequence comes from Armatimonadetes bacterium CG2_30_59_28, assembly GCA_001872605.1. Classification (GTDB taxonomy): domain Bacteria; phylum Armatimonadota; class Abditibacteriia; order CG2-30-59-28; family CG2-30-59-28; genus CG2-30-59-28. The sequence continues at coordinate 6,483 of MNXM01000206.1, read as the reverse complement.
GTCCACAAGTTGAGGAAAACCAACGCAATTTTTGTCGGGAAGACCAACCTCGACGAGTTTGCGATGGGATCGTCAACGGAGAATTCTGCGTTTTTTCCTACCCGAAATCCGTGGAACACCTCGACCGTGCCCGGTGGCTCTAGTGGAGGATCAACGGCGGCCGTTGCGGCGGGAGCAGCGATTGCCGCGCTGGGATCGGACACGGGGGGGTCCATCCGCCAACCAGCGTCGTTCTGCGGCGTCGTCGGGATGAAACCCACCTACGGACGTGTGTCTCGGTATGGTCTCATTGCCTTCGCTTCGTCCCTCGACCAGATTGGCCCGATCACTCACGACGTGACTGACTGCGCCCATCTGCTCAATGTGATTTCGGGACACGATCCAATGGACTCCACTTCCATCGACCAGCCAGTGCCAGATTACGGTGCCTTCCTCATACCGGAGGTCAAGGGCTTGCGCGTGGGCGTTCCCAGGGAGTTCTTCGCGCAAGGTGTCGAGCCGCCGGTCGCCGATGCGGTGTGGAAAGCCATTCGACTGCTCGAGGAAAAGGGTGCGGTGGTGGAGGAGTGCTCAACCCCGTGTGCGGAGTACGGTCTTCCTGTGTACTATATCATCGCCCCAGCGGAAGCCAGCTCTAACCTGGCACGCTACGACGGCGTCCAATACGGACACCGTACTGCCGAGGATGTAGATGTCGTCGGGCTTTACCAGAAGACCCGCAAGGAAGGTTTCGGGCACGAAGTAAAGCACCGCATCATGTTGGGCACGTACGCTCTCAGCAGCGGGTACTACGATGCCTACTACCTGAAAGCCTCCAGGGTCCGCACGCTCATCAAGCAGGACTTCGAGCGGGCCTTCCAGAAACACGATGTTCTCATCTGCCCCACCTGCCCCACCGTGGCATTCACGCTGGGAGAGAAGACGGGCGATCCTCTGCAGATGAAACTGTCCGATGTCTGCACCATTCCGGTGAACATCGCAGGACTGCCGGGGATATCGCTGCCCTGCGGGTTTCATGAGGGACTGCCCATCGGGCTGCAAATCATCGGCAAACCACTGGATGAGGGGACCATTTTCAGAACCGCGTATGCCTACGAGCAAGCGACCGAGTGGCACAGCCAACGCGCCCCGCTGTAGAAATGTGCATCAAAGGGGAGGACCGCTGAATCATGCTCCAGCGACCAGACAGCATTGCCCAAAATACCCTTGAACGTTACACCAGCAGTCCTGTCCAAGACTTTGGCAACTATATCCTCCTCGCCAACTTCCGCCACTATGTGCACTCGTTCTCTGAGAAGTTTAGGGGTGAGACCGCATCCGGCACATGGGCAGCCGCACATTCCTCGGCGGAGGACATGACCATCATTGACTACGGCATCGGGTCACCCATGGCTGGTCTCGTGATGGATGTCCTCTCCTACACCGATCCCAAAGCCGTCATCATGCTGGGACTGTGCGGAGGTTTGGATGCTTACCTGGACGTAGGCGGTTACGTTGTGCCCACGGCAAGTATTCGTGATGAAGGAACATCGGTCCACTACCTGCCTCCCACCGTTCCCGCTCTTCCAAGCCTCAACGTGAACGCCGCCATCTGCCAGGTACTCGAAGAAAAGCAGGTCGCTTACCGGTCGGGGATCATGAAAACTACCGACTACTGAATGTGGGAGTTCGATGAGGAGTTCAGAGACCAACTGGAATCCGAGCGCGTGATTGCCATCGACATGGAAATCGCCACGCTCTTCGCCGTGGGTTACGCCAAGGCCATTCCCACCGGCGCCCTGATGCTCGTCTCCGACCTGCCACTCAAGCGCGGAGGCATCAAGACGAAAGAGTCCGGCCAGAGCGTCCTGACCGCTTACGCCGATCAGCATCTGGATCTGGGGATTGAGGTATTGACGCGGATGAAACACCGCGCCGCGCCGTCGCTGAGGACGGAGTGGTGAGACCATGTGGTTGGGATCGTGCCCGCGACGGTCTTGCGGGCGCTGGTGCGTGCCTGCAATTGCAGCACGCCGTCGCGTCGTCTCCGTGCGTTCCCAGAAGGCCTCCAGCTCAATCCGAGTATTGCGGTGGGGATTCCCGCCTTGCGAAAGGCGATCCCTTCCCGAGCGACTCACCTCGTCACGCCGGCAGCACTTCCTCCCACACCGTATTACAAAAGTTTCCCAAACCTTCGGTAAAATCGGTATCTTCAAGGGTATGCGAGGCTTTCTTGATGTCCCTCTGCCTTATCCAGTTGAGATTCAGTCATACGGAACAGACGGCGAACCCCTTTCAACGCGTCATGCGGCAAACTGATCCAAAGCCGGGAGCGCGGCACGTGCTCCTGTGCCGTTGTGTGCAGGCTGAATCTTTCCCCACCGTCCCTTTGTCAGGACGGCACACCGAAGGCAGAAGCAGACGCTGACGCATTTCCCAGACAGAGTGGACCGGCAGATCACGGTAACCTGGTTGGGCAATACCGTGGTCAGCCTCAAGCCCAAGGCTGAGAAGTTGCCGCTCTATCAAAGGAATCACGCAGCAATATGCACCTCGGGGAAGCGCGCTCATTGACGTCATTGCCTGTCCTGACTACAATAGCCCCACAATTGAGGGAGGATCACAACATGAGCAGAGAGCTGGAAGGCCGCGTGGCGGTGGTGACGGGTGGATCGCGGGGGATTGGCAAGGCGACGTGCATCGCGGTAGCGGAAGCGGGGGCATCGGTTGTCGTGAACTATCTTGAGGAAGGCATCGGGGTTAACAGAAACGACGCTGAGAACGTTGTCAAGGAGATTGTTAACGCAGGCGGGAAGGCTGTCGCCATTCCGGCAGACGTCTCCAATGAGGATGACGTGTACGCCATGACCGACGAAGCCGTGAAGCAGTGTGGCGGGGGGGATGTTCTCATCAACAATGCCGCCATACTGCGCGACAAGACGGTGAAGAAGATGTCCCTCGAAGACTGGGATGCGGTCATTGGCACCAACCTGACCAGTGTGTACCTCTGCAGCCGCGCGTTCCTTGATCCACTGGAAATCTCGGGACGCGGCGCGATTGTCAGCATCTCCTCCATCAGCGCGCAGATGGGTTTCTTTGGTCAGGCGAACTACGCGGCAGCCAAAGGAGGCATTGTTGCCTTTACTCGCGTCCTGGCGAAAGAAGTTGCGCGCAAGAACATTCGTGTCAACGCTGTCGCTCCCGGACTCGTTGCTACCGACATGACGCAGACCATTCCCGAAGACCACCTCTGTAAGATGATCGAGCAAATCCCAATGGGCCGCCTCGCCCGTCCGGAAGAGATCGCCAACGTCATTGTTTTCCTCGCATCGGACAAGTCCAGCTTCGTGAGCGGACAGACCATCGCCGTGAACGGTGGATGGCTCTGATGATTGGCGAGCGCTGAGTGAGGCGCCAGGCGCGTTTTGCTTCAGTCCTCCCCCGCCCTTTACGCTTCCGGGGCATCACGCCATAATCCCCTCAGTCTAATCCGTTGGCATTACCGTCGGGATGATGAAGGTAGCGCCGCGGGAAGACAGCCAATCCCTGGACATCGAGTCCAAAACGAACGAAGGAAGTGATTTCAATGGCCTATGAAGTACCTGACCTGCCCTACGCGTTTGACGCACTGGAACCTTACATCGATGCGCAAACGATGGAGATCCACCACGACAAGCACCATGCAGCCTATGCTGCCAATCTGAGTAAGGCCGTCGCCGGGACCGAACTTGACGGGAAGTGTGCGGTCGAACTCATCGCCGACCTGAGCGCGGTGCCGGAGAACATCCGAAACGCGGTCCGCAACCACGGAGGCGGCTACGTCAACCATAATCTCTTCTGGGAAATCATGGGGCCCAACGGAGGCGGCGAGCCCAGCGGTGACCTTTCGGAAGCGATTGCTACTACCTTCGGCAGCTTCGACGCTTTCCGAGAGCAGTTCAGCAACGCTGCGGCGACCCGGTTCGGCTCTGGATGGGCGTGGCTTGGCCTGCGTGACGATGGCGCCCTGTGTGTTTGCTCATCGCCCAATCAGGATTCCCCGTTGATGACGGGTGTTGCGGAGTGTTCGGCGAGACCCATCCTGACACTCGACGTGTGGGAGCACGCTTATTACTTGAAGTACCAGAACCGACGGCCCGATTACATCGCCGCCTGGTGGAATCTGATTAACTGGGAAGCAGTGGCCGCGAAGTACGAGGCTGCCCTCAAGGGTTAGTAGCTTGGCGTGCGCTGAGCACGTATTCGGAGTGAAAACAAAAAGGGTATGGCGCGAACCGTTATTTCATGTCCATACCCTTTCCGTTTTTCTGAACTATGAATGATCCCGAAAGATCCGCTTCAACGATCCGGGCTGTTTCTTTTGACGCGTACGGTACGCTTGTCCACTTGGACAATTTCTCGGGACGGGTTCGCGATGAACTCGCATTGCGCGGGGTATCGGCCTCGTCGGAGATTGTCGAAGTCTGCTGCCTGGCCGAAATGGATTACTACACCAGACACTGTGAAGAAGCCACACATCCGGATCGATTGTGGAACCTTCGCTGCAAGTGCGCAGGTGTGCTGATGTCGGCCTTTTGTGAGCACGGGATTGACAGCGGACTGGACGAGGCGGGGTTTTACGAAATACTGATGGGAAGTCTGCGGTTTGTTGCCTACCCAGACGTGCTGCCAACTTTGATTGCACTTGATGATCGCGGGTTGCGGCGGGTCGTGGTAAGCAACTGGGACTGCGAGTTGACTTCGGTGCTGGGCGAACTGGGCGTTGTCGATTGTTTCGACCATGTCTACACGTCGGCGGTTTGCGGAGGCTCCAAACCGGATCGCCGTCTCTTCGAGTCGGCCCTTGATTCCCTGGATTTGCTTCCCAGTGAGGTCATTCACGTGGGGGACAGGTGGGATGTTGACGTTGTGGGAGCGCAGAACGCCGGCATTCAACCAGTGTTGCTGCAGCGGAACGAGGCGGAGTTCACCGGGACGGGTGTGCGAATAATCCACTCCCTGCAGGAACTGGAAGCCGTGATTGACGGGCGTGGAACATGAGCAGTAGTCTGCGCAACCCATCGACGGATTTCTCCTTTCTACTGCAAGACGCTGCGCCTGGTCTGCATGCTGCGGCACACTGGCAGTCGCTGGGGGATGGACGAGCTGTGTGCCTGCTCTGCGCTCACGGGTGCGAACTGGACGAGGGCGAGGTCGGCATCTGTGGAGTTCGGGTAAATGCCGATGGAAGGCTGCTAACCCACGCCTACGGTCATGTGATTGCCTGCCAGCCGTCGGCGGTAGAGAAGTTGCGAATCTACCACTATCGCCCGGGGAGCACGCTGCTCTGTGTGGCGACGCCTGGGTGCAATTTCCATTGCGCGTATTGCACCAACCACGACATGGCTTTCGTTTCCCGGGACCGGGGGGAGTCCATCGACTGGGGGAAGTCACTCTCGCCCGAAGAGGTGGTGACGGTTGCGCAAGTTGGTGGTTGGCGGACGATTGCCTTTGCCTACACGGAGCCCACGGTCTTCTATGAATACGCTCTTAACATTGCAAGGACGGCCCAGCAGGCAGGCATTGATTGCGTAATGAATACCAACGGGTATATTCGGGAAACTCCTCTATTGGAACTGCTGCCCCATATCGCTGCCGCAAGCGTCGATTTGAAGTCCTTCCGCGATGTAACGTACCGACGGAACAGCAACGCGAAGCTACAACCCGTGATCGACACCCTCAGGTCGATAAAGGCTGCCGGGATATGGCTGGAAGTGACCACGACGGTGATCCCATCGCTGAATGATTCTGAGCAGGAGTTGCGTGATCTCACTCGGTTTCTCGTCGAGTTGGATGACGGAATCCCTTGGCACATCAACCGCTTCTATCCCAGTTTCGAGATGGAGAATATTCCTGTCACCCCGAACCGCACCCTCGTTCGGGCGTGGGAGATCGGGCTGGAGGAAGGTCTCCACCACGTGTACACGGATGCCTTGTTGGGAAGGGGTGGCGAACAGACGCTCTGCCGTGAGTGCAGACATGTCCTGGTGGATCGTAGCGCGAATCGCGCACTCTCCCTCAACCTGAATGACGGCCGTTGCCCGGGCTGCGATACCCCCGTGGACTACATCAAGGTACGTTGAGAGGATGCTCTCCTGGATGCGCCGCTCGCTGTAGCCGGGGAAGGCTCCTCCAAAAATAAACCGCAAAGACGCAAAGAACGCAAAGGCTCTTTGCGGCCTTTGTTGGCTTCGCGGTTATATTCGTTACGGGTGAAAACACCCCCTCACCCTCGAACCCTTTGGGTTCGCGGCCTGGCGGATTTACGCCTTGGTCAAGCAGGGGCGGGAAACGCCGGACTTGCCGTGTGACGTGTATCTGGCGGAAGAGGAGTGGAAGGTGCTGTACGCCTGGAAGAAGAAGGCGCCGCCACCGGACAAGCCGCCGCCGCTGCGGGAAGCCGTCCGGTGGATTGCTTCTCCGGGAGGGTTTCTTGGGCGCAAGGGGGACGGGGACCCCGGCACT
>MNXM01000199.1 GCA_001872605.1 Armatimonadetes bacterium CG2_30_59_28 | reverse complement strand
TAGGTCGTCAGAAATACTGTCCCTTCGAGCCCTCCGCCAAACTGTCATTCTGAGGAGGAACGACGAAGAATCTCCTTTGCGGCAGAGATTCTTCACACCGTTCAGAATGACAGAGGGCGGACAGTATTTCTGACGACCTACTTACTACGCTGCGGCGACTTGGATCGGCGGCTACTGGTATCACGACCGGTCAGCACAGATCATCGGCAATCCACGTCACAACAGCGGCAACAACTTCCTTTACGTCGATGGGCATGTCAAGTGGCACAGCACCGGTCAGTACATGAGCACGCTCCGGAGTCAGGGCGACTATGGGAGCTACCCAACGACGAATTACCAGAACCGCGTGAACTATTAGGAAGTTCGCCATACACCGCCCACCTTCCACCGAGGAGAGCTTCATGCGATTTCTCTTGACGTTGACGCTTGTGCTGCTCGCCTCAAGTTGCTTCGCTGAAGGGAGCCAATTCTCCAACGGCTTTGAGGAGTGGCAGCAGTTTGACTCCCCCGCGGGGAATGCCTTCCTCGAAGGACCGGTCAGAGACGGTTGGCTGGGCGACCAACCCCCGTATTACCTTCCCCGGCTCGACTTCCAGATGGGTCCCGCCCGCCTGCACCGACGCCAGGGGAAACCCGGCGGCGAGGTGGTCTCCGGTCGGTATGCCCTCGGGGTGGAAACCCGGGACAAGCCGGTCAACCTGTTGTTCGGGTTTCAGATTCCTCCCAACAAGCGCGGCAGTCGCTACCGGGTCTCCGTGTGGCTGCGCGGCAAAGGCATCGTGCGGTTCCGCGCCTACGAATACAGTCGCGATAACCGCGCCATCGGCATCCCCTTCTTCAACACATGCGAGGCGACGTCGGAGTGGAAGGCCCACACGGCGCTTTTTGAGAACACCGTTCCCGATGTGAAGGTGTGGAGTCTCGTCCTGGAGGTTGCTCCCAACGCCGCGGTCGATCTTGACGATGTGACCGTCGGCCCGGCGACCGGGGCGACCATCGATGCGAACTCCTTGAGTTCGATGCCTTCCGGAATGCCGGCGCCGGTGGAAGACTCCGAACGAATCGCTGTTGCTTTCCCAACGGGAGATAAGCTCGAGATCGATGGCCGGTTGAGCGAATCCTCCTGGCAGCAAGCGGAGTGGCACACTAACTTTCTGCGCCACCGCGACCAGACAAGCCTCGCGCCCGTGCAGGCGCAGTTTGCATTTCTCTTCGACGCGCAGAACCTCTATCTTGGCTTTGCCTCTGCGGAGTCAGGCAAGGAGTCTGAGGTGGTGGAGCCGACCCCGCCAGGGAAGTGGCCCGGAGGCGATCCGCTGGAGTTCTTCCTCGATCCCGGAGCGACAAGGGATGTCTACTACCAGTTCGCAGCAAATGTGCTGGGATGCACCTATGAATCCATCGGTATGAATCCCGCATGGGACTGCCCGTGGAAGGCCGCTGGCGCAGTCGAAGCCAACCGCTGGACCCTCGAGGTGGCGATTCCTTTTGCCGCGTTCGGACGGAGCACTCCGAAGCCCGGCGAGATGTGGTCGGTGAACCTCTGCCGGAATGGGACCTACATGGGTCCTTGGGCGCCGGTGGGACCCAACTACCATCGTCCGGCAGGCTTCGGGTTGCTGACGTTTGGCACTTACGCGCAGTGGGTGACGGCAGGATTTCTCCCCTCGATGGCCGCCGAAAGAGCAGCCCTGACCAGGCGATTGTCATCGCATACGGAACCTTCCCTTTCCAGGCAGTTGGAGAGCGTAGACAAGACGATGAGTCGTTTGCCGCAGACCCCCGCGACGTCGGAGGGAAAGCCCTTGGATCGTCTCGGTTTTTTGGAGGTCTTTGCGGTTGCCCAACAGGTGCGCCGTTCGCTGGAGAACATCGGCGACGAGTTGCGGTGGATCGAAGCGGCCCGGTAGAGGCGTCTCCTACGCCCATTTGCCAGATATGCTTATTGAGTTCGCCTCCAATCCCACCGAACTGGTTTCGGTGGATCGTTAGATTCATGCTACTATAGCCGAGGTCTCTGAAGAATTCCCCCGGATTCATTCCGGGGGATCGTTAGGACCTCGCTACATAGGCTGAACTCAACGATCCCCCGGAATGAATCCGGGGGAATTCGATACTTTGTCGTCATGCTGGAGTAGCGCAAACCGAACAATCCACCGAAGCGAGTTCGGTGGGATTGAGCGGACTCGCGGTTGGCAGCCAACTCAACAAGCGTTTTGGCCAGTTTTGAGCAAGGAGAACAGAACGTGATGAGGTGGACCGAAGAACTACTGCGCGCGTATTGGCTCGCCACAATCATCTGCCTCACGGTGGGAGTGACGAGCGCCGCGGAGCCGCCGCTCGGAGACCCCAATCAGCCCTATGACCGCTTCTCCACTGAGATCGTGACTCCGCACGTCGCGTGGGCAAATCCATCGGTCACCGGTCCGCTGAACGCTCTGGTCATCGCGCCGTGCTGGCAGTTTCGGGACACGGTGGAGTTGGCGCAGCGTCTGGCATTGCACGTGACTCCTCTGATGGTTTCCTCCAACATCTCGTGGTATGGCGCGGGTGAGTCGATGTCCGACCTGGATGGCGATCTCGACGAGCTGGCGAAACTGCGCCTGTCCGACGGACGGCACTACCAGGTCGTCGTCATCGGGAAAGTGTTGTGGACCGCACTCCCGGAGTGGGTGCGGGAAAACGTGCTCCGGCGCGTCATGCAGGGGACGGGACTCGTCTACGTCTCTCCAGCCGGAGAGGATGAGGCGTTCAAGGCCGCCCTCGCAACCCGTGATGCCGCGGCGGAATCCGTCCTGCTGGAGAGTGCGCCGGTCTCTCTCATGCCACTCAAGATGGAGAGGCAAACATCCTTCCCCCCCATGCCGGCTTTCGGCCCCTTCGAGCTGCAGTGCTGTCAGTTTGGGCAGGGCCGAATCGCGGTGCTGGACTACAACGATCTCGACCCCAAGGCATCACCTTGGACGATGCACTATTGGGCGACGCCGTCCCGACTGGCGGGAGGTCCCTGGTACGACTATTACTTCGCTATCGTTTCCAGAGCGATGCAGTGGGCTTCCCGGCGCGAGCTGCCGGTGCGAACCACTCCCGTGTTGGAGCAGGGCGCCACTGTCTCCCGGATTGCTGCGCTGAAGGGGGGCGTGTCCTTTCGCATCGCGTCTCCGCCCGAGTTGACCGGCGCCTGCACACTTCGCTGGCGCTTGCGCAACGAGAAGGACGAGCAGGTGTTCTCCAAAGAAGCAGCAGCCAGGCTGCCACTTGGTGGCGAACAGGGGACCGCTCTGCCCGTTCTTCCCTCAGGACTGCACATCCTTGACCTGTGGGCGTTCATCGACGGTAAGGTCGCAGGCTGGGGATCGTCCGCCTTTCGCGTGGAATCGGCCGGCGTGCTGAAGGACCTGAAGATGACGGCTCCGCAGTTCCGCAAGGGGGAACCTGTCACCGGCGAGGTGTCGCTTGCCGCCCCGTTGGCTTCGGACCAGGCCCTCGTCGTGGAGGTCCGTGATCGGTTGGGCCGCCTGGTCGTCCAATCGTCGGTGAAGACGCAACAGAACTCGGGCAAGTTCTCACTCCAGATTCCGGAGCCCATCGGCTGCTATTTCGAGGCGACCGCACGGGTCATCGACCGGACAGGGCCTTTGGAGGAGAAGTCGGTTGCCTTCGGCATCCCCAATCCACGACGGGACAACTTCATGCTGTTTCAGTGGGGATCGCCCTCGGAGGATCCTCGGACGGAATACGCCACACGGGAAATGCAGCGCGTCGCCGGTCTCACCGGTTACTACGACGGCGTCCTGTACGCATCCGACTGGGATTCCGTCCGGCCCTTCGCCGTAGCCGGTGCGCGGCAAGGTCTGCAATCAGTTCCGTACCTTTCCACCTATATTATGGGACCGGCGCAGATGGACGAAACCCCCGACGGCCTGGCGACTCAGAAGGAGGGGCCGTGGTCAGCTCGAGACCTGAACAATCCCGCGTTTCTCGACCGATCCCGTAAGGACATGGAAGCGTACGCGAAAGCATACTCAGGCACGGATGTGGTGGCGTATTCCATCAACGAGGAAGGCGGAGTGCCTCACGGCGAGTCGTGTTTCTGTCCCTTCTGCCTGAAGGCGTTCAGCGAATACGCACGGAAGAAGTACGGCACATTGGAACAGGCCAACAAAGTCTGGGGAACGCAGTATCGGAGTTGGGAGGAAGTGCGTGGAGGGACTCTGCCCGACGCTCTGAAGACCGGTCGCTGCGAACGCTGGCTGGATCAGCGACTGTTCATGGTCGAGTCGTACAACCGGTGGCAGCGTGCAGGTATCGAGGGAGCCAAGTCGGTAGACCCCGATTGCGTCATCGGCGCCGAGTGCGTCGTCAACATCGACCGCAGCTTCGATATCCCGGCGATGGCACAGCACTGGGGAACCTTCGGGCACGATCTGGACTACATGGACGCCGTGAAACGCAGCTTCATGAAGAAGGGCGACCTCAGCGCATTCTGGTCCGGGAACCTGCCGATGGAGGAAGACTACCATCGCTATTGGCCCTGGCACACGTTGTTGCAGGGAATGACCCACATCTTCTGGTATCCCGGCCACGAAAGCCGGGGACTCGGCGGCATCGCCGCTCTCTATCCCGACTTCCGTCCTTTCGCCTGCTACCTGCAGACCGGCGAAGAGGTCAAGGAAATCCGGAGAGGTCTCGGGCCGCTGCTGATCGGGGGCGACATGATGCTGTCGCCGGTGGCCATTCACTGGTCCACCCTCAGCTATTTCCTCGACATCTTCCACCATCCGGAAACGCGGTGGGAAAACTCCCTGCGCGACGCATTTCACGCTCTCGCTGATTCGGGGTTTGTGTATCGGTATGTCGGCGTCCCGCAGATCGAGGCGGGTGCGCTGAAGGACGTGAAGGTTCTGGTGCTTCCCTACAGCCAGGCATTGACGGCGAAGGAGGCGGAAGCGATTCGGACATGGGTTCGAGAAGGAGGACTGCTGTTTGCTGACTTCCTTCCCGGGGTGTTCGATGCCAACGGGACCAAGTTGCCCAAGTGCCAGCTTGCCGACATCTTCAGCGATCCCCAGGAACTCAAGGTGAACAACTTCGGGAAGGGACACGCGGTGCTGACCGGCTCCACGCTGAAAGGATACACGGGGCGACGCGCGACCGGCGACGCCGGCGACCGACGCGGCATGACGCGAATGATCGAACAGTACGCAGGAATCAAGCCGTGGTGTCGCGTGGAGGATTCGCAGGGACTGGACCGCGGCGATACGGAGATCACCGTCTTCAAGAACGGCGAGACGCTCTTCCTCGGTCTGCTGCGCGATCCGGGCGTCCGCGCCGAGATCGCCGGAGCCGGCGGGGAGTGGACGGTGAAACGGTCGGAAGGCTCCGGAGGCAACCTGGGTACTGCGGAAAGCGTCGTGCGGCTGCCGAAAGCGTTCCACGTCTACGACGCGCGGCGGCAGGATTACCTGGGTCTGACCGACACCATCCGGACGGGACTCATCAAGGCCCGGGCGAAAGTGTTTGCCTTGTTGCCGTGCAAGCTGACAGGGATCGATCTGTCCCTCTCCTCCGCCAAGCTCAAACAGGGAGACCTGCTGAAAATCATTGCGAAGGCACAACCTCTGGAAGCAAAGTCCTGCGGTCTCGGTCTTCGGATCACCATCACCGGGCCGGACGGCAAGGAGCGCGAGGAGTATGCGCGTACGTTAGTGATGCGAAACGGCGCTATGGAGACCTCCATCGCGCTGGCCCTGGATGAGCCGACGGGAACATACACCGTTGAGTCCGAGGAAGTCATTTCTGGACTTCACCGTTCAGTGCAGTACACGGTGGGCCCGCGGTAGGATGTGAGGAGAGATTCCTTGCCCCCGTCCCGACGCGTCGGGCCGGGGGAAGAGCTTGTCCCGAAGGTCGGGATGGGCGAAGCCCGGATGGGGGTTCTTGGGCGCGAGCAGAGGTACGTTTTCAACCTTAACGAGTGTTCACCCCGGAGACGATGAAAGATTATTTTTCGTGCAAGTAGTTTTCCTGATAGGATAGAGGGGCGCAATGAAGATCACAGGCGTCATCTGGCTGAGGGAAGTGGTGGACAAGCTCTGGTGGAAGCATCACATCCTTGCAGACGAGGTGGAGGAAGTCTTCGACAATGAGCCACACTTCAAATTGCAGGAGAGGGGACACGTTGCCGGCGAGGATTTGTATACCGCCTACGGCTGCACCGATGCCGGACGATATCTCGTCGCCTTCTTCATTCACAAGCGCAGCGGCGAAGCTCTGATCGTCAGTGCGCGGGACATGGACAGAAAGGAGCGGAGAAGATATGGCAACACGTGAGAAGCACCGCGACCCGATTCCAGATTCGTTCGCGAGCATCGAGGAAGCGGGGGAATTCTGGGACACCCACAGCACGGCGGACTACGAGCACCTGATGAAGGACGTTCATTTTGACGTGAATCTTCAGCGACGCACATTTCTCGTGCCCATTGAGGGTGAAATCGCGCGGGAGATCAACACGGTTGCCAGACAAGAGGGACTGGGCCTGGAGACTGTGGTGAATGTGTGGCTCAGAGAGAAGCTGACCGCTATCTCCAGCAAACCCCAGACTCAACGCGCGCCCCGTGCTTGAGGAACACCGGGAACGCGTCCTCCCGGAGACGGTGGAGAATACATTTTCGCACAAGCCATTTATCTGCTGGCAGCGATGCCAAACATGCTATAATCCGTTTCACAATCGGGAGAATATCCAGGCCCCGGTGTGCAAGGATGCGATTCATTCCGCATTCCGCACTCCGCACTCAAACGGGAGGTTTGTGTCATGCAACTTGTTCGTCATCGGTTCTTCACATTCTCTGCTCTTGCTGCTGTGGGGTTGGTGGTCGTTGGCTTCGGTCTCCACGTGAGGCAGACAATCGTGTCTGCCCCCGCCACTGACCCGGAGTTGACCCGTGGAACTGTCCCGACCGTATCGCCCCGATTCTATCGGGGTTCGACAAGTGCGGTTCACCTCGAACTCGCAGAGTTCGCCGCCCAATCCAACGGTGGTTCTCGGTTCTCTTTGTTTCCATCTCCCCCGATTCAGAAGTCAACTCCCGTCTCTGCCGACGCAGCAACCCGCGCCCGCCTGGCCGCTAACTACGGCAAGCTCCCCCTGCAATTCGAGACCAACAAAGGCCAGACCGACAAGCGCGTGAAGTTCCTCGCCCGCGGTCGGGGTTACACCATGTTCCTCACCGACAAGGCCGAAGCAGTATTGTGTCTCAGTTCACCGCAAAGAGCGCCAAGGACGCAAAGGGAAAGATTGGCTTCGCGTTCTTTGCGCCCTTCGCGGTTCAAACAACCTCAATCTGCGGATAAGGTGTCCGTTGTCCGCATGAAACTCGTCAACGCCAACCCCGCGCTGAAGGTCACCGGTGGCGAGGAGCTTCCCGGCAAAGTCAACTA
>MNXM01000264.1 GCA_001872605.1 Armatimonadetes bacterium CG2_30_59_28 | reverse complement strand
CACCGTCAGGACCAGAACTGCCACCACCATGAGCTTCCGGTGTATCGCCTTTGGCGTGGTTCCCTTTGTTGGTATCAACTCTGCCTCCCTCTTGCTTTGGCATCGAGCGGTGGGCTTCATTTGGGCAATATTCGTTCCACGCGTAAAAGCAACGTTTCTCCCGGGGACTTGGGGTCACCTCTTTGATCTGTAACTGCAGTTTGGCAAAAATCCGGATAATTGTGGGTGTCTGATTTGAGAATTGGTGCTCCAGCGGTAATAATGTAGGTTGGATGATAGCCTACATCACGGCACTGGAGGCACCAACATGGCAACCCACATCGTAGCGAACTCCCCGATTCTGGTCAACTACCTGATCGCCCTGGGCTTGGAATTGTCCAAGCCTCAATTCAGGCACTTTGTCAATCTGGTCGATGCCTTGATCCTGCGGGAAGGACGCAAGACGGTTTGTCGTCTGACGCGCAAGCTCCTGAAGGGTCGCACGGTCTTTTCGGTTTGCGATTTCTTCGGACTCACAGAGTCCGCACGTATAGCCCATGGGTTGCCGCTTCCGTGCGGCAGCAGGTCCAGACCTTCCTGCTACGTTGGTCTCTGCAACTGAATCCCTCGGCGGAGATCTACCTGAGCGTGGACGACACGAACGCACCAAAATATCGAGGCAGTAAAGGCTTTGAAGGTGCAGCCTTCCACTACAACCATACCGAAGGTCGAGCCACCTATGGCTATGCGATCGTCTCCCTCCGCCTGACGGCTGGGACCTGTTCCTTCGCCGTCAGCTTTCGCCTCTATTTGCGGGAAGAGACGGTCCGCAAACTCAATCGGGGGCGCCCGCGGGACGCGCGGTTAACCCATGCCAGCAAGCTGGACCTGGCGCGGGAAATGCTGACCGAAGTGCAGTCGCTCTTGCCCAAAGATCGGAAGATCTACGTGCTCTTTGATCGTTGGTATGCTTCCAAAGAACTGATTGGTTACTGTCGGGAACAGAGCTGGCATGTGATCTGTTCGCTGCGCAGCAATCGTTGCCTTGATGGGAAGTCGCCGAACAAAGTGCGTCTCAGGAATAACGAGTATGCTCCCACCCGTGTGAAGGGCTACTCGACGGACACGACGACCACCTATCTGACCTACCTCCTGCGTGGGGAAGTGAAGGGCGTTGGCGAAGTGCTCGTGATTGTTAGCAAACGGAACCTCCGCGACAAGAGTCGCGAGTACTTCCTGTGCACGAACCTCTCTTTGAGGGCCCGGGGAGTACTGGATCGCTATGCGCACCGCTATCAGATTGAAAGCGACTACCTGTATCTCAAGGACCGATTGGGCGCCGCGGATTTCCGCCAGCGTTCGCTCGAAGGAATTAACAAGTATCTGACCGTGTGCTTCGTGACCCTGACCTATCTGCAATGGCGTCAGCATCAACTGGAAGACGCCCGGAATCTTGCGGACGTCCAGCGTCAGCACCAACACGAACACTCCGTCAAGTTCCTGACTCACGTGTGCCAGATTGCTCTGGAGCACCAAGCCGTACTACCGGCCCTCAAAGCCGTCGGATTGCTGGGCACAACACCGTGATTTCAAGGTCCAAAATCTGCCAAACTACAGTAACAATGTACGTCTCCTCCGTTTCGTGCGAACCCACCGGGTTGCTGGTGTGCGGCGGCAGGTAGAACATCACCAATCCCATGTTCTTCGCCGGAGCCTTGGGGTTCACCGGGTGCACCACTCGCACTCCGAGTCCGTGACAGTCGGGGTAGGCTACCGGTATCCCGTCCTGCACCGTCACGATCATCGGTAGAACCGGATGATCCGGCTTGGGAACCGTCGGCGCTCCTTCGTACCCCTTGAACTGAGTAATCTTTGCCATGTCTGCTCCTCCTCAAAACTCCCGAATGTAACCTGCCGTCCATCCCCCGTCCACCACGAGAACGTGCCCGTTGATGTAGCTGCTCTCCGGCGCGGCGAGGAACAGAGCGGCGTGCGCGATTTCTTCCGGCGTCCCCGGTCGGCCCAGCGGGATGTGTGCGAGAAGCTGCTGCACGGAGTCCCTGAACTTGCCCTCTTCCCCGTAGAAGAGTTGCCGCGTGCCTTCGGTCAGAGTCGAGCCGGGCGCGATGGCATTCACCAGAATACCGCGTGGCCCAAGCTCCAGCGCCATGGACTTCGTCAGGTTGACGACTCCGGCCTTCGCGGCCACAAACGCACTTTGCAGACGCAACGGCACCAATCCTACGACCGAAGTGATGTTGATGATTCTGCCTGATCCTTGTGGCAGAATCGCATTCGACCCCGCTCGGCTAACCAGAAACAAGCCGTTGAGGTCTACGTCGAGGATGCGATGCCACTCATCCACCGGGAATTGCTCGATTGGGACGCGATGGTGCAACGTGTTAATCCCGGCGTTATTGACCAGGATGTCCAGCCGTCCGAACTTCTCCAACACCTGCCCAATGGCGGTCTCCACCTGTGAAGCGTCGGTCACATCCATCGCCACTGCAACACTGTCGGGTTGCTGCGACGCGGACTCCTGAGCTGCGCGGAAGTCCACGTCCGTGTAGATCACCCGCGCGCCATTGGCGGCAAACGCATCGGCGATGGCTTTGCCAATCCCTCTCGCAGCGCCTGTCACCAAAGCCATTCTACCGTGAAGATCCACTGTCATAAACTGTACGACCTTACTTCGTTTCTTGTCGCTCGCCCGAACCGGTCGGCTTCGCGATGGAGCGGCAGTGATAGTAGCATAAGAGAGCAACTTGTCAAAGACCGCAATTGAGGGACTTGCGCCCGGAAGGTGGAATTGCAATAATGCGTTGCATACTTGCGCTCAAGGAGTCGAGGTCTTCATGAAACGTCTGCACATCCGTGTTGAATCGATCTCACATCTGGTTGTCGCTGGTGCAATGTTGTTTTGCGTCGCGGGAGTCTGTGGCGAGATCCCCCTCACCCTCACCGAACCTTCCGGCGTCGTTCGTCGCGCGGACGTCGTGACCAGCGGCGTGCCGTTTCCCAGAGGCGTGCTGAAGGAGGGGCAGCCGGTGCAACTATTGGACAACGCGGGGAAGCCCGCGACCGCGGATGTACGCGTCACCGCGCGGTGGCGGGATGGGTCGGTCATGTGGCTGCTGCTGGATTTCCAGGCCGACCTCAACCCCGGCGAGACGAAGACCTTTCGCCTGACTTACGGTCCGAATGCGAAGGTTGCGAGTCCGGCGACCGCGTCCACGGGCATCGTCGTCAACGAGAACGCGTCCACAATCTCGGTGGACACCGGCGCGCTGTCGGCGCGCATCGGCAAGACCTCGTTCAGCCTTCCCGAGGCGATCACGCTGCGGGGTGGTGCTGCCGCGCTTCGCTCGCCGGGGCAGATGTTCCTCGACTTGGAACACACGCCTCCCGGCCAGCCGAACGAGGAGGACTGGCTCCGCAAGAGTGCCGCCTCGCCTGACTCCAAGCCGGACCGTTTCACAGCGGCGGCCTCGAAGAAACCTTTCACCGCCGCGGTCGAGTGGAAGGGCGCGATGCGGACCGTCGTCCGATTGGACGGTTGGCTGGCAGACCCGGAGGGCCGCGAGGAGTTCCCGTACACCGTGCGCCTCACCTTCCATGCGGGGAAGCCCTGGGTGTGGATGACCCACACGTTCGTCTTCACGGGAGACGTGAAGAAGGACTTCTTGCGTCGCCTCGCGGTGCAGCAGCAATTCGCTCTTGCAGGCAAGCCGCAGATTCTCTTCGGTGGAGCGAAGCCGGTGCAGGCCCCTGCCGACGCGACGTGGGCTTCGATGCTGGAGACCGGTCCCTCGGTGCTGCGTCACAAGGTTCCCTACACCGATGTGAAGCCGGTCGCATATCAGGTGGACGCGGGGAAATTCGTGATGGACGCGAAGCCGGTCGAGTCGGGCACATGGGCGAAGGGTTGGGCGACGTTGCAGGACGGCACTCGCGGCGTCACCTTCGCCGTCCGGCAATTCGACAAGCTGTTCCCCAAGGAAGTCACGGTAGACGCGGCTGCGGGAACCATCACGCAATACCTCTGGCCGGATCGCGGCAACCAGGTTCTCGATCTGCGGCGGAGGTATGACTACGTGGAGAATGAAATCCACTACGACCTCGGGATGTGGCCGAAGGGCGGACGCGGGCTTGCGAAGACTCATGAGATGCTGCTCTGGTTCCATGAGGGTGCGCTGAATCCTCAAACGATAGATGCGACGGTCTCGGCATTCAACCAGCGACTTTTCGCGGTTGCTCCCCCGGAGTGGTATGGCAACAGCGACTTCATGCCGCGGTTCCAGCCGCGCGACCCGCAGCGCTTCCCACGCTTCGAAGCCTTCATGGATACTGCGATGGAATGGCGCTTGCGCAACGTGTCGCAGTTCGGATGGTATGGATGGATTGACTTCGGCGATACACTTTTCTCCGGTTACGAGGAGCCGAGCCATTCCGGCGACGGCGCGCCGAAGAGCTGGTGCTCCCGCGGCTACCGTGGATGGCTCTGCAACGACGGCGCGGAGGACCGCAACATCCTGCTGCACTTCCTGCGCAGCGGCGACCGGCGGCTGTTCGATCATTGGGAAGCGATGGTGCGCCACGTGACCGACATTGACGCCGTTCACTACGACGAAGAGCCAGCGAACGTCGGCGGTGGACATCGGCATGACGAGCAACACTGGGGTAACTATCTTTCCGGCTACGGCACCGCCTCGTTCGGCGCGATGGACATGTATCTGTTGACCGGAGACTTGCGGTGTCTCGACGTGTTCAAGGAATACGCGAACTTCCACCGCAAGGGCGGCGGGAGCGAGGATGAGTACGTTGGCGAGTCTCTAACTCGGCTTGCATCGGTGACCGGAGACAACGCCCTCTGGGAAGAAGCGAAGCAAACGGTCCGATCCAGTTACTACGGTTTCCAGATGGGCGATTCGGGCAAGCTCGACCATCCTCATTTCCGTTGCTCCACGATTCAGCATCCCTCGCTGCTGACCTACCTCACCTACAGCGACGATGCGGAGATGCGCGACTACTGGGTGACCGCGGCGCGGAAACGAGTTCAGTCTCTCGATCTGGGTCTGGGGTCTCTCCAGTTTGGGTATGCCTATCGCTACTCGAAGGACACGACTTTCCTCGACGGACTGAAGCTTCACTATTCCATGTGGGGTCCTTACGTCTTTCCCCGGTTGCAGGAGTTTTATCCGGACAAGGTCTTCAAGAAGCCGTTGCGAGAGATGGATTTCGAGGAGCTTGCCGCTCTCACGAAGAGGTGCACAAACAACATCTACGGACAGTATGAGGGTCCCGGCGTCTTCCCCTATCTCCTGTCCATCGCGGCGGAGACGGGGAAGACGGAAAGCGACCTGCTCGACTCTCCTCCTCGACTGAAGAACGGCGGCGAGGCATGGGACTGGGGATGGACGGGCGCGCAGGTCAAGGGAGCAGACCGTGCAAAGATCGCAGCGGTGGATCTCCGCGCCGCGGCAAACTCCAATCCCTGGAACGAGCTTCGTTGCTACGGGCAACCTCTCACCGGTGATCCACCCGTGGCAGGCAAGTCTCTCCATTTCGATTTCCTCAACTGGGGCGAGGTGGAGCCGGGGTGCTATCCCGTGCGTGCGCCGAGTGTGTATCCGGTCGTTCTGCGCAGCGACTTCACCGTGCGGGAAGAAGGCAGCTATGTCTATGGTCTGCCGTGGGGTGGACGGATGGAGTTCTCCGGCGTGCCCTTCGATCTGCTGCATCCCAGCGCCAACAACGGGAAGTCGGTCATCGTGTTGCATGACAAGGAGACGGTTTCCCTTCCCGTCAAAGCGCAGGGCAAGCGTCTCTTCCTGCTCGGAATGATTGCCGACAACGCGCCCTTCGATCGCGAGGTCGGCGCCGAACTGACGCTGCACTACGCTGACGGCAAGAACGAGAAGCAGCCGCTGCGCAACCTCGACGCCTACGAGAACTGGCACTTCTGGGGATTCTCGAAGAAGGCGAGCCTCGTGCGGGCGTTCAAGGTTTCGAGTCAATGGGATGGCCGGACGACGCTGCTGAATCTGCTGGAGGTCCCGCTGCAAGCCACCCAACTCGACAGCGTTGAGCTGACCGACACCGGCAAAGGACATCGGCTTGTGGTCCTCGCCGCTTCGCTGGAGTCCGATTCGCCCCAAACTGCTAATGCGAAGACCATCCAGTGCGATCTCGTGAACAATACCCCCGAGGGAGAGGGATGGCTTGAAGCCAAGCAATATGTGACACCTTCGGGCACTCTCGTCACCCTCAGCGGCCCTGCCACTTACCACGTGAAGGTTCCCGCCGGTTCGTATCGTGTGGACCTCGAAGCCAGTGGAAGCGGCAACGGCCTCGCCGAAGTGGTGGTCAACGGCCAACCAGCGGCCGCGCCGTGGACGCTTTCCAGTCGAACCCTTTCCCCGGATGGAACTCAGTTCGAGCGGGTCGCCCTGTGGGGACGCGCCGACGACAAAGGTCTGGATATCACGATCCAGACCGCGCCGGGCAAAGGGCTGTGGCGGCATCAGGTTGTTTACGCCCGCGCTCTTACGTTGCGCTATCTGGCGGTGACCCCCGAGGATCAACCGGCGTTTTCCCCTCTTCCCTCCGCGCATGTGACCTTCGGCTGGGGCGAGCTGCCCACCGATCCTTTTACCAGCGGCACGCGACATTTCGAGTGGAAAGGCGACTTCACCGGCGCGGAGAACACCATGATTGTCGGGACCGGTCGCTCCGAGTTCAAGGTCGCTCTGCCACCCGGAGCGTACCAGGTGACGCTGGTCGCGCCCTCGCTCCTCGCCAGCACGCCGCTCATCGGTCAGGTCAACCCCGGCCCGGCGCGCATCACCCTTCAGGACGGCAAGAGCTACACGATCCCTCAACCGGACACCGGCAAATCGTCCCACCTCGACCTGCAGACGACCGTTGGCAACGAGGGACTCACACTCGCTATCGAGCCTGCCGAAGGCGCGAAGAACTGGGGGTTGGCGAGCGTGGAGATTCGAAAGTGAGTGGCGAGCGGCAGGTGCGGGGTGCCAGGTGGCAGGTGCGAGGTATTTGGGGCCTTCCGCGGGGGATACAGCTCCGGTTTTGTCACGCAAATGGGTGCGTGAGAGACGGGGGGAGATGTTTTCCTGAATCTCGGCGATCACCGCGGCCCTGGCCAAGGGTTCCGCGGGGTTAGGCGGAGATTACGCCCAACCCCGCGGAAACGGCGTGCATCCCCGTGGAGTCGGCACCAAGTCTGATCTCTCGGGTGCCAATTGGGGTGTGCATAATCCATTCTGATGTCAGGGATTAGGCGGCCACACGCATCTGTTGCCATTTCTGGTCCCAGCGCCCGCTCTTGAATTCCGCGCGCAGATGCAGGAGAGGCTCGGCGCTGTCCTTGCGCCAAAGCATGCCGCTACGTTTCATACGACCTCCCACCACGGACTTGCACGCCGCTTCCACAACTCCACTTCCCACGGGCAG
>MNXM01000290.1 GCA_001872605.1 Armatimonadetes bacterium CG2_30_59_28 | reverse complement strand
CGCTCTGTTTCCTTAAGTTCGGACTCTGTGAGTCCGCAGCACGCGAAGCCATTGCTACGCCAACTTTGTGCGCAACTTCGACGCTACTTTCCTGCACAATAGCGGACATGTCGGACTCTGTGAGTCCGCAGTTTGCGGACGAAGGTTGGCGAACGAAGTTAGCGTGCCATCAGGTGAATAGTTACCGGACCATTGTCCTGCCGCGTATCGCGCCCTTCGGCAATACCCCTATGGCACGCCGGTTTCGGTGCGGGACTGGTGGGCCCCTGCTGCTGTGATACCCACTCGCCACTATCCAGTGCGTTTGTCAGTCACTGAATGACAGCGCCAATGAGATGCTCGAACCAAACCACTTGAATTCTGCGCGTTACCGCAGATTGCCCACGCTCCACGGAGGGAAAATATGCACTCTCAGTTTGATCTGCTGTCAACCATCGGTTTGTGTATAACGGCGGCAGCTCTGCTTGCATTCATCAGTCACAAACTCCGTCAACCGCTCATCCTCGCGCACCTCCACGCAGGGGTAGTGATCGGCCCTCAGATCAGCTTTCACTGGGTGGAGAATCATGAGCACGTGCAGATTGTGGCCGAGATTGGGTTGCTTCTTCTTCTTTTCATCATCGGACTTGAGATGGATCTCAAGAAACTCCTGGCAGCGGGGACGCCCGTGATGTTGACTGGAATTCTGCAATTCCCCTTGTGTGTTGCCCTGGGGTTGGGCTTCTTTACACTATTGGGATACCGAACCGGAGGAGGCGACTTCTCGTCGCTATACCTCGCCATCTGCCTCAGCTTGAGCAGCACCATGATTGTGGTGAAACTGCTTTACGACAAATTTGAGCTGGTTACCCTGCCAGGTCGAATCACCTTGGGGGTATTGGTATTCCTGGATATCTGGGCTTTCCTGGCGCTGGCCCTGCAGCCGAATCTGCTGAACCCACACGCCGCCCCCCTTCTCCTCTCACTGTTCAAAGGTGTTCTTCTGGTGATCCTTTGCCTGGGTGTCGTCAAATACTTGCTGCCATCGATTTTTTATTCCGTCGCCAAAGTACCTGAACTGGTTCCGGTCTCCGCGCTTGCATGGTGTTTCGCCGTATGCGCAGCGGCAAACCACGCAGGCTGGTCTCGCGAAATGGGCGCCCTCGTAGCGGGCGTCTGCATCTCAACGTTCCCTTACAACGTGGACGTTATCGCGAAGGTTGTCAGCATCCGGGACTTCTTTGTCACGTTGTTCTTCGTGGCCCTTGGAATGCCGATTCCTCTTCCGAGCTTGAGTCAGGTCGCCAGTGCTGCAGCTGCGTCACTATTCCTTGTCCTGACTCGGCTTCTGAAGAAGATGGGCATCGCCGACCTGGACGAGCAGTCACGCAGCAAGGAAGAGGTGTTGACCCACTCAGACAAGGATATCGTTCTGCTTGGGTTCTTCCGGGAGGCAAGCTCATTGTTGCATGAATTTGAGCGACAGGAGACGCCAGAGGGGAGACACCCTCTTCTCGATCGACTCCTTGTCATCGACTTCAACCCTCAAGTGCATGCCGAACTGAACCACCGCGGAATTGCCTGTCTCTACCGCGACATCGCCAATATGGACATGCTGCATCATGCTCATATCCAACATGCGGATATGGTGATCTCCACCATTCCCGACTCCATTCTGAAAGAAACGAGCAACCTGCGCCTGCTGAAGCAGGTCAGACGCCTTTGCCCGGAGGCAAGGATAGTCGTCACCGTGGGCACAATCCCCGAAGCGCTGGAACTTTACACCGAAGGGGCTGACTTTGTGTTTCTCCCCCGCCTGTACTCGGTCAAAGAGATGGCTCACGTTTTCGAGGAAGCGCCACGAGGCACCTTGGATGCGCAACGTGACGAGCAGATCGAGAAGTTGAGTGCTCGCCGCGAGGTATTGGATTGAAAGGAGATGTAATATGCTCATCTATGTTCCCTCGATTGTGAAGAACGTTCTGAAAAAGACGAAGGAGGCGGACACACGTAGCTGGAAGTGCGCCAAGTGCGGCAAGACCGGCCACCCCGGGGAAACCACCACCGGGAATGTAGTTCGCGTTCGATGCCCAAGTTGTGGTCACGTTGAGTCCTACCCGTAGAGGAAAGTGTGCAGTCTGAGGTCATTCATTTCCTGGTCAACATCAGCGCGGCCGTGGCGTTTGCCTTCCTCGGTGGCATCATCGCATCACGCCTTCGGCAATCAGTCATCGTGGGCTACCTGTTTGCCGGATCCCTCATTGGTCCCTTTACTCCTGGGTTTATTGGAGAGCTGCATCGCATCAGCGCCATGGCGGAGATCGGCGTCATCTTCCTTATGTTTGTGTTGGGGGTAGGCTTTAGCCTGAAATTCCTGGGGCAACTTCGCGCCGTCGGGCTTGTTGGCACTTTTATTCAAGTTGCCTGCTAACGCTCAGCGGCTGGGGACGGGGACGATGGCTGGGATGGAGTGAGCAGGCTTCCCTCTACCTCGGTTGCATCTTCGCCATCAGCAGCACGATGGTCATCATCAAGGCTTTGATGGATCAGGGCGACGCCAACTCGACTCGCGGGCGCGTCATATTGGCCATGCTCATCGTGCAGGACCTCTTCGTCGTTGCGATGATGATCGTTTTGGATTTCCTTCAGTCTCCCAGCGAACATCTGATAATCGGAATAATCGCAGCATCTGGAAAGGCAATTGACTTTGTGGCGGCCACCGTCATTCTCGGCACGCGGGTCGTTCCCCGGCTCCTGTGGCTCGCAGCGCAGACACGGTCGGAAGAGCTTTTCTCGTTGGCGGTGGTGACCATTGTCATGGGGACGGCGCTCACCGGCCACCACTTCGGGCTTTCCCCCGCTCTGGGCGCATTTCTGGCAGGTCTGATGGTTGGCGAAACAGAGTTCAACCACAGGATCGTTTCGCAGAGCGTTCCTTTTCGAGATGTCTTTGTCTCCCTATTCTTTGTCTCAGTCGGTATGATGATCGATCCACGGTTTGTGGCGTCCAATGCGATCATTCTGCTGATACTCGCGGTGGCGATGGTTCTCCTCAAATTTCTGACCTCCACCGCTGTTGTTCTACCTTTCGGGTACACGGGCAGAACTGCCGTTGCTGTTGGGCTGGGGATGACTCAAATCGGGGAGTTTTCCTTCATGCTGGCCAAGCAGGGGATGGATGCCGGCGCGCTGTCCGAAACCCAATATACGCTGGTACTGGGCGCAGCGGTGGTTACGATCATCCTGACACCTCTTGCTCTCGAACAGACGACTCTGGTGGATTCCGCCCTCGCCCGTGTGCCGGGGATGAGGCGGTGGTTCGGTCCTCATATTGAGCCACTTATTTTTGAGGATACCGCCCCGCTGAAGAATCATGTGATTGTCCTGGGACACGGCCGCGTGGGGCGCGCATCACCGAGGTCCTCATGCGTTACAGAGTTTCCGTGCTCGTCATCGAGCGTGACCACAACCTGACCGTCGAGCTGCGCGCCCTTCCAGATTTCGTCATCGAGTCTGCCGTCAACCTGAACACCTTGGGTGGGAGCGGCGACCGTCTGACGCGCATCTTCAGCGGGACACCGAGTTGAAAGAAGCGCAGCCACAACACTACATGCAATGAGAAAGCATTCATTCCTGTTCATACACAACCTCCTGGAAACCGTGTCAAAGCTCGCCAGTGCGAATTTGAACCTATCACTTCCTCTCGATTCCATCCGCGCCGTCGGTCAGCCAGTCCAGCGTGAAGCGGGCGAAGCGGATTATCCGATACCCGTCCGTCTCATAGAGACACCCGAGGCTCAGGTCGGGCAGCACGGTGAGGCACG
Organism: Armatimonadetes bacterium CG2_30_59_28; assembly: GCA_001872605.1. GTDB lineage: Bacteria > Armatimonadota > Abditibacteriia > CG2-30-59-28 > CG2-30-59-28 > CG2-30-59-28. The sequence goes on along the minus strand of MNXM01000290.1, from coordinate 3,583 downwards.
AATACATGAACTCGTCCGGCACGAGGGTCTTCGCAATCGCCCAGGTTTGGCCCTCGTCGTAGCTCAGTCGGACCGTTCCGTTGACTCGGGAAGTTTGGTTCGCCGGGTTACAGAAGAGCAACCGGTTCCGGTCGTGTTCGGATGCGAGGGTGTAGCGGAGAAAGCTGCCCTGGCAGACAGGTTCGATGAGAGTGGGGTCGTCACGGATGTCAGACCAGGTCTGGCCGCCGTCGGTACTGGTGGCGATGGCACGGCACCGCTTCCCTCGCGTAGAGCGCATGTTCAGCATCAATCTGCCATCGGCAAGCTCGACCACCTGCGACTCGTCCACGGCTGGTCCCGTCTCGCCGCCCATCTGCCAGGTTTTGCCGTGGTCGTCGCTGTAGATGATGAGACACCTGTGGCCGTCCTCATACTGGTTGCACGAAACAATCAGGCGCCCGGATTGAGTCTGAATTCCCACACCGGGACCGTGAGCGAAGCCCGTCCAGTAAGGTTTCTTCGTCGTTGCCGTGATGTTGACCGGCTCTGACCAGGTTGCGCCGTCGTCTGTGCTGTGAGTCCCCCAGCAACTCACCGCATCCGGCCCCACACCTGCAATTTCCTCTCCCCTGTAACCCTCCGGCCACCGGTCGTAGATCAGCCACACCGTACCCGTCGTGCGATCCACAACGGGGCAGGGATCCATCGCCGCATCGGGAACCGCCGCTACCGCCGTCTGCATCAGTTCCCATGTCACGCCGCCATCGAGGCTGCGTCTCAACATCATGTCGGTCGGGCTCTGGTCACGCCCGCTCTCCCTGCGTCCCTCGCAGAACGCCAGCAACGTTCCATTCAGGGTCGTGATGACCGACGGGATACGATAGGTGTGATAGCCTTCTTCACCGCCGAGAAAGACGTCCGTGTGGATAGGGTCGAGAATCGTTGTGGTCTCCTTTGCTTTCATTATACTCCTCCCAGAATAGGCTATTGTTCTTCGCTGCCGTTACGCCTTCGTGAAATCATCAAATGCTTGGGACAGATACAGGATGGCAATAGAAGCTGTCAGCAATCAAGTCAAGCTTAGGTCATGTGTCGTGACCCCTCAGCCGCAGCGCGATATCTGTCTCGTAAGGCGGTGACGAAAGTGTCACTGCACCCGCGGAGGAGCTCACCGTCTCGCACTTCTCTACCGCGCCGCTCAGCGGGTTCACCCACTCCGCTTGATACTGCCCGGTGGGCATCTCCAGCGTCAGTTTCACGCGCTTGCCCCCGAACACGTAGATGGCATACTGTTTGCCCGGTTCAACCAGCGCCCTCGTTCGTGCATCTTCGGGGTGTAAGCCCTTGAAGACAGAGTTGTCGGGCCTCATCCTGAGGAAGTCGAAGGAATGAATGAACTCCTTCAGGGCGCGGAGTTGTCGTCGCAGCGCGACGCTGCCGCCGCCGGGTTGAGTATCGGGGTAGGCGAACGTGCCATCTTCGTGTCCCACAACGAAGGAGTAATCGAGGTTATTGTAAAGCCCGCCTCCCGCGAGGATGAACTCCCATGCTTCCATGCGATAGTGCGTGTCTCCCGTTCCTTTGAAGCCGGTCTCGTTGTCGCCGATGGCTTTGTTGAGAGGGTAGTTCATGGCGACCGCGTCGGGCGGGTTGGCGTAGTGAAAGTTGAAGATCGAGATCGCCGGATGCATTTTGTCAACTTTGGCCGTACCATTGGCGATGTTCTGGGAGATGAGGTGCCGGTGAAGGAACGACTTCTCCGTCTCCTCGATGACAGCGGCGATGTGGTGTTGCCATTCCATTGTCACGCCGCCGAAGTAGGGCTCATTGCAGATTTCGTAGTAGACGTTGTTGAAGTCCCGGAGGTCCGTCACGATCTTGTGCACCAACTTCTCCTGCACGTCGAGCAGCCCGCCGTGTTTGTCGAGAGTGTAAACGTCACTACATGGCACGCTGCCAAGGCCGTTGACGTTGTTAAGGGCATTCAGTGGACTCAGCTTCCACATCGCCTCTTCGTAGAACGGGCAGAACAGATTCATCTCAACGATCACTCCACGTTTCCCAGCTTGCGCCACAAAGTCCTTCAGCCGCTTGAGGTATGCCTCGTCCCACCGGTTCAGGTCGAACTTGTTGCCGCCATTGGCGTAGCCCGGCGTGTCGCTCCGCGCCCACGGACAGATCAACCGGCCGTGCACGGGTGCCAGCGTGTTCTGTGTGATCTTGAAGGCCCCGTGTGGCTCTATGTAGGCGCCGGTAAAGGTGCGAGTCAGATTCAGCCCGTCGCGCTGCAGCGTGTCGAGATACTTCACGTAGTCAAAGTCCAGATTCAACACCGCGCCGTAGTGCTCCCCCGAAGTGATCAATATCGTCGGTTTCCCGCGAAAGAGAAAGTAATGCGGGTTGCGCGGGTGAAGGGAGATGGGTTGAGCAGGTTGTGCCATGACGCTGATTCCTCCGAGCAAAGAAACAGATATGAAAAGAAGGCTGGCGATTGTCAAGCGGTTCGAAGCCCTCATCCTTGGCGAAAGAATACATCTTCGCTGACCTTCACCCTCAGCGGTACGGGTTCCTTCCAGCCCGATTGGAAGGCAAACCCGGCGATCGCCCACAGTTCGCCCGGGCGGCGCTCGAAGAGGTAAGGGTAGCTCAATTGCCCGCCTTCCTGCCGCGCCAGAACGCCGGGCTTCCACCACCACAGGCTCGATCGGCGGAAGATCCACCACCTGACTGGCAGACACACAGGTTTGCTTCACCTCCAGCAAGTCCTCACCGCACCGACTGCATCTCTCCACCCGGCACTCCAGGGCCACATCGGGTTCCTGGCGTGGGCGGCTCTGTCCGAGCGGACTCTGTGAGTCCGACATGACCCACCGGCGGACCGCGTTTCTTCGCGCCCGCCCCCTCTCCCGCCGCGTCGGATTTCTCAACGTGGCGATTCGGCGCGGACTCTGTGAGTCCGATTGTAACCTTTCGACGAAGGCAGGGATGAATTTGCTGGGGTTTTGGGAGGTGCAGAAAGACGCTGGACCTGCTCTTCCAGGTCCGCGATCCGAGCCTCCAAGCGGGCAATGGTTTTCTGCTGCTGCAGAACGATGGCAATCAATTCTGCTTTCGAGAAAGAATTTAGTTCGTGCTGTGTCATGGTTGCAAATCCTGGTGTGATACGTGCCCAGACAGATCCGGACGGACTGCGAAAACTGCGTCAGGGTTAGGTTAACCAGAATTCCAAGGCTTTGCAAATCGAACCCCAACTTTTTTCGGTCAACTCTTTGACATCAACCTGCCGATCAGGTGCCATATCGTTATCCTTGACTCCCCGCACACATCGGGGGGGCGAGGTGAATAGTTACAAGTATCGTCTCCGCACAAGCACTACGCTCTACATCACCTCTTACGGAGGTAGTCCGGACGAGCTCACACCCACTCCACAAAATCCAGAGACTACGTTCTTGGAGTACCGACTTATACTCGTTACGGGTGAAAACACCCCCTCACCCTGACCCTCTCCCCCGATGGGGGGAGGGCAGGGTGAGGGGGAAAGGTGGATTTTCATCCGTAACGAGTATACCTATGGTTCCGATGGAATGGTCGTTCGAGGTAG
>MNXM01000293.1 GCA_001872605.1 Armatimonadetes bacterium CG2_30_59_28 | reverse complement strand
CAAGGCGACCACCGCGGCTTCGCCTTGCCGGTAGACCGCACGTATCTGTTCCGGAGCGAACCCACAGGGTTCGAGGTGAGTTCTATCATTGTTCTCACCATCGCAGTTCCATAGTATAACCACAGCGAACCCACAGGGTTCGAGCGAACCCACAGGGTTCGACGTGATCACCCTTTTCAACTTTTCTTGGAAAAATGTTTATTGCCCATCACGCACCGATTATAATGCAAGCCATCTCAACTCAGCAATTGCCTCGCCTGAGGCAGGCTGAGCAGTCACCCACCAAGGGAGGTGAACAAGATGCCCAAGCCCGATAGAAGCAAGACCACCCGCCGGCGGGTAACACTCTGCCTCCACGCGCCGGAAGCGGAGAGCGTGTTCGTAACCGGCGACGCCTGGGGATGGAAGCTCAAAGCCGTCCCCCTCAAGCGCGACGCTGAAGGCAACTGGACGGCGACCAAGTACCTGCCGCCCGGGGAGTATCAGTACCGGTTCGTCGTTGACGGCGAGTGGGTCGACGATCCGACCTGCACCGACCGAGTAGCGAACGAGTTCGGCAGCGAGAACTGTCTCCTTCGCGTGATGTGAGGTGGAAATGCGGAAACGATGACTGGCGGTGTCCGGTGTCAGTCGCATCGTTTTTCGGTTCTTTGATTCCGTTGTCGCTGAGGCACCAACCACACCTGCTGTACCCAACACTACAGGGCGTGCAGATTTGCTCCGTCAATCCGGATGGTCCCTTTGCGAAGACGGCGGTCCCGAAAGGCATCCAGAAATTCAAGCTGACTTTCCCCGTACTGCTGGACACGAAGTCCGAGGTTGCTGACGCGTACAGGGTGCAGACCATTCCCTACCTGGTGCTCATCGGCACCAAGGGCACCGTCCGGCTAAACCATCTCAACTACGACCCGGAGCTGCAGAAGATATACTCGTTACGGGTGAAAACACCCCCTCACCCCGACCCTCTCCCCCGATCGGGAGAGGGCGCGAACCCAAAGGGTTCGAGGGTGAGGGGGTGTTTTCATCCGTAACGAGTATAAGCGGTTGACGTCAACCTGCCGATCACGTACCATGTCGTCATTCTTGACTCCCCGCACACATCGGGGGGACGCGGTGAATAGTTACAACATTCTTGTTTCACTCTTTTGGTTCGCGATTGTGAAACGACAGATTTGGAAAAGGTGGTCTGTATGTTTGAATGCCTTGAGCTAAAGGCGGCTATTGATCCCTCTCAGGCTAAGCATCTGGAGGGCAATTTGACTGATTTGAGAAAAACCTTCCTACGCTTTCAGGCGGGATGCTGGAAGCGGAGGCCTCGCCGGAAGGAGCGAGCAGCCACGCGTAACTTTTCCCTGCGACGGTCACCCTGTTCGGACCCCTCGAGCTCGGCTCATTTCGAGTTCATGGCGCGGATGCGCGAGGTGGGATTGCACTGGGAGGCACTGCAGAACGCGATGACCCAACCCCAGGGGTGTGAGGGAACCGATGAGCTCCTAAAGCAACTGGGCTGGATACGGCAGCAACTGGAGGAGATGGAAACCGCGTTGCTGAAGGAACACCTGGAGCAGTGCGTCCTGCCTCCGTTGGCAGGGGTGCGTGAAGTAATGGACGCTGTCGAGTGGCTGGCGCAAAGGCGGTGGGGCGCGCTCATCGCGGTGGAGCGGAATCAGGAGGTTATGCAGCACGTGCGGGGCGGTGTGATCCTGGAGGCGAAGGTCTCCGCGTCCCTGCTCGAATCCCTGTTTCAACCAGGCAATGTGCTGCACGACGGAGCTGTGGTCCTCCGCCAGGGAAGAATTCACGCCGCGGGCTGCCTGCTGCCACTCTCGCAAGAGGGAATCGAGCCGCGTGGCACTCGGCATCGCGCGGCCCTGGGGTTGAGCCAGCGCAGCGACGCCCTTGTGCTGGTTGTGTCGGAAGAGACGGGGAAGATGTCTCTCGCCCTCGAAGGGCAACTGTTCCCCGACCTCTCCGCAGTCGGCCTGCGGCAGCAGTTGGCCCAGTCTCGGCAGGAAGCAGGTTAGAAGCGCAACATGTTGCAGAAGATCAAGCGGGCGCTCTGTCCTTCTGATTGCATATCGCATATACTTGTGGCGTCGGTTTTCGTCCTGGTCACGGCGCTGATCGTGTTGCTGATGGCAAGGGTGAGGAGTTGAGGCGAAGTCTGCGAATGTCAACCTTCCTGATTGCTGAAGTGAGTCCCCACCGGCAGGTGTAGTTGGTCTTTCGTTGGAGGGCGTTGACACGCCGAAAAGTTGAGAGGTTCAAAACATGCCCCGTGACATTCCTGTTGGCAATGGACGGCTGTTAATCAATTTTGATCGTCGATACCAGATGCGTGATTTTTACTTTCCGCACGTCGGCAAAGAAAATCATTCCAACGGGCATCCCTTTCGATTCGGCGTGTGGTGCGAGGGACGATTCGCGTGGGTTCACTCAGACGATTGGGTTAGGAACCTGAAATACCTTGACGATGCCCTGGTGACTCAGGTGGAGCTGACGCACCCCACGTGGGAGCTTCGCCTCGAGTGTAATGATTGTGTGGACTTCCACGAGGCGGTCTACCTGAAACAGGTCCGCGTTGTGAATCTGAGCGACCGGGACCGCGAGCTTCGACTGTTTTTCAGTCATGATTTTCACATTTCGGAAAGCGAAATCGGTGATACCGCGTACTTTCGCCCCGAGGATCGTAGTCTCGTCCACTACAAGGGGGATCGCTATTTCTTTATCAACTGCTGTACCGAGGATAAGTGCGGTCTGGATCAATACGCCTGTGGGGTCAAGGAGGTTGGAGGCAACGAGGGGACCTGGCGCGACGCCGAGGACGGCGTTCTCAGCGGAAATCCCATCGCTCAGGGGTCCGTCGACTCAGCGTGTGCGGTGCATGTCCAGGTTCCGGCAATGGGAAGCCGCAGTGTAAAATACTGGATCGCCGCTGGAATGAGTTACGAGGAAGTGAAAGGGATCAACCGTACGGTCCTTCGCAAGACTCCCCAAGAGATGATCACTCGCACATTGAACTACTGGCGGCTGTGGGTTAGCCGGACCAATAGAATCTTTGGTGATTTGCCCGTCGACGTTGTGAAACTGTTCAAACGCAGCTTGATGATTCTGAGGACTCATGTGGACGACGGAGGAGCGATCATTGCCGGTACGGACTCCGACATCGCTCAATTCGGACGCGACACCTACTGTTACTGTTGGATGCGAGACGGAGCGCTCGTCGCCTATGCTCTCGATCTTGCCGGCTACTTCGTTCCGGCAACGCGGTTCTACGATTTTTGCCGGCAGGTCCTCACTCACGAAGGTTACTTCCTGCACAAGTACAACGCCGACGGGAGCGCCGGAAGCTCGTGGCATCCCTGGGTTTCTGAGATGCCCAACTATCTTCCAATCCAGGAAGATGAAACTGCGCTGGTCTTATGGGCCCTCTGGAAGCACTTCGAGCGTTATTGCGACGTCGAGGCGCTCAAGCCGCTCTATCGTCCCCTCATCATTCGAGCGGCGGAGTTTCTCTGGCAGTACCGCGATGAGAAGACGGGACTGCCTCGTCCGAGCTACGACTTGTGGGAAGAGCGGCGCGGGGTCCTGTCGTTTACCACCGGCGCCGTTTATGGCGGACTCATGGCGGCAGCTAACTTCGCTCAAGCCTTCGGTGAATCCGAACTGGCGGAGAAGTACCAGCAGGCCGCTTCCGAAATTCGCACCGGTACAGACAACTATCTCTGGCGTCCCGAGGCCAACCGCTTTGCCCGGAGGCTTGACCTCAAGTCCGACGACGACGTAGAGGTGGATTTGACCGTTGACGCCAGCCTGTATGGTCTGTCATATTTCGGCCTGTATCCACCCGATGACCCGCGAATCGTCGCCATGATGCAGGCCGTCGAACAGCGGTTGTGGGTTAGAACCCCTGTGGGCGGAGTGGCTCGATATGAGAATGATTCCTATCAACGGCTTCGGAGCGACGACCTTGAACGTGTCCCCGGCAACCCGTGGTTTATCTGTACTCTGTGGCTGGCGCAATGGCGAATCGCGCTGGCTCAAAATCGAGACGATCTTCACCCGGCCTTGGAAATCCTGGAATGGACCGCCGCCCATGCTCTTCCGAGCGGGGCCTTGTCGGAACAGTTGAACCCGGATACTGGGGAACCGGTCAGCGTCTGTCCGTTGACCTGGAGCCATGCTGCTTACGTAACAGTGGTACTTGAGTATATTGAGAAGCTCGCGACGTTCGATTAGAGGTCTCCGGTCGGGCAACGTAGGTGTCGAATGGCGAAAAAGTGAGGTGGGAACATCGGATGTCATTTTTGGCAACACGCAAAACGGAAGCCACGCCGAAAGAGCGGTTTCCGATCATCACGGATAAGTTGGAGAGCACTACTCCCGGGCTGTACATCATCGGCGACCTCACAGGGATGCCCCTGCTGAAGAACGCAATCAACCACGGTTACGACACCGTTCAGGAGATTGCGAAACAACGGGACACAGAACGTGCCGAGGCAGACTACGACGTGATTATCGTGGGAGCCGGAGCCGCGGGAATCTCGGCGGCCATGGCTGCGAAAGAAAAGGGATTGCGATACGTTGTTCTTGAAAAGGCTCGCCTCGCCAACACGATCCACAATTTCCCCGCGGGGAAGTCGATCTACGCGGAACCGGTTGAACTGGAAACCCGCGGCAGCCTGTGGCTGGGTGAAGCAAAAAAAGAGGAGTTCCTTGAGCGCTGGCAGGAAGCGGTCCGCAGCGCCAAGCTGGATATCCGCGAGAACACACCCGTCTCGGAGATCAACAAGAACGGCCATTTCGTTGTGGCCACGGAAGACGGAGAAACCTGGACCAGCCGGTTCGTCATCCTGGCCATCGGCAAACAGGGAACTCCGCGGACGCTAAACGCGCCCGGCGAAGACCTCTCCAAAGTCTTCACCCGACTCTACGATCCGGGAGAGTTCAAGGGTGAGGACATTCTTGTGGTGGGCGGAGGCGACAGCGCCATCGAGGCAGCCCTCGCGTTGATAGACAACAACGAGGTCACGATTTCTTACCGCCGCGAGGAGTTCACGCGTCTCAAGCCGCAGAATGCCAGCCTGATTCGCCGAGCGATGGACGCGGGCCGTGTGCAGGTCGTCTTCAACTCCAATGTGAAGGAAATTCGGCCCGACGAAGTCGTTCTCGAGGCGGGAGGCGAAGAGCGCGTCATCCCGAATCGGATTGTGTTTACTCTCATCGGTACGCGGCTGCCTGTCGAGTTCTTCAAGAAGATTGGTCTTAAACTGGAGAACGAGTGGGACGCAAGGCGTTGGGTCCAATTTGCTTTCTGGACGGCCCTCCTGCTGCTTATCTACTCCGTAAAGAAATTCAACCACGGCCTTTTCTGCTCGTGCCCCCTGCATTCCGAGAACTTCAGCCTCGTGGCAATGGGGTCCGAGTTATGGGATCAAGCTTATGCGACGGCCAAAATCTGGTATCCGGCGGTCTACTCGGCCTTGGTTTGTGGCTTGGGTCTCTTCTATATCATTGCGCGCCGTCCCAGCCGCTACACCTTCTGGCGAACAATAAGCTGCATGGCCTTTCAGACGATCCTGTTCTTTCTCCTGCCCCTGTTGCTGAACGATGGGAATATCTACAAACTCGGTTACGCCTGGCCCTTGAGCATGAGCGCGGTATTCAAGCCGAAATCGGCGAGAATTCTTTCCCCTGAGTTCTGGTGGATTTACGGTCTGGTATTCGCCTTCGTTGGCATTCCCTTGTTGACCTACTTTCACGGCAAACGTTACTGCGCCTGGTTGTGCGGGTGCGGCTGCCTGGCGGAGACGGCGGGAGACCCTTTTCGTCGCCTGGCGCCAAAAGGGGAAAAAGCGAAGCGATGGGAAAAATCAATCTACGTGGTCCTGGCTGCCGCGGTGGTCGTCACCCTCCTCAACGCTCTGACTCACTGGGACAAGCCCTCCAAGCTGTACGACCTGTTTGTTATGTGGGCGTTTTCGGGGTGGATCGCCATCGCCGCTTATCCTTTTTTCGGCAACCGTATCTGGTGTCGGTATGGGTGTCCGCTGGCTGCCTACATGAACCTGATTGGCAAGATCGCAAGTCGTTGGCAAATCGGCGCGGTAAAGGGCAAGTGCATCGATTGCGGATTGTGCAACATGAATTGCGAGATGGGAATCGACATCAAGAAACGGGCGATCCGTGGAGAACCGGTTACGCTGCGCGACACGCCCTGCGTCGGCTGCGGGGAGTGTGTTCGTGTCTGCCCGATGAATTGCCTTTTTGTGGGTCAGGGAAAGGAGGTGGAATCAAAGTGGGAGCTGCCGAGGAATGAGGAGATCCTGGGCCTCCAGTGACTCCCAGGGAGAACAGACGGAACTTTTCGACGAGGGAATCCGTTGAGACAGACATGATAAGCAACTATAGGGAGGAACAAGAATGAAAAGATCAATAAATCTCTGGGCAATGGCGTTGACAATCGCAACCGCCGTTTCTGCCCACGCTTTGGACCACTCGACCTTCGACCGAATATTGAAGAAGTATGTGAAGAGCGGCGTGGTTAACTACAAAGGGCTGAAGGCCGACAAAGACTTCCCGGGCTACCTGCAGACGATCTCCCACACGAAGGTTTCGGGATTGAGTCAGTCCGAGCAACTCTCCTTCTGGATCAACGCCTACAACGCCTCCTGCCTGAACGGGGTGTTGAGACGGTATCCGATCAAGAGCGTTATGAACGACAAACAGTTCTTCAGCAAAAAAGAGCACAAGGTTGCCGGACAGACGCTGTCGCTCAACGACGTCGAGCATGGAATTTTGCGCAAGCAATTCAAGGAACCTCGAATCCATTTTGCGGTGAACTGCGCTTCTAAGAGTTGCCCCCCGCTGGCCGACACCGCGTACGTGGCGAGCAAGTTGAACTCCCAGCTCGATGCCGCCGCCCGGCGATTTATCAACGACCCCACCCGCAACAAGTTCGACGTGGCAGGGAAAAAGGCCATGCTCTCCGCCCTTTTCAAGTGGTATGGGAAAGACTTCGGCTCCCAAAGCCAGATGCTGAACACGATCGCGAAATACGCCTCGGCTTCGGTAGCCGGGATGCTCCGCTCCGGGAACGTCGCCGTCAGCTATCTGCGGTACGATTGGGGATTGAATGGGTCATGAGATGAGAATGTTCGGGAGTTGTTTGTCAACGCTCAAAACGCGCCCTTCGGGGGCCGGGATTTCTCCCTCACCCCTCCCTCTCCCCATCGGGCTGACTCTCAGACACACTTAACACCGTGAGCTACATCCGGTAAACTAGAGGGTATGGAGATCTGTGGTCAGTATTTTAGCAGAGAGACCCTCAGACGGATAGAGGGGGAGTTGGAGAGGGAGCCGGGATTGTCCCGGCGGGAGTTGGCGCGGCGGGTGTGTCGGTGGCTGGAGTGGCGGTCGCCGAAGGGGCAACTGAAGGAGATGAGTTGCCGGAAGGCGTTG
>MNXM01000191.1 GCA_001872605.1 Armatimonadetes bacterium CG2_30_59_28 | reverse complement strand
TTGACGTAAGTTGGGTGAACAGATTGATAGTAATAGAACACCGAAAGAAGTAGTTATTGCCTTCCCCTGTGCGAACCGTTTCGGTTCGATAACGGGGGAAGGTGGTCGAAGACCGGATGGGGGTTGTTACTGTCCCCTTTCACTCGCGTAGGTTTCCCCAACCTTTCGTTTATGCCTGGCCGACCCCAAGGGCGCTGATTACCTCCACGCGTCACAAATCTGACTTGCACCCGAAGCGAGTCTGCTGATTGACAAAGCTGGAGCTTTATCCTACGGCGACAAAGTCGATGTATCCGCTTTTCCGTAATTCCGGGATACACCCTGTTCGACACATCCCTTGCCATTGAGGGATCGTCTTGGGGGCGCGCCGGACTCAGCAACGTCCATTTGGCTACGCCGTTTTGGGAGGGCGAGGTTACGCGTTCGGCAGATACGCCCCCATGCCCCTCAGTCTCTGCTGCAATTCAGCGACCGCGACGCCGCGGGAATCGCTTTCCCCTTCGACCATCATCGCCGCGGCCATGCCGGCAGCCTGCCCGGTGATGTAGCATCCCGGCATGACGCGAATGGACGCCTGCATTTGGCGGTCGGTGCTGACGCACCGGCCCGCCACCAGGACGTTTGCCAATCCCTTTGGCGTGAGCGTTCGGTAGGGGATGCCGTAACTCTCGCCAACCCCCAGCCGCATGGAAGTGAACTCCTTCATAAATCTCTCGTGACTCTCCTTGTCAGGCCGGGCGATGTGGATATCGACAGGATAGGAGTAGCGACCGATCTCGTCACCGAACACGGCGCGGCTGTTGAAGTCCCCCACGTTGAGTACATAATCGCCGGTGATACGCCGCGTCTCCCGAACACCCAACAGCGAACCGGTGGCGACCAACTCCATCTCCTCAAAGCCTTTGAGGTATTCCTTGTAGTACCGCTCATATTCCAGCAGCGACTTCCGCCCCCATAGGAGAGCCTTTGTCAGCGAGACTTCATCCGTGCCGTCGAGATCGAAGGCGTGGCCAATGTTTCCACCGCCGAGCTTTTCCCCGACACGCCACATCCCTGGCAGGTGTCGGTCTTCCAAGGTGAACACGCCGTATTGGAAGGCATCCTCGATGCGACTATTACCGGCGCCGAGCCCGCCTTCCTGCACAGCGTCCCAATCGATCCCTGCCCAGAAGCTACACAGCGTGCCTGGCATCATGGCGCCGTTTTCATTGCCCTTCTCAAACGGAGCGCCGGAGAAAGCGCACAGGTCGCCATCGCCCGTGCTGTCCACAAAGATCTGCGCGCGTATGGCAAACATCCCGGACTTGCCCGCGCAGATGGCTGCTGTGACTCGGTCGCCCTCGGTCTCAACGTCGATGAGCTGGGTATGGAAGGTGAAGGAGACCCCCGCCTTCGTCAACAATTCATCGTAGACGCGTTTCAGCGTCTCGGCTTTGATGCAGAAACCACCGGGCGGGTGTGTGCCTCCCGAGGTTTGCAGCCGGTGCAGCAACTCACGCCCAAAGCCGTCGGCCAGAAAGTTGACGCCGTCCGTAAACTGCATGAACACGGGCACGCCGCCTGCGGTGCCCATGCCGCCGAGGCAGGTGTGGGACTCGATGAGATAAACATCCTTCCCCTGCCGCGCCGCGGTGACCGCTGCTGCTGCCCCCGCCGGCCCACCCCCCACAACCAGGATGTCGACCTCGTGACGCACAGGGAGTGTGCGGGTCAGCTTGACACAATGTTGATTCATGATAGTCCTTTCTCTGGGGTGGTCATTGGTTTTCGGAGGCCGGCCTTCGCCTCAAAGTTCGACCCGAGTATACTCTCCAGGCGGCCCATTTGCCAGCAAGTGAGGTTTGCCGCGGCGTTAGTCCCGGAGGGACGGTATTGTGTAGCCGGGCATGTACATCCCCGGAAACAGGTGGGGGATAAGACTAACCCAACCCCGGAGGGGTGGTACCGGGTGTCCGAGGATGTGCTCTCGAATTACTATCGCCCCTTCGGGGCTGGAGGCGTGTGGCGGCGCCTCGCGTCCGGGGGTTATCACCCCCGGTTAGATGACTCCGCCGCTCCGCGGCTGGGTTCGGAGATCGTTAGTTCGTAAAACCGGCAGGGATAATGCCTGTTCGCTACGAACTCTGAGTTCGACCAGCTTCGAGAACTACTCGGGAGAATACCGTCGATCTCGCCTCGGTGGATTGTTCGGTTTGCGCTACGGCGACATGACGACCAACCGTCGAATCCCCCCGGATTCGCCCTCCGGTGCAGCCTGCGTAGGCTAAACCTGACGCGCCACCTTGACGATGTTCGGCTCGGGACATACACTGCTGCCATACATGAAATGCCATCACCCCAATCAGAACCGACGCTTCGTTCTCCGGAGAATTGCCACGCACAAGCAACTTTCGCAGGTAGCCTTGTCACTGATGCTCTTCATTCTGCGTCCCGCATCGCCGTGGGCCAATCCTGTCCCAGTATTTCAGGATGAGTTCGAGCGGGAGGAGTTAGGAGCATTTCCGGAGGGGAACGTTGCCCCAGCGGCTCGAGAGAAACTTGACTGGTGCATCCGGCAAGGTGAGTGGGAGATTCGGACTGAACCGAACGGGAACCGCCACCTCTACGGGAAGGGAAATCCAGGCACTATCGCCATCAACAAATCGGCGTCCGCGAATTTCCGTCTGGAGTACACCACTTGGTCTCAGCATGACGGAGACCGCAGCGCCATTCTCAGCCGCCAACTGCCGAATTTCAAGCATCAGGATGTCTATGGCTTTCATGTCGGGGGTGGCTTCAGCAAGTACAACATCATCGTTCACGAAGGTCGGAAAGTCGCCGGGCCTACAAGCCGCTACCTGCCGATCCGCGACAGAAAGCAGCGGGTGGTCATTGAGAAGAGCGGCGACCGCCTCGTGATGAGCATCGACAACGACACGGTCTTCGACGTTCGTGATGACCAGTATTCCGACAAAGTCGCTCCGGAGATCGCCGCAGCGTACGCTCTCGCCCTGGGCTTCTACACATGGTCGGAAGGCGTCTGTTTCGATGACGTGAAGCTTTACCAACTGCAAGCCGAAGCCGTGTGTGAGCCACCAGCGGAAGCCGTAGCTCGGGGTGTTTACGCCATGTCGTTCGAGTCCGAAACAGTCGGGGATGGCTCACGGTGTGCCGCGGTCACTGTGCCGGAAGGAGGACAAGCGCGCGTCGTCAATGAGCCTAACGTGGTCTTCCGTCCGGAACCTGAAGGTCAGAGACTCATCGAAGATAAGTGCCTGCTCCTTGGCGCCGCGCCAGCGGCACATCAACCGACGGCTGCAACGTTTGCCCTCAAACCGCTCGATGATGGATTCGTGGAGTTGGACGTTCTCGCCCGGGGCGCGGATTACCCTCGCCTCGGCATCTCGCTCGTCGATGGTCGAGGTCGTGCACTCGCCAGCGTGCGGATTGACAATGAGGGTCACTTTGCAGCCGACACTCGCGAGGAAACGCGCAACCTGCGCCAAACAGTCTCCCACCAGAACCGGCCACCGGACGGGCCGCTGGTGTTCCAGCCCGAGCGTTGGTTCACGATACGGTTCGCTTTCGACCGACGCTCTGGTGTGTTCGACGTTTCGCTCATCAATCTCTGTCTTGGGTTTGTCACGCCCGGCACGCCCTATCTGCTCCTGGGCAGCAACTTGCCGATGAAACTCAAGGAACCAGTTGCTGGTTTGCGCGTGGAGGTTTCCGATGGCACTCAGGTGATTATTGACAACATTCTCGCCGCTGCACCGCGAGCGCGTATGCTGGATCGAAAACCAGCGACGCTGTCGCTCCGCGACATCCTCGGGTTGACGTTCCCTCTGCGGCGTGATCCGGTAAGCCTCTTCGTTCACACACTGCGGCACACTTTCCCCGCGCGGTCCGAACCGGATGACACCAGGCTCAACCGTCAGTGGCTGCGCTGGGAGACGCCCCCAGCGTTTCGGAACGCGGCCAATTTGTATGACGCTCTGCTTGTGCGACACGCTTTGTTGGAAGAAAAGGTACTTCAACTTGGCCGGATGCTTTTTCATCTCGAGGGGCTTGAGAAAGCCGACGCGATCCGTGAACACGTGCAGCGGACCATTTTCTCTGTCAGTTCCTCCACCACAAAGCTTGACTCCCTGCTGCACCTCTATGGGGAGGGATTCCGCAACGGTTGGGATGCGGCGGTTCTCGAACCTGCTTTCTCGAAAAGCGCGAGTGCGCTTGAAGTCGAGCTGAAGCAACTGGAGGTCCAGGCCAACGCGGCTGCTCGATCCTGTCACAAGGCCGCGGGGGGAAGCCTCGCCCCAGGCGCGCCTCCCTCTCCCGCGCCTGCGAAAGCCGCGGCGGTGTGGCGCAACGGCCGCTTTGAGCGTGATGGACGCCCTACCTGCTTCTGGCCGCCAGTGGGCCTTCGTGGCATCGACCTGACATCCCGCAACCGTCAGCAGGACGCGCTGGGTCTCGATGACTGCTATGATGTTCCGCAGGTGCTCGACTCACCGCAAGAGCCGTCT
Organism: Armatimonadetes bacterium CG2_30_59_28; assembly: GCA_001872605.1. GTDB lineage: Bacteria > Armatimonadota > Abditibacteriia > CG2-30-59-28 > CG2-30-59-28 > CG2-30-59-28. The sequence goes on along the minus strand of MNXM01000191.1, from coordinate 2,884 downwards.
GCAGAGGGTGCGACCATCCATCGATGGGATGTCTTCGACGCGCATGTCAAGGAATACCTGCTCAAGGATAACCCCGGTTGCCAGTTTGGTTTCTCGCCCACGATCGGCACCGTGCATCTGATGCAGGTCCTGCCGGCGCGCTGGTTCGAGAAATACAGAGACGACCCCGACACCTTCCTGTGGGATCGGAACGGAAGACCCATCAACTGGCCCGGCCAGGATCAGCCGTTCCAGGCGCGCGCTTTGAGCGGGGGGCGCTATGCTGGCGGGGGAGGGTATTTCGGCACCTTCAATTTCTGGAACCCGGCCGTCCGGCAAATCTACAGTGACATGCTGACCGAGTGGAGCCAACGCCTCGCGGAGCAGTATCCCGGTCGCATGCGCTACTGCGCGGTGGGTCAGGAGCAATGCGCGTTCTACGCCCAACTCAACAATCCCAGTGCCATCACCGGTTTCCGGAAGCGCCTCGAAGACAAGTACAAGACCATCGCCAAACTGAACGCTGCCTGGGGAAGTCCGTACGGCAGCTTCGCCGACATCGACCCAAAGTCTGTCAGCACAGCGCGTCCCAACGGTCTGCTGTATGAAGTGCAGCTTTTCCGCCAGGACAGCTACTTCGAGTGGATGAAGCTCGTTCGGGATGCCGTGAAAAGTCACTTACCCGACATCGCCGTGCTCAACGACTTCCACTTCTTCGCAGGGGATTTCGGCAACGACCGGGCACTGGATCTGCCTCGGATGTTTGAAACCTACGATGCCGTCGGCTTCCACAGCTATGGAATCGATTGGGTGTGGCCCATGTACCGAATGCTGGACAGTTTGCGGAAGGCGTATGACAAGCCCCTGGGCAACTTTGAATGGGCGGCGGGGCTGCTGTGTCGCGACCTCTTTGATGAGCGACGCTACAAGGCGTCTGGTCTGCGTGACTTGTTCGAGATGATGGCATGGGGTCGCTCAACGGTGGCCATCTGGTATGGCGGATCGGAGGGCTTCTCCGAAGGGGCCGGGTACTGGAACGTCGCCGCCGCAAAGAGCATTCTTCGGTATTCCACCGGTTACCTCCCCGTCGCGCGGGAGCGTGCGCGAAGATTCGAACGGATTGCGTTGGAGCATCCCACGATTGTCCCCAAGTTGGCGATCGTGGAGCCGACAACTTCGCAGTGGAACGGCATCGATGCTCGCGAGACGATGGGCAAGGTCGCCCTCGCTCTTGAGGCTGACCACTGGAACTACGGGTTCATCCACGAACAACCCCTGCTGGAACGCAAGCAGTCGCTGGACGGCATCCACACCCTGATCCTGCCGCGGGGAGTTGTCCTGCAACCGGAGACAGAGGAGATCCTGCTGCAATGGATTGAGCAGGGAGGTAACCTTGTCGCCTTGCTGCCGCCAGGGATGATCAACCCCTACGGGCAGCCGCAAGGGAGAATCATGCAGACAATGGCACTGGGAGCAACCACGAAGTATGACGACACCTTCGCGTCGGCAGAACTGACTGGCATCGAAGCACGGGCATTGAGTGACGACCAGGGCAGATTGGCTGAACTCCAGTACGGGCGCGGCAGGTTGATGCTGTTCACTCAAGCTCAGCCCTTGCCGGAGCAGGCTCTGATCGATCTGCTGAAATCATCTACTCCGCGTGACTATGATATTGAGAACCATCGACTGAAGGCCGTCGTGCGCGAAAACGGAGAGCAACTGCACGTATTTCTCATCAACCCTTCAGAATCGGAGACACTGGAAGATATCTTCGTGATCCCCGGCAGCTTCTCGCAGGTTGTTGATCTGGGCTGCGGCGCGGCGTTCCCGGTGAAAGCCGACGACCGTGAGGGACAAACCCGCATCCCGATGCGCCTCGCGCCCGGTGAGGGGACAGTGGTGCGATTGACGCGCATGGCGAAGCACGCGGCCCGCGGAGAGCACGGGGGCCCGGAACGTCTCGGGATTCCTGCAAAGCCAGGTTGAGGAGAAATCGTCCCGCGGTCCTACGGTCACACGATCCGTATGGGACGCGTACCGGGATCGGGCGCCTCGAGTGAGCGGTAATGACACCAAATTGTCCATTGCGCACCCCCTCGGCGCTTCGTTGACACTGTTCTCACGTTCGTATAAAATCCGTTGCAGATTCGGGACCGCAGGTGCATTCTTATGACTCAAGCGCACGATCGTGTCAGGCTTCTTCCATCAATAACCATCCAGACTTCATGGGTTCTCCTCGCGAGCGCTCTGCTGTTGCCTGTTCGGCTAACAGCACAGGAGGTCGTTCACACGGAGAGGCTTCTTCGCAGTAGTGGAACCCTCACAGATCGGCTCCTTGCTGGGGTGGTTCCAGGTGCATCCGGTGTGTTTGGGAGAGACTTCACGGAGCGCGGTGTTGCCTTGCGGCGGGACAGCGGGGAGGGAAAAGTCGAGGTCATCGAAGCGGGAGGCCGCTATGCGGCAGGAATGGTCGACAGCAAGATCGAGGGAGCGCACTACTACTACTTCAAACTCGCAGAGAAACCAAAGGCGGAAACCGTAGACATTTCCGTGGAATACTTCGACGCGGCAGAAGGCACGGTGACTCTCTCCTACGACGGTGCACAGGGTGGGTTCATGAAATGCCCCGAAATCCAGTTGACAGGGGGACACACCTGGAACCTGATCGTGTTCAGAATTCCGGACGGCAAGTGGACCGGCGGCTGCAATGGCGCGGACTTCCGCATCGGCAACGCACCGGCTGGTTTTGCCATCGGAGCGGTTGCAGTGCGCGCGGTCTAGTGTATCCTTTCGTAAATTCTTCGACATTAGACACCGGATCGCTTCAGCGTCCGGTAGCTCACACAACTGACTACCGAGCGCCAAAAAAGGACATCTTTTCTCCCCTTTCAACCCGTGTTCGGCA
>MNXM01000246.1 GCA_001872605.1 Armatimonadetes bacterium CG2_30_59_28 | reverse complement strand
TTTGTGCGCAACTTCGACGCTACTTTCCTGCACAATAGCGGACATGTCGGACTCTGTGAGTCCGCAGTTTGCGGACGAAGGTTGGCGAACGAAGTTAGCGTGCCATCAGGTGAATAGTTACGAATCCTCAATACCTCCCCAACTCCAACCCCCTCTTTACGAAGTACTCGTATGTCTCGAAGTTCACGGTGTTCGGGATGGAGTGGTCGCTGTGGAGAATGTATCCGTTGTTCTGCTTGACGGTGGGTATCTTCGCCTGCAGCTCTGCTTCCACCTTGTCCAAGTCATTGGTATAGAGCACGCGCACATCGATGCCGCCCATGAAGGAAAGGTGGTCTCCCCATTCGCGGTACAGCTTCAGCAGGTCCATCCCCGCCTTCACTTCAATCACCTGAAGGCAGTCGATACCCGCTTCCACCATGCCGGGCAGCAGCGGCTCGATATAGCCGCAGGAGTGCATGATGACTGGCAGGCCGTTGCTCTTGGCGAACCCAATGCTGAGCGCGTGCGCGGGCTGCACCATTTCCCGGTACATCGCCGGCGACATGAACGGACGCTCCTTGAAACCCATGTCCTCATAGTACCAGATGCCGTCAGGCAGCCCTTCTTCCGCGAAGAGCGTCTCCTGCAGCTCCACCGTCAGGTGAGCGTAGGTGTCCGCCATCTCCCGCACCCAGTCGGGGTCCTCCACCATTCCCACCAACATGTGCTCGTGACCGCAGACGTCCTTCATGATCTCGAAGACGTTGACTCCCGACCACAGGAAGAAACGATTGGAATCGCTGGCGCGCTGCTTTGCTTCGCGGTAGGCTTCGAAGTTGATGCGGCGACGGTCGGCGGTCAGCTTCGGTTTGATATGCTCCTGCCATCCGGAGCGATCCTTCACGAGGAAGTCCACGTGCTCCGGCGTGGACGCGTGCAGCTTGTGAGAGCGCATGACCGCATAATTGCCATTACGGATGAGCACGGTCTCCTCCGTCTCCTCCAACACTTCCGATTCGAAGTCGAGGTCGGCTACCATGTTGAGCGGCCAGCACAACTCCATGTCGAAGCCGAAGCGGTCGGCAAGTGATTCGCCCTCCTCGATGTGTCCCTGCTCGAGCCACACCTTGTGCGTGTCGCCCCAGAAGTGCTCAAACACCCCAATGCGGTCTACAGGCTCGCGCCGTAGCAGATTCCCGATGCGTTCTCTACCAGTCATTCCCACTGATGTATTCTCCTCTCGCGTAACCGGTTGAATTCTCACCCACTGGACGACATGAGCTTCGCTTGGCGCACCATCACTCATCCTTCGTCCTTCGACTTCCACTTTCAATGTCTGCCGATTGTTGTCTGCATTCGTTTCTCCTGAAACCGGCAGAAGTTAGGCGGCAACGAGGCATTCCCCAGGTCTGGTATTCCGAAGGATGCGCACCTGTAAGGTCGCCTTATGGAGTTTCCGCCACGTGATAATATAGCCTTCGCGTGACCCGACTCACACCCCGTCGGCGCGGCTCACGAACACATCTGGACGATTTTGATAACTGCGGCGGGGAAGATGCCGAGGAGGAGGGTTACGAGGGCGCAGCCGCAAACGGCCAATAGCAATCCGCGGGACTTGTCGGTTACCGTTTTTTCTTCGGGGGATTCATGCATGTACATCATCACGACCACTCGCAGGTAGTAGTACACCGCCACGACGCTGTTCAGGACGGCGATCACTGCGAGGCCGGTGTCACCGGCGGCGACGACCGACTGGAAAAGGTAGATCTTCGCAAGGAACCCCATCGTCGGTGGTATCCCCGCAAGTGAGAGCATGAAGATGGCCATCGCGGCCGCGGGAATCGGGTGGCGGAACCCCAGCCCCTTGCAGCGGTCGAGTGACAAGTCGCCGTCGGCGCCCGCGTAAATGACAAAGGCAAACGCGCCAAGATTCATAAAAGTGTACGCGGCGAGATAGAACAAAATGGCCTGATAGCCCATGTACTTGCTCACCATGCCGGGGTCCCCGCCGGCAACGACACCAAGAACCAGGTAACCGGCGTGGGCGATACTGGAATAGGCAAGCATCCGCTTCAAGCTGTTCTGAGCGATGGCGATGACGTTGCCGACCGTCATGGTCAGGATGGCGAGCGTCGCCAGCATGGTCGACCACTTCTCAATCGCAAAGAGATCCGTCGCCACCATAATTCGCAGCAGCGCGGTCAACGCGGCCGCTTTCACTCCCACCGACATGAAGGCTGTCACGGGAGTCGGCGCGCCTTGGTAGACATCGGGTGTCCAGACGTGGAACGGCACGAGCGCCATCTTGAACGCCATTCCGACGAGGACCAGGCTCCATCCCACCGTAGACAACGGCCATGTGTTCACAGTGAACGACTCCAGGGAAAGGTAGGGGCTTGGTTGTGCGGACAGCATCTGCGCGATGTCCGTCGTGCCATTGGAGGCGCCAAAGAGCAAGGCGATGCCCAGCAGAAGAAACGCGCTGGAGAATGAACCGAGGATGAAGTATTTCAGGGCAGCCTCGTTGGAGAAGAGTTTTTCCCTGTCAAACCCGGCGAGAACGTAAAGCCCGATGGAGAGGAGCTCCACCGCAAGAAACAACACAATCAGGTCGAGGGTGGAGGCCAGCACGCCCATCCCGATGATACAGAACAAGATCAAAGCGTAGAACTCGCCACGCAGCTTTTCCTGCCGCGTGACGAAATTGGTGGCCGTCAGCGCGGTAAGCAACCCGCCGATGCACAAGAGTGTGAGGACGTAGACGGAGGTGTTGTCCATGACCACCATGTGGGACTGGTCAAACTGAAGACGTCCCTGTCCCCACAAAGACAGGCTGCTGTATGCGGCAGATGCGAGACCCGCAAAAGTGAGCAACTGCACGAGCCGCAGGTTCCGGCCGCGGCTAAGGGCGGACACCAGAAGGATCAGGATGCCAAACACCAGCAACTCGATATACGGCAGAACTGCGATCACCTGAATAAAGGGAGGTTGAGTACCGGGCAGAGTCACGGCGTCACCTCCCCTATCCGGTTTGTCGTGGCGTCCCGGTGTCTGTGACCAACCCCTTCATCCTGCGTTGCATTCGGCGGAGACGTGTCGTCGGGAGCAAGGTGCGCGATCGGTTCTCCGGTTTCGGGTGCAGGAGGAACCGCGACAGGGAAACTGCCGCCAGGGCCGACCTCGGGCGCCGCCGGGCCTGAAAGGGGCTGTCGAGTTGTGTTGCTTCCTTCGTGATCGGCTCTCAGGACGATTCCTTGCACTTCCTGAATCGACGCGTCCATTGTGCTGAGAAACCACTTCGGATAAAGCCCAATCCAGAACATGCAGAGGATGACAGGAACGAGCACGGCAATCTCGCGAGCGTTTAGATCCTTCAGCGACGCGTTCTCTTCCTTGTCCAACGGTCCGTACATGACGCTGCGGAACATCCTCAGCATGTATGCCGCGCCCAGCACAATCCCGAAGGTGGCGAAGATGGCGTAGGTGGGATTCACCTGGAAGGTTCCAAGAAGGATCAGGAATTCCCCCACGAACCCATTCAGTCCCGGAAGTCCGATGGACGAGAGTGTGGCAAGCAGGAAACAGACCGTGAGAACCGGCACGACCCTGGCAATGCCCCCGAAGTCCGCGATCTGCCGCGTGTGGCGTCGCTCGTAAATCATCCCCACAATCAGGAACAGGGCGCCGGTGCTCAGGCCGTGATTGAGCATCTGCAGCAGACTACCGGACATCCCCTGCATGTTGAAGGCAAATATCCCCAGCATGACGAACCCAAGATGACTAACGCTGGAATAGGCTACCAGCTTCTTGATGTCGGTCTGCGCCATGGCCACGAGGGCGCCGTAGATGATCCCGATGATGGCAAGCGCCGAGATAATAGGAGCGCAAGCGATGGAGGCTTCGGGGAACAGCGGCAGGCAGAAGCGGAGAAAGCCGTAGGTTCCCATCTTCAGCAGCACAGCGGCAAGGATCACGCTGCCCGCGGTGGGAGCTTCCACGTGAGCATCCGGCAACCATGTGTGGAACGGAAACATCGGCACCTTGATGGCAAAGGCGAGCGCAAACGCGCCAAAGGCGATCAAACCAAGCCACCCCGTCAGCGGGTGTATTTCTGTAAGGGCTATCAGGTCGAAAGTATGCTCGGGCTGCGCCGCAAAGTAGAGAACAAGGATGGCGACCAGCATCAACACACTTCCCACCATCGTGTAGATGAAAAACTTCACCGCCGCGTAGACGCGCCGCGGCCCGCCCCAGATGCCGATCAGGAAGTACATGGGAATCAGCATCGCTTCCCAGAACACGTAGAACAGAATCAAGTCGAGAGACACGAACACACCGATCATGCCCGTTTCAAGCAAGAGCATACAGACGATGTACGCCTTGACTTTGTCCTTGATGTCCGTCCAAGAGGCAAGAAGCACCAGAGGCGTTATGAACGTAGTCAAGAGAATCAGCAGTAGGCTGATGCCATCGATGCCAACGTGGTAGTTGATGCTGAACTGCGGAATCCAGAGCAGGAGGCACTCGAACTGGAATCCTTTCTGTCCCTGCACGAAGTGATGGGGGAGAGATAATGACAGAACAAAGGTCATCAGCGCAACCACAAGCCCTACCGCGCGGATCAGCTCTGCCCGCTTGGAGTCGATGAACAGCAGGACCAATGCGGCCAACAGCGGCAGGAACACTATGAGACTGAGGATGTATTCATTCATCGGGAAGGCCGCTTCGCTACCTCATCAAGAAATACAGGAGAATCGCTACCACGCCAGCCGCCATCGTCAAGGCGTAGTTGCGGACATAGCCGGTCTGGCACTTTTTCAGCACTTCACCAACTCCCCCAACGACCTTTGCCACGCCATTGACAACACCGTCAATGAAGTGAGCATCGAAGACGTTGGCAAGAAATCGGGACAGAGCGTGCCCTTGGGAGATCATCAAACGGTCATAGATTTCATCGACGTAGTACTTGTTGTAAAGCAGCCGGTGGACAGGTTCCAGAGCGGCGGCAAGCCGGGTTGGTCGGTCGCTTGCTTTCGCGTAGAGCGCAACGCCCACAGCAATACCGGCAAACGCGGCGCAGATGGCGATGACCATCAGGGACCCGTGGCCCCCTCCATGGGCTGCAGCTTCCACTCCCCCATGAATCACTTCCTGACTGTTGAAAACTGGAGACAGAAAGACGTGTAGTGGCTTCGCAATCCAGCCCGCGCCCACGGCGCCCACGGCGAGGAGCAACAACGGAACCGTCATCACGGCGGCGGACTCGTGAAGGCCAGCCTCGATATCGTCGCCCAAACGGAACTTGCCAAAGAATGTCTTCAGTACCTGGCGCGTCATATAAAAGGCCGTCATCACTGCGCCTGCCACGCCCAAGCCCCACAGCAAGCGGTTTCCCTCCCACGCCGAAGTGAGGATCTCCTCTTTGCTGTAGAAGCCAGAAAGAAACGGCACTCCCGCCAGCGCCGCGGAGCCGACAACAAACGTCAGCGCAGTTATCCTCATGTGTCTGCCGAGGCCGCCCATGTTCCGCATGTCCTGCGGGTCCGCATCGCCGTGAGCGTGGCGGATGGCGTGTTCCATAGAATGGATCACGCTGCCCGATCCGAGAAACAACAGAGCCTTGAAGAAGGCATGGGTCATCAGGTGGAATATTGCGGCGGCATAAGCGCCCACTCCGCAACCGAGAAACATATATCCGAGTTGACTAATTGTGGAGTACGCCAGCACGCGCTTGATGTCGTGCTGCACAAGAGCGATGCTCGCCGCCAACACTGCAGTCACGGCGCCAATGACGCCAACAAATGCGAGCACTCCCGGCACGAGTTCGTAGAGGACGTGACAGCGCGCAACCATGTAGACTCCCGCTGTCACCATCGTGGCAGCGTGAATGAGCGCACTGACGGGGGTAGGGCCTTCCATCGCGTCCGGAAGCCATACATAGAGTGGAATCTGTGCGGACTTGCCCATCGCCCCGATAAAGAGCAACACTGCTATGGCGCCCAGCACCAGCAAATTCTGTCCATCGACGAAACCATTGACCGGCTCGCGAATGGCGTGGAAGACTTCGCTGAACTGCACCGTGCCAAAGACGGCAAAGATGGCAAAAATCCCCAACGCAAAACCGAGGTCGCCAACCCGGTTGACGATGAACGCCTTCTTTGCCGCGTCGGCAGCGGAGGGCTTGTGAAACCAGAAGCCAATCAAAAGGTACGAGCAGAGGCCCACTAACTCCCAGCCGACATAGAAAACAACGAAGTTGTTCCCGAGGATCAGGATGAGCATCGAGACGATAAAGAGATTCAGATAGGTAAAGTATCGGGCGAATCCCGAGTCCTTCCACATGTACCCGATGGAGTAGACATGGATCAATAACCCGATGCCGCTGACGACCACGAGCATGACCGCCGACAAGGGATCAAAGAGAAGCGCGGCATGGACACGCAAGTCTCCCGCGGCCATCCACTCGAAGAGCGAAAGCTCCACGGATCGTTCTGCGACCGGCAGTCGCGCCAGCGCGATCAGCGCCGAAACCCCAATCAGGAACGCTGCGCCAACAGTGCCGCAACCGATCACGGCCACCAGTTTCTTCGGGAGGCGCGCTCCGAAAAATCCATTGACCAACACACCCACGAGGGGCAGAAGAATTGTCAGAAACAGATAATCAATCATCGGTTTTGGTTAGTGCCTGCCTGGCCAGGGGTGACTGGTGAGTGGTTAGCCATTGGTGGTTAGTGGTTCTCCATCCGACGCGACGAAATGGCCCGCCTTATACTCGTTACGGGTGAGGGGGTGTTTTCATCCGTAACGAGCATACGTCACTCATCACTCATCATTCTCCCCTACCACTTCATCAGACTTGCTTTGTCCGCGTCCACTGTGCCGGTGAGGCGAAATCTCGACACGACAATTCCCAGCCCCACCGCCACTTCAGCGGCGGCGACCACCATCACAAAGAAGACAATCACCTGGCCATCCACGATTCCGAGATACTTCGAGAATGTGACAAACAGCAGGTTGACCGCGTTCAACATCAACTCGATGGACATCAGCACCACAAGCGCGTTGCGTCGGGTCAATACGCCGACAACACCGATGGTAAACAGCGCGCCACTCAGCAGAAGATAGTAGTGGAAAAGAGGCACGACTACAGCTTCCTTTTGGCAAGCACGATTACTCCGACCATCCCAATCAGGAGCAGCACCGAAGTCAACTCAAAGGGGAACAGGTAGCGGGTGAACATGCTCTCAGCAACAGATTCCACGGAACCCGGGAATCCGGGGGAGGAACCCGGCGCCCCGCTTGTCAACACGGCAGGTGGTTGCGCCCTCGCGGAGAGGAACAGCAACTCCACAAGGAGCAGCAGACCCATCACGGCTGCCACCGGATTCTGGTAGCGAAGCGTCGAGGGAGTGTCGATGGGGTTCTCCTGATCGAGCAGCATAAGGACAAACAGGAACAGAACCATGATTGCCCCGGCGTAGACAATCACCTGAACTGCTGCCACAAACTGAGCGCTCAACTGAAGATAGAGAACGGCAATGCAGAGCAGCGTGATAATCAGGTAAAGAGCGCTGTGCATCGGGTTCCGCTGCACAATGACGAGAACGGCGGACACCACGGCGATGATCGCGGCAACACTGAATAGGAAGTAGTCCATGTAAACAACGCGTCTTGTTGAGATCGTTTACCAAAGTGGCAGTCCACTCGAGGCAACCTGCTTAAGGTGGATCACACCTGGGCGGCACTGCACTTCAGGCGGTAATTATACGTCTCCCGCATTCGGGTGGCAAGGGTTTGCCGACCCAAATGTCAAATCGCCCCTCATTGATCCGCAGGGGTCAGTGACATTTTCACGCATTTCCGTTCGCGTAAACGATGGGAGAGAGGGGATATGCCAGGTCGGCGCGGGTGTTGCATGTGAGGGGAGAGCTCGGTCGCATCTATGGGCGCTGCCCCTCGGTCTCCCGCTGGTTCCCCAGCACTTGGGAAGCTCGGGACACCAGTTCCTGGCCATTAATGTTGCCGATGAGTAGATCGACATTCCCCAGCGCGGCGAGCGTCTCACGCTCATCCGCTCGCACTTCATGCGCGACGACAATTGCCGGTGTTCCCGAATGCCTTATGCGGAATCCCTTCAGAATTTCAGAGCAGGTGATGCCTGCCACGTTCGCATCGGTAACGAGGAGATCGTAGCGACCGTGACTGCTGACGCTCATCGCTTCATCGTTGGAATCGGCGATGTCCACGTGATACCCCTCACGCGAAAGTGCCCGCGCCAATTGATCGCTTTTCCCCTGTTCAGCTTCCACCACCAGCACCGTCCCTCGAGCATCGTGCCGGTCGAGAGAAGTTTGATTTTTGCCGCGCATCTTGCCGTGGTACATCGCCTGATCGGCCCGTTGCAGAAATGACGTACCGCTTTCCTCAAATCGGTACGCGGCAACCCCGATCGTCACCGTCAGATTCTCGTTCCCCAGTGAAAGCTCTCTGGCGGACTCGGACTGGATGAGTTGCCGGGCTCGCTCGGCCACTGTCGCGGCATTATCGAGATCTGCTTCGGGCAACAGGACCACAAATTCTTCGCCTCCATAGCGAGAGATAACGTCCATTTCGCGGATACATTCGGAGACGCTCTCCACAATCCACCGTATCGCCTTGTCTCCAGCAGTGTGCCCGTGTGTGTCATTGAACGGCTTGAAGTTGTCGATGTCGACGAACATCATCGCCATCGGGCGCCGCATCCGGTCGGATCGCTTGATTTCCTGGTCGAGCCGCTTTTCGAAGTAGCGCCGGTTGAAAGCGCCGGTCAGGGGGTCTGTCACGGCCTCGGCCTCAAGGCGATGCAACTGCACAGCCAGCAAACCCAGCAGGTTCGCCACGATCAGCGAAACTACCACAAAGGAAACCCACAAGCCCATCGGAGGCTCGCTGCGACTGAAGAGTGACGACAGGATGAGAATCAACACGAAGGCCATGATCGTCACAATAACAGACTGTTGCTTGACTTTGTACATCGCCTGTGAATAGCCCCTCGCGTATTGGCTTCCTAACGTATACCACTACCGTTCGCCAATAGTGTTAAGGCGAGAGAACAAAGCGCAACACGCGGGGTCTCTCAGAAGTACTCCGCCAGACTAAAATACCTCTCGCCCGTGTCGGGTAACAGCGTCACAACGCGCCCCGCGCTTCCCACTGCTCGCGCGACCTCGAGAGCGGCTGCCACCGCTGCGCCGGAGGAGATCCCGCAGAGCAGCCCTTCTTCGCGCGCAAGGCGAACAGACATCGCGTAAGCGGCTCGGTCGCTGACGGTGCGAACCTCGTCGATCACCTCGCGATTCAGCGTCTCTGGCACAAATCCCGCGCCGATGCCCTGAATCCTGTGCCCTCCCGGATTTCCGCCCGACAGCACCGGCGACCCTTCCGGTTCGACGGCAACAATCCGAATATCCCTGTCCCTCGATTTGAGGACTTCTCCCACTCCTGTCAACGTTCCTCCGGTGCCGACACCGGCAACAAAGGCGCTCAACCTGCCGCCGGTCGCTCCCCAGATTTCCTCCGCAGTATTTTGACGGTGCGCTTCTGGGTTCGAGGGATTCTGGAACTGCTGGGGCATATACGCCGCCTGTTCCTGAACAATCCTCTCCGCCTCCGCGATGGCGCCCTCCATTCCGTCTTCAGCGCGCGTCAGCACGATCTCCGCGCCCAATGCCGACAGCACGTTGCGGCGTTCCACGCTCATGGTTTCCGGCATCGTGAGGATGCAGCGGTACCCGCGTATTGCAGCTACCAACGCCAGTCCGATCCCGGTATTGCCACTGGTAGGCTCCACGATAACCATACCCGGAGTCAGCGAGCCGCGTCTCTCGGCATCGCGGATCATGTTCAGCGCGATTCTGTCCTTGACGGATCCCCCGGGATTGAAATACTCCACCTTCACCAGCAGCTCAGCATCTCCAGGCTCAGGGAGTCTATTCAGACGGACGATCGGCGTATCGCCGATCAAGTCGAGCAGACTGTCATATATCCTGTGTGGTCTCATGATTGCGTCTCCCGTTCGTGGATGATCTCCACAGCCTCCTCAACCGCTTTGCCGTTCTCAACCCGGAACGACTTCATTTCCTGAGGTTCCGTTCCGCCTTGGAACCCCACAACCAGATAGCAGATCCCGGGATACGCAGGAGCGTCCCAGGCGGCAATCCACGCCTCGCCAAGATCGGTTTCGGAGAAATACGCGCCTGCCGGTGGATGCGAATGGTAGATGCACCGCATCTCCAGGTCTTGCGCCTCGATCTCCTTCAGCGTATTGTACAGCTCCGCGGGATCGCAGGCATAGCGAACTTCACCGGCTGCAACGTTACTCATTGGATAAACCCGCTGCAACTCATCCTGTGAACCCGCAACGATTCCCCAACCTTCCCGCGGCAACTCTCGACGGAGGTGCTTATGGATTGCATCAATATGGCGTTCCGAAATTCGCATTCTGTCCTTCCGCCTGCGCGCCATCTTTCGCGAACTTTTTACGATCCGACCTTCACCACTTCTACGACGTATCCGAGGCGCCGCAAGTGGTCGGCGATGGAATGTGAGAAGAAGTGTTGCAGAAGAGAAGGCCGCGGCTCGCCAAGCACAATCTCCGCGCATGCGCACTCCATCGCCAGTGCGTGAGCGGACTGGACGACCTCACCCGCGAGCAATCGCTCCTCACTCTCGACACCGCTGGCCGCCGCATCTTCCGTAGCGCGCCGCAGACATTCACGACCGCGCGTTGCGTGCTCGGCGAGAATCGCTTGCGCCAATTGTTCAGTGGGGCGCTCCCCCACAAAGACAGCGTCCGTCAGTTTGTGGAAGACCGCGTCAGCAACCGTGGGATCAAGAACGTACGCGAAACAGACGCGCATTTTTTTTTCCTTTGCAAGCCGGATGGCTTGACGCGCAATGGACGGGCCGTCGCGGCCCGAGAACATGAGACACAACTGGTTTCCCCGCGCCACGTTCTCTTCTGTATTTGATATTGATTGGCTCATTTTCACTCCCAAAACAGCGGACGAGCTTCGTTGGCGCCCCCTAATTCCCCATCAGAGACAAACCGATCAGCGGCCAGTAAAGCCATGTCGTTAGAATGAAGCAACCCCAGGCCAGCAGGTCCAGGAGAATTCCTCCCACGGCAACATCGCGAAAAGTGAACAGCCCGGAGGAATAGGCAATCGCCGTTGGTGGAGTCGCCATCGGCAGCGAGAACCCCAGCCCCGATGGGATCGCAATGGCGTAAACCGCGATCCGGGGATCCAGGCCCATGTCACGTGTGAGACTCAAACCCAATGGAAGCAACATGGCCACAACCGCCGAGTTGCTCATCCCCTCCGTAAGGACCAGGGTAATCACCGCGCAACTGAGGACAAAAAGGAATGGCGTGTCGGCGAGACGCGCCAGGGTGAGTTTCCCGATCCACAGAGCCGCGCCCGTATCCTCCAACGCCCAGCCGAGGCAGATCGCTCCCCCATACATCAGGATGATTCCCCAGTTCACATATTGCTCAACGTCCCTCCACTGGACGACTCCAAGCATGAACAACACTACCACAGAGCCGATAGCGATGTTCGCAAGACCGATGTGATGCCCCCACCCCACCCATGCGAAGATGGTCAACACCATCACGGCGGCCGTGGCGCGTTCATCGGTCTGCATCCGCCCCATGGCATGGATGCGCGCGCGAAGGGCATCCCGGGCGATTCCCACGTCGGGAAGAGGACACCGCAGGAAGACAATCAACAGCAGGAAAGCAACAGGCAGCAGCATCAGGGCAACCGGCAGCGCAACGAGCATGTAGTCCAGGAAAGATATCTTCCCTCCGGTGGATTCCTGAAAAATTGCGAGCGCCAGAGGTCCTCGCGCTCCCCCAAGCAATGTCCCCAGACCACCGATAATGGCGCCCCATCCCATGCCGACATAAAGTGAAATGGCGTACTTGCGCTGGTCGGATCGAAGACCCAGCGACCGCGCAATCTCGGAAACGATGGGGAACATCATCGCGGCCACGGCATGCTCCGGCATCATCAGAGACAACAGGAACGAACAGAACATGACGCCAAAGACAAGACGACGGGGCGCCCCCCCGAATTTCTGCAACACAACCAGAGCAGCCCGTGAGCTCAGTCCGCACTTCATGGTAACGCCGGCGAGGATGAATGCTCCCAGGATAAAGAAGACGGCTTCATTGCCAAACTTTCCGTAGGCTCGAGAGCTCTCGATGATTCCCATCATCGGCAGCAGGATGATCGCGAGCAGGCTGGTGACTGAAAGGGGGATGACACTCGTCACCCACAAACCCAAGCATGCGAAGAATACCGCTATGCACTTCAATCCCTTTGGAGTAAGTCCCGAAGGAACCGGCAGATTGATAATGACCATGAAGAGCAGGAAAAGTCCCAGAAGAACGAAGAAGCGCTTGCTGCGCGTCAGCAGTACCCGGCTGATCGGGCGCGTATCGACAACGAACGTCGCGGGAGCGCTTCCGTCAATGGCATCCGGTGGTCGCATGATCCAGCAATCTTTCTTCTTCGCTGCGCCGGTGGCAGCGCCCCGATGAGAACCAATGGCTACAACCCGGCAGAGTCGAAAGAGTCCCTCACGGTACGGACCCGCAGAGCGCGGCGCAGCCCTGCGAGGTTCCTCGCAACCACTGCGCCAGCGCGGCTTCGATAAAACTTGCTCCGTTTGACTTGTGCGGTCGCATCCTCTGTCGTGAAGAAGCGCGCCTCAAGAGGGGTCATCTCATTACTGATTCCCCTCCCCCATATCATCCCGATGCCGTGTCTCCGGGCGCAGTGAAACAGGAATGCCACCACCGGCGCGACTGAGATCGTCTCAACGGTCGGCCAGTCCTCGAGACCGGTTCCCTGCAGAGGTCGGAACACTGAGAGGAGAGGCAGAACCCCCAACTCGCACAAGGCGCTGATTCCTTTGAGGCTTTCGGCGAGCGGTTCCAGCCCCAGTATCAGTTGGCTCGTCACTGCGCCATTGGGGAACACTTGCGCAGCGCGGGAGAGCCGTTCCAGGTACCGATCTCTGCCAATCTGACCGGCCCGGCCTGGAGCCACCTCCCGGAAAGTGCGCGGATCAAACACCTCAATATCATAGGCGATTGAATCAACCCCGATGGCGTACGCGTGGTCCACCCACGCCTCTTCCACGGGAGGGCTTGCGGCAAGCCGGACGAGGGGATTGAAGTGGCGCTTGAGGGCTTGCACATAAGGCTCCACTTTCCGCAAGCCGCCGTCCGGCTCCAACGACAGCCCCGCGTTGACATACACGTCTCCGCCAAAACCCTCCTCGGCAGCGGCTGCTACAATCTCCAGCGCCTCGGCAACTGAAGGGGCCTCCGCTCCGGACAAATCAAGCCCCTCACCGCGTCGGCTACTCAATCGTCGATTCCAGTACTCTTCCCGATTCCCAATGTCCAGAATCAGCAACTCCCCCTGGAGCGCAACGACGGCGCTGGTCCGTCTCCCGGTGGACAGGGTCTTCTCAAGAAACCTCGGCTTGGGTCCCACCCCGACCGAAACCCACCGGCCCGCGAACTCATCGAGGGGAGGGTCAATCACCACGCGCCATCCGTCATCGTCGCGCCCGAGCCGATAGGGGGAAGAGGCGACGAACGGCTCCCGCACCGGCGTGTTCACCCACACGTCTTCAGGGAGAAGCAGGTCGATGCCACTGCCAACGCCTCGCGCGGAATCCTTAACCGGGCGAACGTGCAAATCTTGCAGCAACGTTTCGGAAACCCGAATCCCGCGAGTCATAAGGTCGAACTTCAGGTAGCCGGGGTTCTCGATATAGTCTCCCGGCGATGCGGGCAACCAGAGGTCCAACGGCGCCCTGATCATCTCAGAGGCGCTGCGCATTAACTCGTCCATCACCCATCCACACCCCGCAAGGTATCGATGAGCACTTGAGCGACTTCAGGCCGCGTGAATTCCTGGGGCGGAAGCTGTCCGTGGGCAAGCATCTCTCGCACTTTCGTTCCGCTGAGGGTCACGTGGTGACTGCCATCGTGTGGACAGGTCTTGACGGAGGCCATCCCCTCACACTTGTTGCAGTAAAAAGCGTGATCAAAGTACATCGGGGTAATCCCCAACTCGTCCTCGCCGAACTCATCGAAGATATATTGGGCATCGTAAGTGCCGTAGTAACGGCCGACTCCCGCATGGTCGCGACCGACGATGAAATGCGAACAACCGTAGTTCTTGCGGACCAGGGCGTGGAAGATGGCTTCTCGCGGGCCGGCGTAGCGCATCACCGCAGGAAGGACGGAAAGCAGCACGCGATCTTTGGGATAGTAATGCTCCAGCAGAACCTCGTAGCAACGCATGCGGACGTTTGCAGGAATGTCGTCGGACTTGGTCTCGCCGACAAGAGGATGCAGAAGCAGTCCGTCCATGGTCTCCATCGCCGCCTTCTGGATGTACTCGTGAGCGCGATGGATGGGGTTGCGCGTCTGAAAACCGACGATCCGCCGCCAGCCTCGAGCGGCGAACTCGTGACGGGTATCAATGGGGTCCAGGTGGTACTTGGAAAACTCGTCCCGTTGGGAACTGCGCTGAATCAAGGTAATCTTCCCACCAATATACACGTCGCCGCGACGATGGAGGTTAAAGACGCCGGGATGCTCCATGTCGGTTGTGCCGTACACCAGGCGCGCCTCCCGCTCCCGGTTGTATGCGTATTTCTCCTCAACCTCCAGTACCGCCAGAGGGTTCTCCTGGCTGTCTACCAGCGCCAGTTCCGAGTCGAGCTGAATGTTGTCCGCCTCCTCCCTGACGACGGCAAGGGTAACAGGGATCGTCCAGGGAAGCCCATTGGCGAGGCGCTTGTTTGCAACCACGTTTTCGTAGTCGGCGCGGCCCATGAATCCCTCGATGGGGCTGAAGGCGCCAATGGCGATCATTTCTAAGTCGGAGATTCTTCGGTTAACGAGATGCACTCCCTGCCCTCTCGAATAGAGTGACCGGCACTTCTCCTGCAGCGCTTCTACGGAATCCGGATCCACCGCCCGGTCGACCAGCACTCCTCCGTGAGGTGCCACTTCAAGTTTCATCATCATTTCTCCTTGAGCTATGTTCTGTGAGCGTACATCGAGGCGCTACACCAAACGACAATCGGAGCGCAGCCACTTGGCGCGCGGCGTGTCCATCGATGCCCCACGCAACATGTTCACACACGCGGTCTGTCGCCGGCTCCGCGATTCTAACGGCTCCAACGACGGCATGAGCTGTACTCGGGGCGCTCTTCCCTCCGCCACGGGTTACAGTATGGACAACCAGCGGCAATCAGTGAAGACCCAATAGTGACAGCGTGTCCCGGTAGATAATCCCCTCAACCAACTCTTCAGGGATCTCAGGCAGATTTGCGCGTCTGGCAAGCGCCGGAATCTCTCGCAGGCCGTTGATGGAGTCCTCGACAGAGGCCACTGGAAAATCGGTCCCGAAAAACAGCTTGTGCGTCACACCGTACTCGTATGCGAGGCGAAGAGAGTTGTATAGCTGCCACGGACGATACCAGAGGGCTGACAGATCGGCGTAAATGTTCGGCTGTTTGCGGATCAGAACGATAGTCTCAAGTTCCCAGGGATGACCGAGGTGCGCAATGACCATACGCACCTCAGGATAAGCCAGCGCCACATCTTCCAGTTGTATCGGGTTAGCGTACTTCAACGGTGACACCCGCGTAAACGTTGTTCCCTGGTGGACCGTAAATGGCAGTCCCAGTTTCTCCGCCTTTCTCCACATCGGCTGAGCGTGTTCGTGCATGGGGCGGAAGTTCTGATAGATCGGACCAACCTTGATGCCCCTCAAGCCCATCGCCATGCGTCGCTCGATCTCTTCTTCCACGTTGTCGCGGGTCGGGTCGATGCTCATGAACCCAACTACTTTCTCGGGATGGGCGTTGGCGTATCCGGCGATCAACTCATCCGGGACATCGATTCCCGAATGGGCCGCGCGGAATCCGAAGACAATGCACCGGTCCACTGGCTCCATCGCCTGCCAGTGCTTGTCAGGTGTCACGTCAATATCAATGGGTTCCTCGCGCATGCGGTTGGCGTCAGCGAGAAACTCATCGGACAGATGCTCGGATTGTCTCCAAAGATGTGTGTGGCAATCGATCAGCATGGGGCGGGACTCCAACGCGCGGTGTTCAGCGCCAAGTGTTCGATGCTCAGTGTACACTGAGTGGCGGCTGATGTCCACAAAATATGCGCGGCGACCCGCAGTTGGCTGTCCATCGCTGATGAGCGATTCGCACCGGGAGACCGAGCGTTGACGAGCGCGGCTGGCAGTTCTATACTTGCGTCATTCACATTCCTGTCACCGATCACAGAAGGACCCCACAATGTCACAGCAGAACCTGCCCGTTGCCCACGCCGATGTCGTTAGTGCGCTGATCGCCATTCAACACTCTATCTACCAGTCTCCGTTTGAGCGCACTGAGACGCTCAGCAAGTGGACAGGCAAACAGGTGTACCTGAAGCTGGAGAACCTGCAGATGACCGGCTCCTTCAAGGAGCGCGGCGCGCTCAACAGACTTCTGAAACTCCGGCCCGAGGAACGCAGCCGGGGCGTCATCACCGCGTCCGCGGGGAACCACGCCCAGGGCGTTGCTTTCCACGCGACGCGTCTGGGCATACGATCGACCATCGTCATGCCGGAGACGACTCCCCTGATCAAAGTGGTGTCAACCCGGGAGCTGGGCGGAGACGTGATTCTCCACGGCACCAGCTACGACGACGCATACGCACACGCCTGCAACCTTTGCGAGGAACGGGCGCTTGTGTTCGTGCATCCCTTTGACGACCCTGCGGTGATAGCGGGGCAGGGCACCATTGGGCTGGAAATGCAGCAGCAAGTGCCCGACATCGAGGCCGTTGTCGTGCCCGTCGGCGGTGGCGGACTAATCTCAGGGATTGCAGTTGCAATGAAGGAGAGCAACCCACGCGTCACGGTGATCGGCGTGGAGGCGGAGGCTTTCCCATCGATGCAGGCGTCTATTCAAGCTGGGACCATCACCTCAATCCGGGGAGGCCATCACACCATCGCCGACGGGATCGCCACCAAACGCGTGGGCGACAATACCTTTGCCATCGTCCAGAAGTACGTCGACGAAGTGGTGACTGTGTCCGAAGAAGAAATCGCCAACGCCATTCTCATACTCATCGAGCGGGAGAAATCCGTTGTGGAGGGGGCGGGGGCCACCACGCTCGCGGCTCTCATCAACAACAGGTTTCACACCGACGCCCGGAAGATTGGGCTGGTTCTCAGCGGCGGGAACATCGATGTCAACATGGTCTCAGACATCATCGAGCGGGGTCTCGTCAAGGATGGACGACGCATCCGCCTGCAGATCATCCTTCCCGACGTGCCCGGGGCGCTGCACCGTGTGGCGGGGATCATCTGCGAGTGCCGCGCCAACATCATTCAGGTGCACCACGACCGGGAATTTTCGGATGCCCCCATCGGGCAGGCGGAGTTACACCTCACACTGGAAACGCGCGGCGACGAGCATATCAGAGAGATCGTGTCGGCGCTGAAAGACCGGGGATATCCCGTGAAGCGCAACACAGCAGCCCTGAACGACAGCGAGTGACGAGTGTCCCCGCTGACCTGTCACTCATCACTGCGAACTCACGGAGTTCGATGCGATCAAGTCTGTGCTCAGGTACTTCAGTCCGGTGTCCGGCAACACCGTCACAACAACATCCCCACGTTCCGCTTTCCGCGCAAGCTTCATGGCGCAGGCCACGTTTGCCCCGGAGGAAAACCCCGCGAAGATGCCTTCTTTCCGCCCCAGGAGTCGCGCGTACCGGATCGCCTCCTGATCGGTCGCAGTCAAGAACCCGTCGCAGAGGTCGTCATCCCATAGCGGAGGTTTCAGTGCGTAGCCCGTTCCCTGAATCTTGTGACTGGTGCTGGTCACTCGCCTTCCAGCAATGAAGGGAGCCGACGCAGGCTCCGCGGCAAAGCACTTTACGGATGGGTTGCTCTTCTTCAGGAAGCGAGACACACCGATGAAGGTGCCGCCGGAGCCAATGGACGTCACGAATGCTGTCACCCTGCCCTCGGTTTGCTCCCAGATTTCTCTGCCGGTCATTAACTCGTGTGCGCGCACGTTGAACTCGTTGTGGAACTGGTCGGCGCGGAAGGCTTTGAGCTGTCGAGTTAGCCGAGTCGTTTCGCGATCAACCGCCTCAAGATCCTCCCTGGAGACTTGACCGGGGCGCTTCGTCCCCACCTGCGGAACAACAACCACTTTGGCGCCGACGGCGCGCAGCATTTGTCGTCGCTCCTCGCTGTTTCCTTCGGACATGACCGCGATCATGGGGTAGCCCTTCACGGCGCACACAACGGCCAACCCCGTGCCCATGTTGCCACTGGTCAGCTCGATCACCGTGCCGCCCTTTTTGAGCTGACCTTGCCGTTCTGCCGCTTCAACAATTGCCAGCGCGGAGCGATCTTTGATGCTGCCTCCGGGATTCAGCAACTCCAGCTTGGCGAACACGCGTCCCCGCGCGCGTCCTGCGATGCGGCGCAGCTCCACCAATGGAGTTCCGCCGATTGTTTCGAGAACACTGCCGCAAACATCCATTCGCGCCACTCGTCACTCATTGCAGTTCTGCAAGTACCGCGTGAGCAATCGCACCCCAAATCCTGAGCCGAGTTCTTTGGGCGTTGTCGGTGTTTCGGTGCCCCCCCAGGCCGTCCCTGCGACATCGAGATGCACCCACGGAACTTCCCCCACAAAAGGCTCCAGGAACTTCGCTCCACAGATGGCCCCTGCGATACGGGGAGGACCCGCGTTGTTGAGATCAGCAAACTTGCTCTTGACCAACTCGTCGTATGCGTCCCACATGGGGAGCTCCCACACACGGTCGCCGCTGCGGTCGCCGGCTTCCTTCATTCTGTCCATGAGCGCTCGGTCGTTCCCCATCATGCCCGCGGCCACATGCCCTAAAGCCACGACGCACGCTCCCGTGAGAGTTGCCACATCCACGATGGCGTCCGGTTTCTGCTCCGCAGCATAGGCCAGAGCATCACACAGAACCAGTCTTCCCTCTGCATCGGTGTTTGTGATTTCCACCGTCTTGCCGGAGTACGTCTTCACGATATCGCCGGGCCGCGTCGAGCGGCCGCCCGGCATATTCTCCGCGGCGGGAATGAGACCCCACACCTGCGCCGGCAGCGCAAGATCTGCGGCCGCGCGCAGCGCGCCCATGACAGCGGCAGCGCCGGACATGTCGAACTTCATTTCGTCCATATCCCGGCCAGGCTTGAGGGAAATGCCTCCCGAATCAAATGTGATTCCTTTCCCTGCCAGAATGACGAACGGCCCATTATTCCTTTTAGGCTCATGTTTGAGCAAGACAAATCTCGGTGCGTTGGAGCTTCCCTGCCCGACCGCGAGGAGGGTGTTCATCCCCCAGCGCCGGAGGTCATTGTCATCCCAGACTTCGCAGGAGAGCCCCGCCTCGTCTGCCATCGACTCGGCAGCCGCCGCAAGACCCTGCGGAGCAAGGTCGTTGGCAGGAGCATTCTGCAGGTCCCTCGCGAACGCTACACAGTCCGCCTTGACCAGCCCTTCACGGGTGAATTTTTCCAGTGAGCGTGTGTCCTTTCGATCCGGCGCGGCCAGCACAAAACGTTCGACAACCTGTAGCTTTTCAGTATCGTTCGTCTGGTAGCGTTTGTACTCGTACTGTCCCAGGACAACCCCTTCCACAGCAGCGCTCACGAAATCCGCAGCAGGTCGCCCCACCGGCACCAGACCTGCGGCCGACTCCTTCCGCAACTCACGGATCTTCCGAATCGCTGCGCCAAAAGCTTCGCAGGTGGTTCGGGGGACCATCGCCTTCCGCTTCCCCATGCCGACCAGAATCACTCGTCCGGCGGGCATCCCAGCCGGTGTGTGAAGCGACATCACACGGTTTGCTGAAGCTCTAAACTCGCCGGTCTTCAACAACTGTGAAATGAGTCCTCCCACCTCTCGATCGACGAGGCGCCACCCTTCATCGGGTGCATTGGAGTCCTCAAATACAGGGACAATCAGTGCATCCACGTCCTGATTGCACAGAGGTTCTCGCCGAACTTCTACACGCATTATTGCTGTCCTTTCACGAAAGGTTGCTGGTGCAAAGAAAGGGTGCATCCCGGAATTACGGAGATTGCCGTAGGATAAAGCTCCAGCTTTGTCAGATGCACATTGGAATGGCGGGAAAGAGGTCTGCCACTGACAAAGCTGGAGCTTTATCCTACGGCGACAAAGTCGATGTATCCACTGACAAAGAAGGATGGGAGGCATCATCCATGCGCGACGTTGCACCACGCGAGATGAAAATCGAACCGCGAAGTCGCCAAGGCCGCTAAGAAGAACCCTTCGCGTGCTTTGCGTCTTCGCGGTTCAAGGCATCGATTTTCGGAGGAGGTCTCCACGGCAGGGAGACCGGGGTCAGTGAAGATTCACCAGCCGAGGGTCTATTGCTCCTCGATCGACGCCCCTGCCTCTTCCAGCGATTGCCGCCCTTCTTCAAGTGACTCACCAACGCGCCCGACAAACCGCTCAAGACGCCCCAGAATATCGTTGGCGTACTGTCGCGCGCCGGCACGGATTTCGTCGGCGTGCATCTCCGCGGCCTGGATTATTTCCTGGGCGCCCTTCTCCGCCTGGGCGGTGACTTCGTGCTCGGAAACCAACTGGTCTGCGCGCTCGGCGGCTTCCTTCATAATCCGATCCGCTTCCTGTCGGGAATCAGAGACGATGCGCTGTGCATCCTGCTTGGAGTTGATGATGATCTTCTCCGAATCTCGGGTCACGCGGTCGGCGCGTTTGATGTCTTCCGGAATGGAATTCCGAATCTTCGATGTCTGCACGAAGAATTTTTCCTCATCGATGACCGTCTTCCCGAACAGGTGCATCGTTCCATTTTCCACGAGTTGCTCTAACTCGTCCAAGAGCCTTTCAAGACTAATGGCCTTCCCCTCCCTCCGCGTCCGGCATGGTTAATAAACGGATGAGAACAACGGACATTCTCACAGAAAACCCCAAAGAATTCAACCGGTTTCATATTTTTCTTTCAATCCTCGGTTCACGCATGCCGGCACCATCTGACTAACATCCCCTCCATAACTGGCGATTTCCTTGATGATGCGGGAACTAAGATAGGCATGGGATGTGCGGGTCATCATGAATAGTGTCTCCATTTTCGAGTACAACTCCTTGTTCATCTGCGCCATCTGAAACTCGTACTCGAAGTCCGACACGGCTCGCAGACCTCTAACGACAACGGTTGAGCCGCGTGCCTTCACGAAATCGACCAACAGCCCTGAGAACTGATCCACCTCCACCTCCGGGATGTGGCGCACGGATTCACGAATCATGGTCACCCGTTCATCAAAGGTGAAGAGGGGCTGTTTGTCGTCGGTGCTCTTCGCTACGGCAACATACACCCGGTCGAACACCTTCGCCGCCCGCTCGATGATATCAATGTGGCCGTTCGTAACAGGGTCAAAACTTCCCGCATATACAGCCGTTTTCATACCTAACTCAACCTCGCGTAGTCGTTCGCGGGCAGGGCATGGAAACTCAGCACGGTGCTGCCCACTGTCCTCTGCCGACGCAGTACCAGAGGCTCTCCGGCAGCCGCCGTCGGTTCGCCGACCGGTCCCTGTGTAATGACGAGTCCATCGGGATTCATCACGTCTCCATTTTCGCGAAGCCAGTGCAATACCGCCTCGTTGAGCCGCTTCCCGTACGGGGGGTCGGAGAAGATGATGTCGAACTGCTTCCCCCGCGCCCGGAGCTTTCCCAACGCCGACAGGCATGAAGCTCGGATGATTTCGCCGGATTCCTTCAGCCCGGTCCTCTCGAGATTCTCCCGAATAAGTTCCACGCAGAACGTATT
The DNA here is from genome assembly GCA_001872605.1 of Armatimonadetes bacterium CG2_30_59_28. Lineage (GTDB taxonomy): Bacteria > Armatimonadota > Abditibacteriia > CG2-30-59-28 > CG2-30-59-28 > CG2-30-59-28. The sequence continues at coordinate 5,836 of MNXM01000246.1, read as the reverse complement.
GGACTCCACGAAAATAGCACATTTTGCTCCTCGACTCAAGGCTTCGATCCCTACCGAACCGGAACCGGCAAACAAGTCCAGAAATACGGCATCCCTGATCTGAGGCTGAAGCGTGGAGAACAACGTCTCGCGAACGCGCCCCAGAGTTGGGCGCGTTGCCGTGCCCTTCCGGGTCGCCAACGGAATGCTCCTGGCGCTACCGGCAATCACCCGCACGACATCCTTCCTTCCGACAGAGGCGCCATGCAGAGCGCTCGCATGTCAGCCAACGAGGAACTTCTCAAGTTTGCCTCCGCAGAATTTGTCGAGGGCGGCGCGCAACGCACCGTGACTCACGTCATGGAGTCCCGTATCAACTTGCAGGAGCGACGCGGCTTCGCGACGCGCCACCTGGAGGATGTTCCCATCGCGAATCAGATCGGCGATGCGCAGGTCGGGGAGACCGTGTTGACGGGTTCCGTAAAGTTCCCCGGGACCGCGCAGTCGCAGGTCTTCCTCGGCGATCCGGAATCCGTCATTCGTCGCCACCATCGCTTGCAGCCGCGCCCGTCCTTCCTCCGTCGTGGCATGTCCAACAAGCAGACAATAGGATTTGTGCGGGCTCCTCCCTACTCTTCCGCGCAACTGGTGCAACTGCGCCAGACCAAACCGATGAGCGTCCTCAACGAGAATCACCGACACATTCCCGATGTCGATGCCCACCTCGATGACCGTGGTAGCCGTGAGGATGTGTATCTCGCCGTCGGCAAATCGTCGCATGACGGCCTCCCTTTCGGTCACGCCCATGCGGCCATGAACAAGCCCCACTACGAGGTCGGGGAATACCTGCCTCTGAAGTCTCTCCGCCATCTGCACGGCGGCCTCAATGTCGTTCAGCTTCTCGGATTCCTCGACCAGCGGACACACGACATACGCCTGTCGTCCCTTCCGTATCTCCTGGCGAACAAACTCGTAGGCTTTTTCGCGCTGTCGATCCTTCAACCAGCGCGTGGTGATCTCCTTGCGTCCTGGCGGCAGTTCGTCGATCACTGAAACGTCGAGGTCCCCGTAAACCGTAAGCGCGAGAGTCCTGGGAATTGGCGTGGCGGTCATGATGAGCGTGTGGGGGCGGCGCCCCTTCTGTTCTCCCGCATCTCCTTTCAGCACGAGCGAAGCCCTCTGGAGAACGCCAAACCGATGTTGTTCGTCAATCACCACCACGCCGAGGTTGTGGAACGCCACCTCATCCTGGATGAGTGCGTGAGTTCCAGTAACCACGCTCGCTTCACCGGAAGCGATTCGTTCGTGCACGGCGGAACGTTCCTTCCCTTTCAGACTGCCAGCGAGGAACTCAACGGGAATCCCCAAGGGACGCAGAAGATCTGAAAACACCCGTGAATGCTGCTCCGCAAGAATTTCGGTGGGCGCCATAACAGCCGCCTGGAAGCCGTTGCTCACCGCATTGAAGAGAGTCAGAGCAGCGACCACGGTTTTGCCGGAACCGACATCACCGTGGATCAGACGGTTCATGGGTTTGATGGAGCTCATATCGTCCAGCGCCTCACGACACACGCGTCGCTGGGATCGTGTCAACTCAAATGGAAGCGACTGAAGAAAACGAATCTTGTCACGGTTGGTCAACATCATCGGGTATGCGACAAACTCCGCCTGCAGGCCGCTCTTCCGCAACAGTAGCGCGCACTGAAGCAGGAACAGCTCCTCGAATACCAATCGTCGCCGCGCCCGTTCGAGGTCTTCGTGGGACCCCGGGAAGTGGATGTGCTGTAACGCAACCGGGAGGGCGAGCAGTTGGTGGCTCTCTCGGAGCGACTCCGGCAGAGGGTCCACAACGGCGGAGAGGTACTTCTGGAGCGCGCCGAAGATGACGCGCCGAAGATGACCTTGATGGATACCTTCCGTGAGCGGGTACAGCGGGACAATTCTCCCTGTCTGCAGGGCATCGCCATCGGGATCAGAGCTCGCAAACTCCGAGTTCGCAGTGATAACCTCATACTCCGGATTCTCGATGCTCAACATGCCACGGAAGCGATTCACCTTCCCAAACAGGTACACACAATCCCCCACCTTGAACCGCTCCGCCATGTAAGGCTGATTAAACCATGTCGCGTATGCCTGACCCACCCCGTCGGAAATCGGCACGCGCGTAATCTGCAGACCGCGCCGCCGCTCGGTATCTCCTCGCGCTTTCACGGTCGCACAGGTGGATTGCTTTTCGCCACCGATCAGCCTCAAGAGCGGGATCACTTGCCGACGGTCCTCATGGCGGGTGGGATAGTAACGGAGGAGGTCTGAGACGGTCTCAATCCCCAAGCGTCGCAGTAGTCCCGCCCTCTGTGGTCCGACCCCCTTCACATACTGCACGCTGTCGTCAAGAGATTCCTTTCTCTCAGTCGGAGGCCGGGACGAGAGATCTTGTTCACTACCCCTCTTTGGGTGCTGGCAAACTCCAAGCTCGAGTGTCACCGAAGTTGCTCCATTCTGACATCGCTGGCAACGCTAAGAATCTCAGCCATGCTACTGCACGCGACCTCCCATCGTCTCGCGTTCGCCGCTCCCGACGCCACGGCAAATCGCAGCGCAGACTCACAGTCCCACGACTTAGTCAGCCCGTAAAGCAGGCCGGCAATGAAAGCGTCGCCGGAACCGGTGGCGTTAACGCAACGAAAGCGGGATGGCGTCACGCGCCAGATGTGCTCCCCGTAACTTGCATACGCGGGATTTTCCCCGTCCGTAATGACCGCCGCCGTGGCGCCGAATCCTCTCAGACGAGCCAGCGCCGCTATCGCCGCGCGCTCCCCCCAATCGGCAGTTTCAACGCCGGTTTCGCTGCCAAAAGTCTCAACATACTCCTTCACATTCGGCTTCACCAGAAATGGTCTTTCCCCGACACCTAAACTCAACGGTGCGCCGTAAGTGTCGAGCACCACCGGAATGCCAGTTTCACGTGCGGCGCGGAGAATTGCGACATAGAAATCCTCCATGCCCTCACAGGGCACCGTTCCGGAACAAACCAGCCACTCCACGGAGCGGTCCCCTTTGGGAGAACGCTGCAGCATCCCGATCACTTTTCCCTGCAACTGCTTTGCTTCGGACTGCGTCACACGGTGTCCCGGCTCAAATACGGAAGTCTGGACTCCTGTCGAAGTCTCCAGCACGGTGAACCCGATGCGCGTCGTGTCTTCCACCTGCACGAAATCGCGCTTTATACCTTCCTTCTCCAGCAGCGCGTTGATGATCTCCCCGATCCTCCCGCCGAGGAATCCGGTCGCCACCGACTCGACGCCCGGATAGATCAACTGCCGAGACACGTTGATTCCCTTCCCGCCCGCAACATTCAGCACCCGATCCGTGCGAGAAATCTGGCCATGAGGGAACTGTTCCAGATGAAGCGTCTTGTCGAGCATGGGGTTTGGGGTCACGGTGAGGATCATTGTGTTTGCCCGTAACTATTCACCTGATGACACACTAACTTCGTTGCGGACTCACAGAGTCCGAAAGGAAACAGAGCGCCCTGTAGGGAGAGTAGGTGAAAAGTTACGTTTGCCCTTCAATGCCGAAGTGCCATCACGGAACGCTGAAGATCGGCGGGAGGCTCCACCTCCGGCATTCACGCTGGTAGCAGTTCCACCAGTATTGCGACTTGGGGTATCACTTTCCACGCGCCTCCCTGCGTCAATTCCTCGGCGCTGCTCTTCCCTGTCAGCACGCCAACACACCTCATCCCGGCGTTGTTGCCAGCGACCATGTCCGTCGGATGATCTCCCACCATCCAGACTCGGTCCGTCGACAGACCAAGATCGCTGGCAGCAATCAGCAAGTGCGAGGGATCTGGTTTCACCCGGTCAACGTCGTCGCGCGTCCGAATCGAGTCAGGAGCCAACGATTCGCCCATGATGATTTCCACTGCCTGCCGGCAGTTGCGGGTGACAATACCGACTGCAATCCGTCGTGCCCGCAAGCCCTCAAACAACTCAATGACGCCCGGCAGCAGGTGGGAATGGGCTGCAGCGCGAACCTCCACGTCGGTGATCGCCGCGGAGGCGGCGTCGATGAAGACGTCGGCCACCACCGGGCGTTCTATCCTCAGCTTTGCGGCGGCTTCGTCGATCGCTTCAAGGATGTATCTCTTCTCAAGGAACGAGGGCGGGACACCCATCTCGATGCCCACGCTCTTGACAGCCTCCCGTATGCACTGAAAATCAATGTTGAGGTGCGCCAGAGTGCCATCGAAATCGAATAGAATGCCTTGTACTTCAACGGCAGGAGAGTGTTTCACTTGACGGATGTCTCCGACGGAATTTTTCCAGACGATCTCTGAGTTCCCTTGTCATCCGAGGCGGTTGGGCGCGCCGGCTCCTGCACGGGGCGCCGCACCGTCAGCCGCGTCACTTCTCGATTGGGCAGCAAGTGGACAACCTCTGAGTTCTGCGCGTCTCGCAAGGTGGTCTGACGAAGCGTCAAACCCTCCACCGTGCCCACAACCTCCCCCACCTTGATCTGGTCGCCCGGGGCAAAGCGGTCCTCCGCAAGAATGATGTAGCCGGCGCACATATCCTGGAAGAGAGGGCGCAGTATGACCGACGCCGCAATCACCACCGCCAGAACTGCGAGGTACACAGGCTCCATCGGGACATCAAACACGGCGAAAATCATGAGAAAAGCGAGGGTGTACATCAACACTCGCAGCACCCCGCGAGGTCCGCTCCGCAGCTTGTTGCGACGCCGCAGACGCCAGGTGGGGTCTCGTCCGGCACCCGCGCCCAGCAGAGGCCCGATATAGTAATCGACGCGTTTGCCGATGAAAAACACCAGCAGCTCGAAGACCAGCGCAATCTCAAAGATCCGCACCGCCTTCATGGCAAGGTCAGGAAGTTTGGGTATCAATTCTGGAGGCATGGCGGTTCCCTCCGCTTCACATTCGCTCTGCCCAAGCACGCGGAACTGCGCTCTCAGGACGGCGATATCGTAGCACATGTGCAGTGGATGCGACAAGGTGGAAGGTCAAAGTGGGAAACGCGGATTATATTCGTTACGGGTGAAAACACCCCCTCACCCTCGAACCCTTTGGGTTCGCGCCCTCTCCCCATCGGGGGAGAGGGTCGGGGTGAGGGGGTGTTTTCCACCCGCAACGAGTATAAATGGATTGCTCTCCAATGGGGCGCGGTCGCGCGGCAGCGTCGCACCACGTGGGATTTGTTTACATCAATCCCGCCATGTTGCGGATGGAAGACGGGAAAGCCTGATCCCACACCTCGCCTACTCTTGCTTCGCTGTATACGAGTGCCCGCCAAGGATGGCGCGCAGCTCTGCGGCCGAGGTTGCCTTTACCCACATATTTGAGCCTGTGGGTTGGCGGTTTTGGTGATCGCAGCCCGGAGGGCTGATTGGCCGACCGGCGCACCCAAGATGTGGGTCATGGTAAGGCTGGGGGGAGACCTTTGCGGACTCTGCGTCTTTGCGTGAGTTAAAGTTTCAATCCAGACCCCAAGGGGGGCAACGAAGACAATCTCACGCAAAGGCGCAAAGATGTATGTTTCAATCCACGCCACCGCGGGGGGGGCGACTCGCGCGTTGCAGCGATCCGTCTATCGTAGGGAAGACGAAAACGCGGTCCCGAAACTGTGATTGCTCCATGGTTCACCCCCACGTGCGTACCGTAGGTTAGGACTCCAGTCCTGACGGCTTTCCGCCTCAACGTGCGTGGGGAAGACCAAGCTGGATTCTTTCGGGAAAAGAGGCTGGTCGGTTCACCCCCACGTGCGTACCGTAGGTTAGGACTCCAGTCCTGACGGCTTTCCGCCTCAACGTGCGTGGGGAAGACCAAGCTGGATTCTTT
>MNXM01000211.1:7481-7688 GCA_001872605.1 Armatimonadetes bacterium CG2_30_59_28 | reverse complement strand
AGACGACGCACCCCCTCATCTCCCTCCAAGACCCGCAGGTCCTCCACGCTCTCGCCACCCGCTAAATTCAGCAGCACTCCTGAGACCACCATCTGCCAGTCCGTCCAGCCCTGACCTTCAGCACGCACTTTTACATGCCGCTTCACCGACTCCCGCAACCCTGCCACGAAGGCCAAATCAAGATACGTCGGCAACCCCGCCATCGCT
>MNXM01000211.1:0-7458 GCA_001872605.1 Armatimonadetes bacterium CG2_30_59_28 | reverse complement strand
CGATTCGTCCTCGTAAGGCAAAAGACCCTGTAATGCCATTCCTGCACCTCGTTAGTGAGTTTACTCACTCAACGTACCTCACTCCTCCTCAGCATTCACAAGGCGCCGCAACTTCCTCTCCTCCTCCGGAGGGTGGATCAAGAATGCCCCGCGCCAGTTCGTTGGGTGCATAAAAGCAATCTCCGGTCACATTGGTGCGCCCACTGGAAGTCCAACAGAGGGCGCGGACACAAGACCCCACCGGTTTTATTTCCACGCGGTAGTAGCCCAACCCCCAACCGCTCCCATATTCCCATGCTGGAACTTCGAGATGGGACTTGTGCGCATTGAATCATTGGATGTTGGTGTGGCATTCTTTTCGGAGCAATTGGCGTGGGAAATCCCGACGCGTCGGGACCGTACCGTTCCCCTTTCTCATTCTCCTCGCTGCCAAGCAACAGCAACACGGCGATAGGGGACGGCAAGGCGACCGTCCCCTACGCCTTCACATCTGATTGTTTGATGCGCACACGAGGCCCGCCATTATTGACATGTCAGAGACACAGGAATAAACTTGACGGGCTACAATGATGCCAACAAAAAAGGAGAGTGGTTTATGGCAGTCATCGATTTTGGAGGCGTGAAGGAAACGGTCGTCACACGGAAAGAGTTCCCGATCGCAAAGGCCCGCAAGGTTCTGAAGAACGAGACGATCGCCGTTCTTGGATATGGAGTCCAGGGACCGGCACAGAGCCTGAACATGAAGGACAATAATCTGAATGTGATCGTGGGTCAGTCAAAAAAGTACAAAAAAGACTGGGACCGGGCCCGTAATGACGGTTGGGTTCCCGGAGAGACACTATTCGATCTCGAGGAAGCCGCAGAGCGAGGCACCATCGTTCAGATGCTCGTGTCCGACGCGGCGCAGAAGGCTATCTGGCCGGACGTCAAGAAGAGGCTGAACGAAGGGGATGCCCTCTATTTCTCTCACGGTTTCTCCATCGTCTACCGCGACCAGACGAAGATCATCCCACCGGAGAATGTCGATGTGATATTGGTTGCCCCGAAAGGATCGGGCACTTCCGTGCGCCGGAACTTCCTGTCCGGTTCCGGGATTAACTCCAGCTTCGCCGTGCACCAGGATTTCACTCAACGCGCGGAAGAGCGGTGCATGGCGGTCGGCATTGGGGTTGGTTCAGCCTATCTGTTCCCAACAACCTTTGAGCACGAGGTCTTCAGCGATCTGACCGGCGAGCGTGGTGTCCTCATGGGCGCACTCGCGGGGATCATGGAAGCACAATACCAGGTTCTCCGCAAGAAGGGGCATAGTCCCAGTGAAGCCTTCAACGAGACCGTGGAGGAACTTACCGAGAGTCTCATCAGGCTCGTCAGCGAGAATGGGATGGACTGGATGTACGCCAACTGCTCCGCCACCGCACAACGCGGGGCCCTCGACTGGAAGCCCAAGTTCAAGAAGGCGGTTCTTCCTCTCTTTGAGGATCTCTACGAGAGAGTGAAGGATGGAACGGAGACACGGCGCGTGCTGACCGTCTGCGGCAAGCCTGACTACCAAGAGCGACTGACGAAGGAGCTCGCGGAGATAGGCAACTCGGAAATGTGGCTCGCCGGGAAAGCAACACGCGACCTCCGCCCCAAAGACAAGGCAAAAAAAATCACCAAAGCAACGAAGGGCGTCGCCGGTCGCAAGTCGAACTAAGCACCCGACGCCCCCGAAAATGTTACAACGGGCGGGTCATGGCGACCCGTCCGTCCAACTTTGGGCGCTGCCATTGCGGCGTGTCGAGGTGTCGGGTTCCTTGACACTCCACCGCAGAGTGGGATATAATCACGTCCGACGCGGCGACCGCGTCAAACCTCGTGCGCTCCACGCAAGGACATGGCGTGCGGAGAGGGTGGACAGGAACTGGCGCAGGAAGTTTCTTGGGAAGTCCTGAGAAACAAAGGAGGCTATCCGTTTATATGGCGGTTGAGGTTGGCATAATTAGCGAAGGCACTGTCGTCAAACTTCTCCCCTACGGAGTATTGGTGAGGCTGTCCGACGGTGAGACTGGGCTGGTGCACATATCCGAAATCGACGACAGTTACGTTCGGGACGTTGCGGACTATTTTCAACTGGACGACACTGTGTCCGTCAAGATCCTCGGGGTAAACGACAAGGGGAAGATTGAGTTATCGGTCCGGCAAGCAGGAGGACGAGCAGCCATTACTCGGTCCACCGAGCGACGACCGAGCGACCAGGAGGAGCCCGAACCTGTTGAGCGGCGGCGGGATACCCACCAGTCCTTTGACGAAAAGATGTCTCAATTCATGAAACAAAGCGGGGAGCGTCTTCTTGATCTGCGCAGGAATATCGAGGCCAAGCGAGGCGGAAAGAAGCGATAAACTCCGCACTGGCGCCATCCCGAACTGGCGGTGTTTGTCAGAGGTCGACGTTGCTTCCCTGGCCCGTGCCAGAACCAGTGGGGCGGGAGTAGCCCCGTTTTCCTTCCGGGAGACGATCAGGATATGCCGCCGGAAATCGAAACATTCCTGAAGACGGCTGCCGACACGCTTCTCAAACTCGAGGTTCTCCTCTTCTACACGAGGAATCCGTCGACGGTCGACACGGTTCAGGGTCTCGCCGGGCGTCTTTATCGCGACGCGGATCAGATCGAGGCCGCAGTTCGGTCCCTCGCCGAGAACAAAATCCTCCAACGATATGAGTTGGGCGATGGAAGCTATCGCCTCTACACTCTCACAGAGGACAGTGCGTGCCGGGAACTCTCACGCAGACTCTATGACATGTATCACGATGACCCCTCCGCGCGGATCGAGATCATCCGTAGAATTATGACATGGCAGCAGTGCGAGCCGACGACGCCACAGCGCGCCTGACAGCCCATGGGGCACCGGATTTCAACTGGAATTGAATGGGATGCCTTCACATCGCAGGTGGGAAAGATATTCGTGGAAGATTCGCACCCTTGTCCTCCTGTTCGTGGGAATCTGGGGCGCCTTTGGTCCAACGGTCGTCTCACCGGACTATCGCGTTGCGACCCTGCGCCTCGTTGGCGTTGCCGCCTGCGCGAATTTCCTCATCTGGTTCAGTCTTCAGCGTTCGTTCCAGCGCGCCGTTTCTCTCGCCGTTCTCTTGTTTGACCTCTTCCTCGCCTACTACTGCATCTACCTCACCGGCGGTATTGACAGTCCTCTGTACATCGTCTTCTTCATGCCGCTGATAACGGCCGCGATCCTCTTCGGGCCGGTGGGCGCTTATGTTGCCTTCCTGGGTGTCTCTCTGCTATACGGCATCGCCGCAGCGACCGTCTCAGAACTCAATGCGGACAGACAAATGGTGCTGCTGGCGAGAGTCTTCCTTTTGGGGATCACGGCAATGCTGGCCACCTACATCTCACAGGAGGAGAAGCGACGCACTTTTGAGCTGAACTCCCTGCGGAGAATCTCGCGAACCATCACCGGCATCGCGGAATTGTCGACCGCTCTGAAGGAACTCGTCAGCGCAATCAGTGATGTCCTTGATGTCGAGAAAGTCCTGTTCATGCTGTACGATCCGGCCACGGACATGCTCGTTGCCCAGGAACCCTCCTTCGGCTTGACGGAGGAACAGCTCGCGGCCGCGCGACTCCCACGAGGCACTGGCGTCTCGTGGGAGGTGTTCGACTCTGGAGAATCGCTCCTCATTCAGAACGCGGAGATAGACCCACGCACCTCCAAGGAGCTTGTCGGGATTCACGGAACAAGATCGATGCTGACGGTCGCCCTGAAAGTCAAGAACGAATACATCGGGGTTGTGCACACAATCAACCGACGCGACGGCGCCCCATTCACAGAGAGGGACATGGACCTTCTGGAGCTCCTGTCTGTTGAAGCCGCCCTGATTCTCGACCACGCCCGACTGCACCGAGCAGTCCTCCAAGAGCGAGGAACGCTCGACGCGATCCTCCACAGTATCCGGAGCGGAGTCGTTGTCACAAACACGCAGGGAAAGGTGATACTGGTCAACCACGAAGCAGAGAGGTTCCTGGGGAAGTCGGAGCAGCACCTTCTCAACGGAGCGGTCGAGCGTGCCGTATCCGACCCGGCATTGAGGGAGTTCTTCCTCCGCGCCATTCGGGAAGAGCGACACTTTACTTCGGAAGTGACATTGGAGACGATCGAGGACACCGTCCTGCGCCTGGATTCGAGTCCGGTCGCGGACGACACCGGGGCGCGCCTCGGTCAGGTGACAATACTCAGTGACATCACCGACTGGAAGAATCTCGACCGCATGAAAACGGAATTCATTGCCACCGTCTCACATGAGTTGAGAACACCCTTGACATCCATCAAGGCCTACGCAGCTACACTGCTGCGATCCAAAACATTTGACATCGAGACCCAGTCCAGTTTTCTCAACGTCATCAATGATCAGTGCGACAGACTGACACGCCTGATCAATGACCTCCTTGATATCGCGCGGCTCGAGCGAGGCGAGAAGCTCAGGGTGGAATACTCTCCCGTTGACCTGAAATCGCTTATTGAGAAAGTGGTCAAGAGCGAGGGGACCTTCGCAGGCGGTCAGGAACTCGAAGTGACCGTGCATGAGTCCGCGCGGACCCTGGAGACGGGCGAACAACAACTCGAACGAGTGCTGGCGAACCTGGTCAACAACGCTCTGAAGTACTCCCCCGGAGGAAGCCGTGTTGTCGTGGCGGCCCGACCGTGCGAGTTTGACGACCGCTCCATCCTGCTCCTGGTTCGCGACCAGGGCATTGGCATCCCCACCCATCGACAGGAAGCCATCTTCAACAAGTTCTATCAGTTGGACAGCCGACGTACGCGCCATCGCGGGGGGAGCGGACTGGGTTTGTATCTCGTGCAACACCTTGTCGAAGCTCTCCACGGGAAGATCTGGGTGGAGAGCGAACCAGGACACGGAGCGACCTTCCACGTCCAATTGCCCAGGAACCGGCCATCCGGGGACTGACGCAGGTCTCCCAAGCTACAACGCTAACGGCACAACTTGCACGCGCAACCGCATGGCGATGCGTTCACCATGGATGCGAGACTGATGAAGCCAATCGTCAACCACGATGGCTGCATTCGGTTTACACCATACACTGCCTGTGCTATAATTCCGTCCGTCCGATGCCTCCCCTGCTGAGTATCGTCAGCAGGGATGGGGAGTTCCGCAGTCCGTGCAGAGCTTGCCCGAAGAATCGGGAGCCCACCCCCGCGTGAGATGTCGCTCGCGGGGATACAATGGCTTGCAGGTTGAGGGCCGTCGAGGGTGTCTGCATTCCTTCGGCGGTTGCGACCATCAACGGGAGATGATTCGAAACCTTCGATGTTCCGCTCTTCTTCGACAGGCTGTCAAAGCAGACGATCACCGTTACACTACAGGGAGGCTTTGACCCACCGGCAATGGTGTGGGCGTTGCCCGGGAACAACTGATGAGCAAAGATGACCGGCAGAAGCCTGAAGAACAGATACGGGAATACAAACGTCGCATCGCTGACCTTGAGAAGCAAATCAGCGAAACCCAGAAGATGGCCGATGTTCCGTCCGCCGTCACCAGCGCGCCGGAGCTTGAGCACACGCTCGGTCGGCTGGTGAAAAAGATCGCCATGATCCTGCAGGCGGAGAAGTGCGTGTTCATGCTGCACGACCCCGAGAGCGGAGAGCTTGTGGCGCGCAAACCAGCGCTGGGACTGATCGACGACCAGATCAAGCTCCTGCGAGTTCGCGCTACTCAGGGCATTTCTGGAGAGACCTTCCGCGAAGGTAAGCCCTTCATCGTCAACGATGCGGCCTCCGACGATAGGACTGTTAAAGAAAACGTTGTCATCCTCGGTATCAAGAATCTGCTGACCGTTCCCCTTGTCATGGAAAAGCGTGACGAACAGGAACGCGTGGTGGAGAAGAAGACCATCGGCGTCCTGCACGTATTCAACAAGCGCTTCGGGGCATCCTTCTCAGAAGAAGATGTCCGCCTTCTCAGTATCCTTGCAAGGCAGGCAGCGGCTGTTATCGCCAATGCACAGCTTTACATCGAGATCACCGAGGAGAAACAGCGGCTGGAAGCGACGCTGAAGAGCATCCTCTCGGGAATAGTTGTCGTCGGAGTCAATGGTCGCATCTCAATCCTGAACGACGCGGCCCAAGCGCTTTTGGGGATGGATCAGGTACGCTCCATCGGCAAACCCTATCAGGAAGTCATCTACCACGACAACATCAGGACGCTCATCGAGACCGCTCTGTCGGAACGGCGTGAAATTACCGAAGAAATCGAAATCGTCACTCCCCTCGCGCGTGTGCTCCAGACCCAGACGGCCATGGTGCTAAACGACGACAAGGAAGCCATCGGCGTCGTCGCCATCTTCAACGATATCACCGAAATTCGTAACGTTGACCGAATGAAGACGGCTTTTGTCTCAACCGTCTCCCACGAGCTGCGAACGCCTCTGACATCCATCAAAGGCTTCATTTCCACGCTCATTTCTGACAAGGACGGGTTCTTCGATGGAACCGCGAGGATGGAGTTCTACCAAATCATCGATCAGGAATGTGATCGACTGACCCGCCTGATCAGCGACCTGCTGAATGTGTCCCGGATCGAGTCGGGGCGCGCACTCGAAATTAACTGGAAACAGATCGACGCGAGAGACATCATCGCTAAAGTAATCAGCGCTCAGAAATCCTACACGGACAAACACCAATTTGAGATTCACGTGCCCGATGACTTTCCGAGGATCATGGCGGACCAAGACAAATTCGACCAGATTCTCACCAATTTGCTGAGCAACGCAGTGAAGTACTCACCCAGAGGCGGAACCATTTCAGTCAAGGGAGAGGCTGTAGACGGTTTCGTCCAGTTCCACATTATCGATCAGGGCATTGGCATTCCCGCGGACAAACTTACAAAGGTTTTCGAGCGGTTCGAGCGGATTGACAACCGCGACACGCGCGAGGCTGGAGGAACGGGAATCGGGCTCTATCTTGTCAAACACCTGGTGGAAGCGCATGGAGGCAGCATCTGGGTTGACAGCGAGATTGGGCAGGGGTCGAACTTCACGTTCAAGATGCCCGTGGAGCCACCGCAGGATCTGCTCGACCGCCAGGGATAGATTCGCCTCTCGCTGGTGGCGCTCACGACGTTGCACGCCATACCCGAGGACCCCGACGTATCGGCGGGGTTCTTTTTAAGTAGATCGTCACAAATTCTGTCCCCCCTTTCCGCCGAGGAGCCCGGCTTTCCTGAGCGCTTGCTCCGGTGTGAGTGCGTTCAGTTCCGCTCGGCATGCCTGCCGAAGGGGTTCCAGGTCGTGATGCGTCCGATTGGCAGCGATCGCCGGTTTCAGCCAACGCCAGAGGTCCTCGACCGGGTTCAACTGAGGACTGCGCTTCGGCAACCAGACCGGATGAACCTGCGGATGAAGGTTGAGCCATTCCTGCACCAGGTGGCAGTTGTGGTAACGG
>MNXM01000119.1 GCA_001872605.1 Armatimonadetes bacterium CG2_30_59_28 | reverse complement strand
ATTCCGAAATGGACACGGAGGGAGGAATGCTCGTCACCAAGTGCACGTGGTCCGCAGTACCATTGACCTGTAGAGGATCGCCCTTGAGAGCGCATACCTTTCGCCGAATCTGCTCGTGAGTCTCCGCCTCAATCTCTGAAACGATCAGCGGCTCGCGGTTCTTGGTCGCCCAGACGAGGTGGTAATACAATCGCCAATGAGGCATTCCATTCCTCCCTCGGATTAAAGTCCGAGTCAAAACCAAAAGCATGCTGAAGCAAGCTGAATTCAAACAAGCTCGGAGCAAGACTGCCGTCTCGGAGTAGGATCCGAGGCAATTTTCAAAGCATGCTGAGGCACGCTCGATGCTCAAATCCATCCATTCAGAATCTAAAGACAGCCTGCTTCAGCACGCTTGTGATTTAGCCTGAGGCTCTAACCTCAGGGAAAAGGTGATGTCCTCCTCTACCTTCAGCAGATATTGCTCCAGCGGTCGCGGGCCGCAACTGTTGCTGCCAAGGCCTCCGTGACGGTAGTCGAGGTTGAGGACTGTTTCATCCCTCGGAACGAGATCGTAGGTGTGGTTCGCCGCGGTCAGGTGCTCGGCGGTGAAGTGGTGCGCGCTGACCTCGAAGGTCGGCATTCCTTCCACGCGCAACCCCACACCGAGAAGGTTGGTGATCGTCGCCCACCGGACGTCGGTCTTGTTTCCGTTCTCCTGGGGGCGGACGTAGTTGACGAACTGGTCATCCACCGTGCCCGAATAGACCCCGATGCGCGCGCTTTCCTTCCGGTCGATGTAGCTTTCATGCGGGCCGCGGCCGTACCACTTGAACTGATCCATGTCCTCCGGTAACCGCAGGCGGACACCCAGCCGCGGGAGGGCTGGCAATTCACGTTGCGGGACGAAGCGCGTCTCCAGCACCACGTCTCCTGTTGCATAAATGGTGTAGCTGGCGTAACAGACCAATACCGGACGCAGACTCGGCGCGGCAAGCGTCGTCTCAGTCTCAACTCGGATCACTCCGGAGTCATCTCGACGGAAGGTGAAGCTGTTCAGCCGCGGTTGCAGCCGGTCGAGTCCAGCGGCGCGCCGTTCGTCGGCAATGTGAACATCGTTGTCGGTGGGAGCTCGCCACACCTGGAACTCCGGACCGTCGAGGAGCAGCTCAACGCCGTGGAACGTCCACTCGGTCAACCTGCCGCAAGTCTGGTCAAAGACCAGCTCGAAGTCGTCGCCGGTGACGATGAGGCCGTCGTCGGACTCGTCGGACGTTGTCGGACGAGTCCGACAAACGGTGGAGGGCGGGTGTGCATTTCTGCGGGTGGGCAGTTGAAACTGCGCCCAGGCAAGCTCGAATCCCGCGTCAGCCCACTGAGTGGCGTGAGTTAGCCGAAAGCTCAGGTTCAGCCAACGCTCTGCTCCAGCCGTCAGTCCCTTGGGAGGGGAACAGGGGATGGTGATCTCGCTTGTCTGGCGGGCAGGGGTTTCCGGCAAGGCAAGGTGTCCCGATTGGAGGAGCGTTTTCTCTTCCCGGATTTCCCAGTGGCAGAGCAGGTGAGAGAGGTCGGCGAAGTCCTGTGTGTTACGGAGCCCGATCCTGCCGGACTCCAGATCGACGGCTTCGCAGACAACGGGTTCGAGAATCTTCTTGTACTCCGTTAGTCCTGTATGCGGGACACGGTCCGGGAAGCACAGACCGTCGATGCAGAAGTTGCCGTCGTTGGGCTTGTCGCCGAAATCGCCGCCATAGGCAAACCATTCCTCGTCATCCTCCGGGCCGCATCCGCAATCACAGCCAGAGTCGCAGTCGCAGTCACAATGGTCCGGCAGCTCCCCAATGACACGTATCCCGTGGTCGGCCCACTCCCAGATGCAGCCGCCGATCAGCCGCCTGTGCGCCCAGATCGTTCCCCAGTATTCCTTCAGGTTACCGGGGCCGTTGCCCATCGCGTGGGCATACTCGCACATCAGGAACGGACGCGGATCGTCCTTAGCTCCTTCGTTCTCCAACCGTTCGATAGTGGGATACATGGTGCTGGCGACATCGCCCACTGGAGGCATCTCCGGCTCCGCCTCCTCGCCCTGGTAGTGAATCGGGCGCGAGGGATCGCGCGCGCGAATCCAATCCGCCATCGCCACGTGGTTGGGACCATAACCCGATTCATTTCCGAGAGACCATAGGATGACAGACGGATGGTTCTTGTCCCTCTCGACCATGCGAACCGCCCGGTCGACAAAGGCTTCCTTCCACTCCGGCAGCTTGGTGGGAATATCTGGCGGACCGTAGCCGAAGCCGTGGCTCTCCAGATCGGCCTCATCGATTACGTAGATACCGTAGCGGTCGCACAGGTCGTACCAGCGCGGGTCGTCGGTGTAGTGCGCCGTTCGGACGCAGTTGATGTTGTGCTGTTTCATCAGCACGATGTCCTGCACCATGGGATCCAGCGGCACTGCGTGCCCGAGGTCGGGGTGGAACTCGTGGCGATTCACCCCACGGAGCTTCACTGCGTTACCGTTGATCAGCAGTTGCTGGTCACGAATCTGCACCTGCCGGAAGCCGACATTGAAGGCCTGCGACTCGATCGTTGCGCCGTTCTGGTCCTCAAGCGTGAAGACCAACCGGTACAGGTTCGGCTCTTCCGCGTTCCACAACCTGGGGGCATCGACGGTGATCTCCGCGCAGATGACGACATCATCTTTGGCATCGACGGCAAGGGCGCCCTCGGACAATGGCTGGCGGAGTACATCTGTTCCGTCCGGTGAGACCAGCGCTGCCTCCAATGCGCCCAGCTTCCCCGGGTCGTTTCCGGGATTGCTGAGAGTCAGTTCGAGCGTGAGTGCAGCGTTGCGATAGTCGCCATCAAGCTGCGTGTTGATGAAGACATCCCGCAAATGCACCGCGGGTGTCGCCATCAGGAACACGTCACGGAAGATGCCACTCAGTCGCCACTTGTCCTGGTCTTCCAGGTAGCTCCCGTCGCTCCACTGAAACACTTGGACGACGAGAAGGTTCTCATCCGCGCAGAGATACTGTGTGACGTTGAACTCCGACGGAAGGTGCGCGCCCTGGCTGTAGCCCACTGGCTCTCCGTTGACCCACACATAGAACGCCGAATCAACTCCCTCGAAGTGCAGGAAGACCTGCATCCCGTCCCAGTCCTCGGAAACGATGAAGCGGCGGCGATAGACGCCGACCGGATTCTCATTGGGCACGCGGGGCGGGTCGATGGGAAAGGGGTACGCAGAGTTCGTGTAATTGGGCGTGCCGTATCCGTGCATCTGCCAGCACGACGGAACGAGGAGCGTTTCCATGCTTCCTGGAAAGCTGAGACCCTTTCCGAGGTCGTCCGGCACGAATGAGGCCGACTCGAAATAATCAAATTCCCACTCGCCGTTCAGTAGCTTGCACCAGGGCGAATGGTTGCGGTTACCGATCAGCGCGGACGCCTCGTCCGGGAACGGCATCAACGTGGCGTGGGCCGCTTCACGGTTCCGGTGTAACACTTGCAGGTTTTCCCAGTCGTTCATGTTGTGTATTGCTCCTACGTGAGAATCGTTCCATTAGCATTGGCGCGAGCAGACCGGGAGACAGGGCTACTCGGACCGAAGAGCATCGAGAATCCTCAACGCGTCTTCCCGACCCTCTGCCGTGGCGGTGAGCACCGCGCGGGCGTTGCGCGGAAGCTGTCCGCGCCATGTCGTGTGATCGCCCTCGCCACACCAACTGTGGAATTGAGGGATGTCGGGCGAGAAAAACGAATAGGCTTCCTTCACAACCTCAACGGGCTGGCAG
Organism: Armatimonadetes bacterium CG2_30_59_28; assembly: GCA_001872605.1. GTDB lineage: Bacteria > Armatimonadota > Abditibacteriia > CG2-30-59-28 > CG2-30-59-28 > CG2-30-59-28. The sequence continues at coordinate 3,785 of MNXM01000119.1, read as the reverse complement.
ATGTTCAGCAGCTTGAGGTGGGGGATCGTCCGCAGTTTCTCCCACTGATGGGTCGCGTTGGCGCAGCAGTGAATGCCGATGGCGCCGTAGCGGTTCGACAAACCCACCAGCTCGGGCAGAAAGGTCTCTTCAAAGACCTCGGTGCTCACCGAGCCGATCTCGTCTTCCGAGAGTGTGATGCCATAGGGGAAGTAGTAGTCCGGGTAATGAGCGACGAAGTCCTTCCCATACCGCGAAAACCATGTGTCGAGAAAGGGAGTGAGGAGTTGCCGGACTTTGCCAGCCAATTCCATGATGGCTTCCGGCGCGTCCAACAGGGTTGAATAGAAACCGGTTTTCTCCCAGATCAGCGCGGCGATATCCATGGGGCTCTGAATATCCACCAGCTTCACCATCGCATCCGGTCCGCCGCGTCGGCGCAACTCGTCGGTGATGTCGAAGAGGATCGACAGACAAGGCGTGTCGATGTCCGGGACCCGCAGTGATGCAACCTCCGAGGCATCCCGAATCATCGGCAGCGCGAAAGGGTTTGTGTTGTCGGGACGGTGGACCTGGCAGCCGAAAGCCTCCGCGAAGATTTCCGTCCCGGTGTACGGGTTGAGGTAAGGCACGGTGTCATCATCGAGCCACTCCAGCCGCTCGAGTTGCTTCTCGTACTGCGACCACGCCCAGTCAATCCGTTCCTGCTTATTGTCCGGGAGAGGTAAAGGCCGCGCGGGCGCGTCCTTTTCGCTGACGTACACCATGACCATGGCGCTCACGGCCGGGTCACCGTCGAAGAACGAGCACCAGCGTTGTTTGCGGAGGGAGATTGACATGAGCGATGCACCTTGCAGGAATGATTTGGATTGACTCCCTACGGGCTGCGCAAGCTGTTTGCCATGATACACGGTATGTCGCGGACGGGAACCAGGTTGCGACTCATAGTACCACAATCCTCTCGGGCGAAAAAATGTCGCCGTCCCCTTGACGCCTCCGTGCGCGGGTGATACTATCCACTCGTCCTTGTCGACTGCAAGTCTCCCGTCGGGAGGTGGTTGTCGTGAGAAAAGGTTTACATTGATCGAGTTGTTGATCGTCATCTCGATTATCGCGATCCTGGGCTCCATCCTGTTTCCCGTGTTCGCTCGCGCCCGCGAGAAGGCGCGCACCATCTCCTGCACCTCCAACCTCAAGCAACTGATGATGGCCGCGGAGACGTACACAACCTGAAATTCAGCGACGACACCTTCTCCCTCGTTGTCAGCCGCTGTTCTCTACTGTGCTGGAACGACAAAGTTAAGGCGTTCTCGGAGATGTACCGAGTCCTCCGTCCTCGAGGCATCGGATTTGTCGGAATGGGGTCGGGGAAGTATCTCTCACGGAGCGAACGGAAACGAGTATTGTCCGCGCTCGATGAGTTACGCGAGCGGGGCCACGCAGACAAGGAATGGCTGAAGGATTTACCCAGCACCGATTACCTGTGCTACATCGTCATGAAGGCGGGGGTGACGGACTACCGGATTCTCCGGTATCCCGACGGTGTGTGGGTGGAGATGCGCAAGTCGCTCCCGCAAGCAGACATTCGCAGGCGGCGATCACAACATGCGTGTCCCAATGCGGTTCCCCGATCTTCACCACCGGGAGGCGGAAGCGGATGAAGCTCGGCAGCAAGACCATGTGGCTGCTGCTTCTGCCGGTCACCGCAATCATTGCGGTCCTGACGTTCTACGGCGTCGGTGTTGCACGCGAGCGTCGCGCCGTGCTGGATTTCTGTCGCGTGGTTACGGAAGCGGAGACGCAAGTCCTCAGGGGCGAGTGCCCGGGGCTGCACTCGCTCGCAGTCAGCCAATTTGCATTTCAGCAACCTCTCAAACCGATTGACACGCCTCGCCCACGGACCCCGTGCATGAGGTTTGGTATCGCGGGGACCTGCTTTGCCTGTGCCTTTGCAGGGAAGGGACGGTCTCAGCAAGTCGACGTCGCCGAGCATCTCACCCGTTTGGAGCGTGGCTTGACGCGCTACCAACGAGCCATCGAGGACGGGATCGCTCGTGTGAGTAACGCGCCGGTGCCGCCCGCGATGCAGGAGGGAAAGCGCCAGTGGCTCGACGCCGCAAAGGCGTGTGTGAAAGCGATTGACGCCACGCGCCCCGCGGCACGGGAACTGAAAAAGGCGCTGGACGACGCAGGCAACCGCCAGAGCCTCACGCGCCAGCAGGAAGCCCGCCTGCGTCGCAACATCGTCCACCTGATCGAGTATGAGTGGGCGCTGCTGGACGTCCACGCCTCCCGCCCCGCGGTCGCGAGCGTGATATGGAAAGCAGCCACGGACACCGCTCCGGCAGGGCCGTAAGCCGCATAGTCCCAGAAAGACCCGTGAAGAATCGCTTGCAAGCTGGACCGCAGCGCATTTCAGCGGTAGTCGATGGTTGCCGAACGTCGACTGGTGGACGGAAGATCCCCCAATTGCACGCAAGTCGGCGTCCGTCAACCGAACTGCTCGTCCGGGGATGGGCACGAATGGAGGGGAACCCGCCACGACTTGGGGAGGTCCAGCCACGACCGGAGGAGAACCTGCCACGAGTCGTATCAGTCGGTACTCGACCGGATACAACGCGTTCATATCCCGCCCCGGCCCAAGCCCTGTGATTGTCGCTCCTCACTCCAAGGAGTCGTCGAGGTCCTGGAACTCCGGACGGCTGCCTTGAACGGCCTCTAGGATTCGCTTCGCGTGACACACGCCGATACTGCGTGAAAAGCGGCGTAGTAGGCCCGCGAGGCGGCGTCATCGCCGCTGACTCCCACCAATACCTTGGCCGACCTGAGCGCGTTCCGGGCGCGTTACCAGAGCGCTTGAGGGTGTTCGTTACTCACAGCGGAATCTCCTGGCGGCGTGCGTTTTGGAAGAGAGTGACCTGGTCGCTGCCATAGCGCAGGACGTCAACAGGCTTTGGAGTGAGAGGGCGCCCAAGAGCCAAGGTCAGGGGGTAGAGGGCGTGGACACATGTTCGCAGGTCCTGCCACAAGTGAATGGGTCCTTGCAGTAGAACCAACAGGTCTATATCGCTGTCCGGTCCGGCGTCTCCACGGGACTCGGAACCGTACAACACGATCCCCCGAAGCCTGTCGCCGTAAGCGGATTCCAGTCTCGACCGTATTGCCCGAGATACTTCCTTCTCCATCTCACACCTGACCGCAGTATACGCGGACCGTGTGGTTACGTCAAGGAGTAGGGCCGTTCACCCGTTCATATCGGTTGCTGAAGGACTTGATACTCGCGCGTGTTGCCTCGGGCGCGGGGCTCCGTCAGGCCGTGCTTCACCACGGAGACCACTTCGTGAAGGATTTCAACCAAAATCGATAATTCCCAACGCATCTATCTCCTGGTTGGTGGCCTTAAGTCCACGGTGCCAGTCATGCCCGCAAGTTCCCCCAGCTATTCTCTGCACAGGTATTCATCCATAACCTTCCACACGGCTTCAACTGTGTGAGCGACACGGGTAACTGCTGTTGCAATCGCTGCATTACCTCAAACACCAATAGCGCCCCACAGCAACTGAGATGCACCAGAGTCGGGCATTCCCGATAGGCTTTTTGGATACACTCTGAGCTGGACTTTATCCATGTGAAAGCTGGCTAAACATGCCACCGAGCGGCACTTTGGCAAGCCTGCCGGCCGGGAGGCTGGATTCTTCAATATCGTTATTGCGGACCGACATGCAGAAAAGGACTCCCGATGTTTCAACGTCGGGTAGCTCACACAGGTGGCTACATGGCTGGCGCAGGAGATTTCTCAGACACCA
>MNXM01000120.1 GCA_001872605.1 Armatimonadetes bacterium CG2_30_59_28 | reverse complement strand
ACTACCGAGCGCCAAGAAAGGACATCTTTTCTCCCCTTTCAACCCGTCCCGAGCGTTCGGGACGGGTTGAAAGGGGAGAAAAGGAGGGTAGCCTCCATCGTGTAGCTGCCTGTGTGAGCTACCGGACGCTGAAGCGATCCGGTGTCCTTCTGTTGGCAAACTTGCGAAGCGATGCAGTAGTCCCAGACCACAAAATCATGTTGCTTCCTTTTGAAGATGCAGACGAGGCACATTTCGTCTGTGCTGCAGCCAACTCCTCACCGTTCCTGCTTGGCGTGCATTTCTACTCAATTGCCATCCAGCAAGACCCTCATATCTTCCAAAACGTCCGCGTCCTCTGCTTCGATCCCACAAACCCCACCCACCTCCGCCTCTCCGAACTCTCCCGCAAGGCGCACGCGATCTCCGCGGGGGAGAGCATGGAGAACCTGGGGGAGGTGGAGCGGGAGGTGGACGAGTGCGCGGCGAATTTGTGGGGTCTGACGGCGGAGGAGCTGGAGGCGGTGCGGAGGAGTTTGAAGGAGTAGCGTTGTCCCCCCGCATCGAGAAACCTTTGACAACAGCCGTAGCATGACACTATAATCTGACAGCATTTGATAGGCCCATTCTACAGGGTCAATGGAGGGAGGAGAAATGAACGTAGCCGTTGCTCGACAGATCACGCTCCGTCTGCCGGAGCCTCTCTATCAGACAGTTAAACACGTGGCGAAACGACGACACACGAGCATCAACCGCCTGGCACAGGAGGGATTGGAGCGGCTTGCAGAAGAGGAACTGGCCGACCGGATGCGTGCCGCTTACGACGAATTAGGGGCACACCCCGATGAATGTGACGTGGAAATATTTTTTGCCGCGCAGAGCGAGGTGGTGACCCGTGAACCCGCCTGAATTCCCACGACCCAGCCGTGGCGAGATCTGGGAGGTGGACTGGTCCCCGGGTCGAGGTTCGGAACAGACGGGGAAGCGCCCTGCACTCGTGATACAGAACGATCATGGCAACCATTCCTCGCTGTATCCCAACACGATGGTTGCTGCCATCACCAGCCACGGACGCGAGATCCCCTTCCATGTCTTCGTTCGCAAAGCCAGACTCAATGGGCTGATGTCTGATTCGTATGTGAAGTGCGAACAGCTAATCACCATCAGCAAAGAGCGGCTGATCGGGAAGGCCTGGGGAAAGCTGACCGAGGACGAGATGGGGCAAGTCGCGGAAGCGCTAAGGCGCAGCTTGGCTTTGACCTGAGGGAGGAGTCAAACGTGCTGATTCCAGATTCATCGGAGAGGAAGGTTCGCCTGCCAGTGAGGATCGTCAAAGGGCATGTGCGGTTTCTCTATGGCAGAGGTCACAGAATGCCCACGCTTCGAGATGGGGCCATCGGGGACCTCATGCTGGACGCAGACGACGTGTTGGACGAGAACTGGAGGGAATTCCTGCTACGGGAGCGGAGGGAGGAGATTCTACCTCAAGGGACTTTGGTGCTGCTGGGGATGGGGCCGCAGAAGCTTCCCTCAGAATGGAAGCGGGACATCGTGAGCCACCAGAACGATTTCCCCCCGGGAGTGGCGAATCATGGTCTTCGCCAAAGTGACGTTGAAAACCCCGTTGTTTCTGCACCTCCGGGGGACCAAGGAGGCCGTCCTGGAAGGTGGCGCTTGCCGAATACAGGCACGGGTGCATCCCGGAATTACGGAGATTGCCGTAGGATAAAGCTGGAGCTTTATCCTACGGCGACAAAGTCGATGTATCCGCTTGGGAGAAACAATGCGGAGATGAGCGGAGAGACCATTCATAATGAATGCCCCTTCCCTTGTCGAGCGGGCCCGGTCCAGAATCCTGCTCCCTCGCAATACTAACACTGCCCATTGCAGGTGGCGCGGTACTTACACGTCAGCACTCGCAGCGCCATCGCGTTCGCCAACACGTCCGTGGAACAATCGTCCCCTTGCCTCGTCGTTGGTATGCAGATATACTGACGGGAGCAAAAGTACGCACGCGATGCGTCAACTCGGACTCGGAGTCCGGTCAGGCTCAGAGCCCGCAGTCTTTCCCGGGCACAAGGAGAATTGCCGATGGAAAAGTATGAGAGTAACCCCAGACGAGCCCCCCACCCCCTCCACGGAGTTTTGCTTTCTCTCACGATGTTAATGTTCAACACCACGTGGGCGCGCGCCGGTGACTGGCCGCAGTTTCGCGGACCCAGCCGCAACGGTGTCTCCAACGAAACCGGATGGTTCGGTAAATCGGCAAAGACTGCTTGGAAGATCAACGTGGGCAAAGGCTATTCGGCCGCGGCGGTCAGTGGTGGACGACTCTACACGATGGGCAACAACGGAAGCTCGGATACGGTCTATTGCCTGAATGCAAGCACCGGGAAGACGATCTGGAAGCGCTCCTACCATTGTCCCGGCGGCGACTACCCTGGTCCCCGCGCGACCCCGACAGTTAGCGGTGGGCGCGTGTATACTCTAAGTCGAGAAGGTCACGCGTACTGCCTCAACGCCAGCACAGGAAAACCCGTGTGGACTCGAGATCTGAAAAAGGCTCTGAAGGCGCAGCCGCCCGGATGGGGCTTCGCCGGATCGGTGCTTCTCGAAGGCAGCCTCGTGATTCTCAACGTGGGCACCAGTGGAGTGGCGCTCAACAAGTCGAACGGACAGACTGCGTGGCAGACCGGTGGAGGGAAGTCCGGCTACGCTACTCCCGTCGCCTTCAGTATCGGCAGAACCCGGGCAATCGCCATGTTCACCACTCCGGGTCTCGTGACGGTGAATGCCTCGACCGGGAAAAAGCTCTGGAGCTACGCTTGGAAGACACAGTATGACGTGAACGCGGCGGATCCCATCGTGTCAGGTGGCAAGATTTTCATCTCATCGGGCTACAACATCGGTGGAGCGCTTCTGCAGGCGTCGGCAACCAGCGCAAAGTTAGTCTGGAAAAGCAAGGATATGCGGAATCACTTCAGCAGTTGCGTGCTTTACGGCGGCTACCTGTACGGTACGGACGAAGGCACGCTGAAGTGCGTCAGCTTCACTAACGGACAACGCAAGTGGGCGAAAGGTGGTTTCGGTAAAGGCGGTCTGATGATTGCCGACGGGAAGCTGATTGTCCTGTCCGAACGGGGAGAACTGGTGATCGCCAAAGCCCAGCCAGCCGGGTACTCCGAACTCAAACGAACGTCCGTGTTGAGCGCCACGTGCTGGACACCGCCGGTATTGGCTAACGGGAGAGTGTATTGCAGGAACGAAAAAGGCGACCTCGCTTGCGTCAGCCTAAAATAGTTTGGCTGGAGAGAATGGAATGGAACAAACTATGCCACGGAATGTACTTCGTTCGCGGTTCCCTATGACACGCGCATCGATTCCCGTCGTGGTCGCAGTCCTGCTGTCCACCGTTGCAGCGCCGCAGATCAGTGCGGATGACTGGCCGCAGTATCGCGGTCCGAACCGGGACGGCATCTCGAAAGAGACGGAATGGGGAACCGCCAAGTGGAGCGCGCAGGGACCAAAAATCCTCTGGCGCACCGCGTTGGGTTACGGATTTTCTTCCATCGCCGTCAGCAACGGACGCGTTTACACGATGGGCAACATCGAGGACAAGACCGATGTGCTCTATTGCCTCGACGCACGCACGGGCGGGGAGATCTGGAAGTACCCGTACCCATGTCCCCGCGGTCAGAGCCAGCACGAGGGCGGCCCCAACTCTACCCCGACGGTGGACAAGGACCTGGTATTCATCCTCAGCAAGATGGGGCACCTCGCCTGCTTTGAAACGGAGACCGGCAAACTGCGGTGGTTCAAGGACTTCCGCGCAGATTTCGGCGTGCAGCCTCCGCAGTGGGGTTACGCCTGCTCGCCGCTGGTTCTCGGTGACAAGGTGATCGTGGAAGTAGGAGCACCCAATACCTCACTGGTCGCCTTCAACAGGAACTCGGGGGAGATCGCCTGGAAATCAAGCAGCGACAAGGCGGCGTACTCTTCGCCGGTCTATTTCAAGCTGGTCAACTTCGAACTGCTCGCATCGTTTCCCGGCAGTGGGCTGCTGATCTCCAACGCAACAAACGGTCAGGCGCTCAGCCGCTTTCCCTGGAAGACCAGCTACGACGTGAATGCCGCAACGCCGATCATCATCGATGGGGACAAGGTCTTCATCTCGTCAGGGTACGGTACGGGATGCGCACTTGTGCAGGTCGGCCAGGGTCCCCCGAAGGCTCTCTGGCAAAATCGGGAAATGAAGAACCACTTCAGCTCCTGCGTCTACACCGATGGACACTTGTACGGCTTCGACGAGTCCGAACTAAAATGCCTGAGCGCGACGGACGGAACTGTGCGCTGGAATCAACCGGGGCTGGGTAAGGGATCGCTGCTGCTGGCGGGAGGGCGACTGATTGTGCTCAGCGAACGCGGCGAGTTGCTTGTCGCCAACGCTTCCCCCAGCGGGTTCACTCCCACAGCGCGCGGACAGGCGCTGTCCGGTAAGTGCTGGACCATGCCCGTGCTCGCCAATGGCTGCGTTTACGCCCGCAACGCGGTCGGCGACCTGGTCTGCGTGGATATGAGCGACAAGTAAAAGAAAGTGGATGACGGGATAGCGGGATCGGTTGACCGTCAACCGGTCCGGTTGACCGTCAACCAGGTAGTGATCGAAACATTCACAGAAACAGGAGTTGTATACATGCCCCGTCCCGACGGAAGAAAGCCCGACGAATTGCGCGCCGTGAAAATACAGACGAGTTGGTCGAAGTATGCCGAGGGTTCCTGCTCCATCGATATGGGGGACACGCGCGTGCTCTGCACCGCGTCCGTGGACGAGAGCGTGCCGACATTCCTGAAAGGAACCAGCAGCGGGTGGATCACCGGCGAGTACGGGATGCTGCCTCGGTCGTGCGAATCCCGAAGAAGTCGGGACGGCACGAGAAGCAGACCGGACGGCCGCGCCCTGGAGATACAGCGGCTGATCGGAAGATCGCTGCGATCCATCACGGACCTCCGCGCCTTGGGCGAGAGAACTATCACGGTCGACTGCGACGTCCTGCAGGCCGATGGCGGAACGCGTACAGCGTCCATCACCGGCGCCTTTGTCGCCGTCACGGAAGCAGTGCTTTGGCTGATGGAGCGCGGCGTCCTGAAAGTGAACCCACTCGTCGGCAACGTGGCCGCGGTGAGCGTGGGGGTCGTCGCGCGCGAGGAGCGGCTGGATCTCTCCTACCCCGAGGATTCGGCGGCGGCGATGGACATGAATGTCGTCATGAACCAGGCGGGCAAAATCATCGAAGTCCAGGCTACGGCAGAAGGCCCTCCGGTGGAGCGGTCGCGGCTCAACAGCCTGCTCGACCTCGCCGAGAAAGGCATCGGTGAGCTGATCGACAGACAGAACGAAGTCATCGAATCACTCAAGTAAAAAAACACACCCCATTACCCAATTACCCAACCACCCCCCGTGTCCACTCCAACCGTTCTCATCGCCACCCGCAACCCCGGCAAGGTTCGAGAGTTCGTTCAGATATTCATCGACGTGGACGCTCGGTTCGTGTCGCTTCTCGATTTCCCCGACGTGTCCGTCGCCGAAGAGCGCGGCTCCTCGTTTGAGGAGATTGCTGCGAACAAGGCGGAAGAAGTGTGCCGCGCCACGGAGCTCATTTCCCTGGCCGATGACTCAGGTTTGGAGATTGACGTCCTCGACGGCAGGCCGGGAATCCACTCCAACCGATTCATGGGCGACGATGCCACCGACGCCGAGAAAAACACCGAGATCCTCCGCCTTCTTCACAATCAGCCGATGGTCCGGCGTGTCTGCCGCTACCGGTGCGCGATTGCCGTTGCCGCTCCGCACCGAGAGACACGGACCGTCTCCGCATCCTGCGAGGGTCGCATCGCAAGCGAGCCACGCGGCGAGGGTGGATTCGGCTATGACCCGATCTTCTTCGTTCCGCAACTCGGGAAGACGATGGCCGAGTTGTCCCCGGAGCAAAAGAACTCCATCAGTCATCGCGGCAAGGCGGCAAGGAGAGCTGTGTCCGTGTTGCAGAGATTGCTGTCCAACCTGTAGAATCTTCTTCACCTGTCAATCCCATCGAGAGGAAAGCTCACCATGTCACAATCACACGCGTCCGCATCGGTTCATCCACCGTTGACCGCGGGGGCCGCGCAGGTTCGCATCACGCCTCCCATCGGAGTGTCGCTCGCCGGTTATTTCCAAGACCGCGTGTCCGGAAGTGTGCGGGACGACCTGCACGCCCGCGCGCTGATCCTTCGATCTGGTGAAGACTCCATCGCCATTGTTTCCTGTGACCTCATTTCGGTTGAGTTAAAGATCACCAACGCTGCCAAAGCCTTCATCCTGGCCGAGACCAACATCCGCCCGGAGCATGTGTTGATCTGCGCGACCCACACCCACACCGGACCGGAAACGCGTGAAGGGCGCGTGGTTCCCGTGAATCCCAAGTGGCTGAGCAACCTGCCGCGGCTCATCGCCGACGCTGTCCAAGCGGCCTGTGCGAGCATGTTCGCCGCGTGCGTTCATCCCGGACAAGGAATGGAGGAGGGCCTGTCCTTCAATCGTCTCTTCCGCATGAAAGACGGCAGCGAGCTTTTCGGTCGTGGAAAGGAGGGAGAGTCCATCGCCCCCGCTGGCGATATTGATCCCGAGGTGCTTGTGCTGAAAGTGGCGGATGATACCGGTCGACTGCGCGCGATGGTCGTCAACCACGCGCTGCACGTGGACGTCATCGGCGGCAGCAGCGGCAACTTCATTTCGGCAGACTGGCCGGGCGAGCTGGCGAAGAACATCGCGACGGTCTATGGCGATGATGTGGTCACGCTCTTCCTGAATGGATGCTGTGGGGACATCAACCATTGCACCTACTTCCCCACCGAGTTGCCGCTCCGCGGACCGGATAAGGCGGCGCAACTGGGCCGCGCCTTCGCAGGAGGGGCCATAAACATTGCCGAGAAGGCGGAGCCTACACCCATCGAGGAAGTCTCCGGAATGCTTCGCGTTGTAGACATTCCTTACTACAAACGCGAAGAAAAGATGCAGCACTATGTGGAAGAGCTGCGCGCCAAGGAGAATCTGAGCGCGTTTGAGCAGTACGTCGTCGACAAGTTCGACGCGTGGCCGTTCGACGATCAGACAGCGGAAGTGTCTGTGCAGGCCCTTCGAGTGGGCGACATCGCCTTCGTGGGGCTGCCGGGTGAGATATTTGTCGACCACGGTTTCGAGATCAAACACTACTGTATCTTTTCGTAAATTCTTCGACATTAGACACCGGATCGCTTCAGCGTCCGGTAGCTCACACAACTGACTACCGAGCGCCAAGAAATGACATCTTTTCTCCCCTTTCAACCCGTGTTCGGCACGAACACGGGTTGAAAGGGGAGAAAAGGAGGGTAGCCTCCATCGTGTAGCTGCCTGTGTGAGC
>MNXM01000048.1 GCA_001872605.1 Armatimonadetes bacterium CG2_30_59_28 | reverse complement strand
GCCGCAGGCGGCGACAGACAGAATCCCCCGGAACAAGTCCGGGGGGATTGAAGAAGAGGTTGCGCGGCGTTCGGGTTGTAGCGCGAACCTAACCTTCCCCCGGAACAAGTCCGGGGGAATTGCCATTACCGAATCAAACTGTCAAATAGCATAACCCCCCACTACCTTTTCGGGAACTATGGGACAGTATTTTTGACCGCCTACTTATGGAATTCATCCGCGAGACCTCACGACATAATCCCCCCAACGAAAGGGCTGTAAGTACATGCCGAAACGACTACACAAAGACTGGCCCGTTCTCCGAACCTATCAAGGCGAACACCTGCGCCGCGTGGCCATGCCGCTGGGGGGTATTGGGACGGGGACGGTTTCGCTCGGTGGACGGGGAGACTTGCGCGATTGGGAGATTCAGAATCGACCCAACAAGGGTTTCACTCCCGAGCGCAGTTTCTTTGCCATCTGGACGCAGGATGCGCGGGGGACGAAAACTTGCCGGGCGCTGGAGGGGCCGATTGATCCGGCAGACTTCGAGGGCGAGAAGGGATGCCCCGTCCGCAACCACAGCCTGCCGCGCTTCAGCGACGCGTCCTTCCACGTTGCGTACCCTCTGGCGCAGGTTCTGCTTGAGGACCCCGATGTGCCGGTGCGCGTTCGTCTGGAGGCCTTCAATCCTCTGATTCCCGGTGACGCCGACGACAGCGGAATTCCGGTAGCGGTTCTGCGGTTTGTTGTGAGCAACAGGACTAAGGAGCCGGTGGCCGCGTCGGTTTGTGGGAGCGTGGAGAATTACTTTAGGGAGGTATCCACTCCGGCCCGCGAAGCGAACGAGTTCCACAAGACGCGAGGTCTGCAGGGAGTCCTGTTGCGCTCTGCAGGCGTGTCTCCCGACGACGAAGGTTACGGCTCCCTGGCGCTCGCGGTTGCAGGTGCGGAGAGTGTTACCCATCGCACGACTTGGCCGAACATCGGCTGGAATGGTTTGCTGCTGGACTTCTGGGACGATCTCTCATCGGACGGCAAGCTCGATAAGCGCTTACCTCAGTCCGATGATCTGCCGGTTGCGTCTCTAACGGCGAACATCGATCTTGCTCCGAAGGAAACTCGCGCCGTGACGTTCCTGCTGGCCTGGCGCTTCCCCAACCGCATGACGTGGACTCCGAAAGAGGCCGATTGCTCATGCGGCGGAGCCGAAGGAGACTGCTCTGAGAATTCCAACCTGATCGGCAACTACTACGCCACGCAATACGCGGACGCGTGGGACGTCTCCGTGAAGACGGCGAAGCGGATTCCCGAACTGGAAGAGCGCACGGTACAGTTCGTCAAATCTTTTTGTGGGACCGACCTCCCGGACGTGGTGAAGGAAGCCGCGCTGTTCAACCTGAGTACGTTGCGGACGCAGACCTGCTTCCGTACGGCTGACGGTCGGTTCTACGGGTGGGAAGGATGCAACGACAAAGCAGGAAGTGGTCCCGGCTCGTGCACCCATGTCTGGAACTACGAACAGGCGACCGCGTTCCTGTTTGGCGACCTGGCGCGCATGATGCGCGAGGTGGAGTTCCTCCACTGCACGAATGAGAACGGATTGATGAACTTCCGCGTTAATCTCCCTTTGGAACGCTCGCGGGAGTTTGGCATTGCCGCTGCCGACGGGCAGATGGGTTGCCTGATGAAGCTGCATCGGGACTGGCAACTATCCGGAGACGACGACTTTCTCCGTTCCCTCTGGCCTGCGGCGAGGAAGGCGTTGGAGTTCTGCCGGATACCCGGCGGCTGGGATGCCGACCGGGACGGTGTCATGGAAGGCTGCCAGCACAACACGATGGGTGTCGAGTACTACGGCCCGAATCCGCAGATGGGGGGATGGTATCTCGGCGCGTTGCGGGCAGGGGAGGAGATGGCGCGCTACCTGGGGGACACGGAGTTTGCCGACACGTGCAGCGGTCTCGCGGAGCAGGGGAGCCGGTGGCTCGATGACAACCTGTTCAACGGTGACTACTATGAGCATGAGATTCGACCGCCGAAGAGCGAGGACGATATCGCCGCGGGGCTGCGCTATCCCGGTCTCGGAGCGCGTGACCTGAGCGACCCGGACTGGCAGTTGGGCGCGGCGTGTCTGGTCGACCAACTGGTTGGTCAGTGCATGGCGCATGTTTGCGGACTCGGTTACCTGTTGGACAAGCGCAACGTGCGCAAGACGTTGCGGAGCATTATGCGATACAACTTCAAGGAGAAGCTCTACGACCACTTCAACCATCTCCGCTCCTTCGCGCTGCAGGATGAATCGGCTTTGCTGATGGCCACGTATCCGAAAGGGCGTCGCCCAAAGCTGCCGTTCCCTTACTGCAATGAGGTGATGACTGGTTTCGAGTACACCGCGGCCGTCCATCAACTCTACGAGGGACAGGTGGCGCAGGGCCTGAAGTGCATCGCGGCCATTCGCCGCCGATACGACGGCAAGCGGCGCAACCCCTTCGATGAAGCAGAATGCGGCCACCACTATGCACGGGCGATGGCTTCCTGGGCCGCTGTGCTCGCGCTGACCGGATTCCACTACTCTGCAGTCACGGGGACGATGCGGTTTGCCGCGCGGGAAGGTACCCATTTCTGGTCCACGGGTGCTGCCTGGGGAACGTGTACTATCAAGCAGCAGCGGGATGGCTGGAAGGCGAAGTTGGAGGTCCTGCATGGTTCGCTCCGTTTGACAAGGTTGCATGTTGGCAGCGAAGATTGCACGGACACGTTGGCTGTGAAGAAGCGGCCGCGTTCCTGATGCGGAACGAGTATAACCTGGGAGTGGGGTGTCGCATGGACAGCAAACGGAAGACTGGAACGCAGAGCCTGATTGTTTTGCTTGCCATATTGCCGTTGGCATTCTCCTTGACCAACAAGGGCGACGCGCAGAGGATGCCCATCGTCGCGGAAGGTAAATCGCTGGCGCGGGTCGTCACCCACGAGCAACCCTCGCCGATCGTGGAGGGCGCCGCTTCCCTGCTGGTGGAGTACATCCGCAGGAGCACGGGGGTGACGTTGGAGAAGGTGAACGACGCCGCGGCACCGGTGCAGGGGATGGCGTCCATCCACTGTGGATCGACGAAGCTTGTTCAGGGACTGAAGCTGAAGACCGAGAAGATGGACAAGGACGGATTCGTTATCGCATTCCCGAGTGCCTCCTCCATCGTGCTCACCGGTCCCACTGACCTGAGCGTCGAGTATGCCGTCTATGACTTCCTTGAGCGGTACGTCGGGGTTCGCTGGTTGTTCCCGGGGGCTGTGGGGGAGCACGTGCCGACGCTGAAGTCACTGTCCGTCCCCGCGGTGGAGGTGCGGCAAGAGCCGGCGTTCCGACATCGTCTGTTCAGCGGACTTGGCAAGGAGGAGAAACCGGAGAGTCGGGGGGAACAGGGACTCTGGGCCAAGCGCAACCGGATGCACGACCGACTCCAGTTCCATCACAATCTCTGGAGTCTGTACCTGCCGGAGAAGTACACTGCTACCCATCCCGAGTTCTTCCCCATGATCGGCGGCAAGCGGTTCCTTCCCGTACCCGCGGAGGGCAAGACCTCCGCACAGGATGTTCATGCACAGGTTTCGTGGCAACCGTGTTTCACCGCGCCGGGAGGGATCGAGGAGGCAGTGAAGAACATCTGTGAGCATTTCGAGAAGAATCCCTCCGTCGATTCCTACTCCTTCGGCATCAATGACTCCAACGACTACTGCACCTGCGACACCTGCACGGCGAAGGACGGGGGCGGGAAGAACGTACTCGGCGTCAGGAACATTTCCCAAAGCTACTATTCCTGGTGCAACGCCGTGGCGACCGGCGTGAACGCCCGCTTCCCGGACAAGGTGTTCGGCCTGCTGGCGTACAATGGCTCGTACAGTCCCCCGCAGGGGTTCAAGCTCAACCCGCATGTCGTGCCCATGATGACCTACGACCGGATGAAGTGGGCGGACACGTCCCACGAAGCGACGGGCCACGCGCTGACGGAACTGTGGGGCAAGTCGGCCTCCGTTGTCGGCTGGTACGACTACATCTACGGCGGTCAGTTTTATCTGGCTCCGCGAGTTTACTTCCACCAGATGGAGGAATATCTCCGCTACGGTTACGACCACAATGTGCGGTACTACTAAGTAAATCATCAATAATATTGTCCACCGCAGAAGGCGCAAAGCGCGCGAAGATTTGCCTTCTTTTCTGTGTTCTCCGTGATCTCTGTGGTGAGGAAATGAGGACAGAATTTATGACGATCTACTTATGCGGAGGCCTACCCATCCGACGACTGGCACGAGGGTCCGAAGTTGTATGTGGCGCTGAAGCTCCTCTGGAACCCGACGCAGGACGTGGACAAGCTGCTCAAAGACTGGTACGTCGCCGCGGTGGGACCCGCCGCCGCGCCGCATCTGGAGGCCTATTTTGCATCATGGGAGAAGTTCTGGACCACAGACGTGCTGCAATCCGCCTGGTTCAAGGGCAACGGCAACGCGCAATACCTCAATTTTGGGAGCAGCGCCTATCTCGACGCGTTCCCTTCCGCCGACTTGACCCGGTGCGAGGAATCACTGAAGAAGGCGGTCAGCCTTGCGACGGAGGGACCGCAGCGGGACCGGGCGCAGTATTTCCTTGATGGGTTCCTGCGCCGCCAGCCCGAGTTCAAGTCGCAGGTCAAGCTCCGCAATCCCGCCAAAGTGGACGTGGTCGCCGAAATCCGGAAGAGCGCCTTCGACAAGAACTTCGACGGTTGGGGCAACTGGCAGCGGGACTACTCCAAGGCCACGTTCTCTCACGACGCCGACACTGGTCGCGCCGCGCCGGGCGCGCTGAAGGTTGACGCGGCCAACTCGCAGAACTCGCCTTTGTGCTTCCTCCGCAGCATTCCCGTCGATCGTGCGAAGACTTACCGCGCTTCCGCATGGTTCGGGAGCGAAGGACTGGACGCGAAAGCGACGGTCAGCGTGCTGGTTAAATGGCAGGACAGTAAGGGCGCATGGATGAGCCTCGCCACCATCGACGCGAGCGCGCAAGCTCCGTTCGCAAAGGACTGGAAACAGGTCGACGCCTACTTTGAGACCGGCACAGACGCCAAGTGGGAGGAAATGAAGTTCGCGGTAATCATGTTTCTGGTCGATAACACCCCCGCGGGGCACGTCTGGTTCGACGACTTCACGTTTGATGAGGTGTCAATCCCTGAATGACCTCATCTTCTGAGTCGTGTGCCTGAATCAATCTATGCGAGTACCTGGGCGTTCACTGGACGAAGGAATTGGTCGCCTGGCCGCTATTCTTTGATGAAGGCGTATTGCAGGATAGGGCGGTTGTCGTTGAGGGACCTGATGTGCTGAGCGCAATCTCAACCATCCCGTCCCCCTCCATCAGACGCAGATACTCGATGATCGTGTTTAGTGGTATCTCCCCACCGTATCGGAGTCGTTCGCAGATGTCCCACGCGGTCCGGCGACCGTCGATCCATTTCCATATTCGCGTCAGGTCGAGTTGACGCTCGCCAACCGCGCTTATCTCGGCGAGACGCGCCCTCGTCGCTTCCGAGAGTGAGTCTTCAGGTGGCGCTCCCCAGCGCAGCCGACGCGCAATGAGCTTCGCGTCCGGCGTGGGAGTTTCCTCCGTGAGTGGGAATGACTCAAAGCTTGAGAGATCACTGACCAAAGATCTGACGACGTGAAGGGACTCGCACTCGGCGAACTCGATCAGGTCTTCGGCGATGGCGATGAGACGCGCTCGGAGCTGGTCATCGTCAGGCGCAAACCGTTGCGCCTGGAGCACGGCGTCATACCCCTGGAGTCCGAGGTGGTGCAGTAGCAACATGGCGGCGCGTGGCGCGGCGTTAGCGTCGTCACTCGTCAGGGCCGCGGTGATTTGCTCTTCCGCGGCACGGACGATGCGTCGCCTCCAGTCCTGTGCTGCAAGGTGACCGAACCACAGCGCTTCTTTTTCCCCGGCCGTAGCCAGGAGATGCAGATAGGTCCCCACAGCGACGCCGACGCGTCCGAGGGTGTTGTCGCTCATCTGGTCTGGAGTGTCCATATTGCTGTGATAGAAGCGGTCCGGCCACGTGGAGAGCTGCGGTGCTGGAATATCGAAGAACCCGTCAGAGACAAAGGCATCGTTCCCCCAGAAAGGTTCGGTGTGCCAGGGGAAGATGGCGTAGTTGTCTCTGGAAAACCGGTGGGCAGGCTCGCGCTTCGCGGCGGTCAGAAGGGATTCCATCAGTCCATCGACGAAAGAGGGAGCCTCCTCCGGCGACTGAAACAATACCAACTCACCGCCACAAATCGAGAAGTCCTGGCCCACTGAGTCGATGCAGATTCCGGCAACCACGCTGGTCAGGCGGTCGCGGTATTCCTGAATGTACGGAAGGAACCCGCTGACCTCTACCGCGTGCATGAAGCGAATCGTGCGACGGAGAGGGGGCAGTCTACCCGCGGCGATGAGCGCAGTGAGCGTGCGCGCCAGTTCGAGGGAAAGACAGCAGCCGGAAGCGTTGTCACGCGCGCCCGGTTCGGAGAGATGCGCCAGCACCCAGATTTCCTCCTCCGCGAGGTCGGTTCCGGGCAAAACGGCATGGACGAAGTCGGAGCTTCCCTCCACCAACTCTGCATCCACTAAGGCTTGCAGAACCACAGGCTCTGTCGCCTGAGCGATGGTCTGCCGGAGGCGACGTCCCTGCCGGGGCGACAGGTTGAACCCGAACAACGGGGACTGGTCTCGCCGCGCGCTCAGGCGGGTCCACATCACGAGGTCGGGTGCGTCTTCCGGTTCGCGAACGGGCGGGTGGGACGCCAGCCAGGGGGGACACACACAGTCCGACACGATCCCCACCGCGCCGCCCTTGCGAGCCGCCGCCTCCACCGAACCGGGAGGTTGGTCAGTGAACAGGATAGCGCCGGCGAGTTCCCCCTCGCTGAACTCCGATTCCTTGAGTGCGCCATTTCGCACGACGACCTCGGCGCAGACTCCATCGGGGAAAGGAGAAGTGCTGTTGCTGACCAGGCAGAGAGGCTCGTCCGCAGAACGACACACAAGTCCTGACGCCGACTCGGGTCCCACAACGCGCAACTCGGCGGAGTGCGGCCTCCACTCCAGCGGATTCTTCGCGCCGTCGAGCCACTCGGTCCGGTCGTCCGCGGGGTAGGGGATAAGCTGAGCGTGTGCAGCTCCGTTTTCGTCGTAGCGACGCTTCAGGATTTCCCCCGCCGCGCGCATTCCCGGCCCCGGAACAGTGCATCGACAAGACCAGTGGTTGGTGATATCCCGCATACACAAGCCAACGTTCAATTCATTGATGATGGCATCCATGATGGGTCGATACATGAAAAGGTCCTTTCTCGCAACCTCGGTGCGACGCTGAGCATAGCGCAAACAGCGCGGGAGGGCAAGGCGGATATCTCTCGGGTTCACGACCGGAAGTGGTAGTGTCCCGGGATCGGACGGACACAAAATAGTGTTACGACGGTGAACGGAATGGGTATAAAGGTGAACATCACTACTGGTTTTGGGAGAGGAGCGGTTACACAATGCTACGTCACAAACGAGGTTTCACTTTGATTGAGCTGCTGGTCGTCATCGCAATCATCGCGATACTGGCAGCCATTCTGTTTCCGGTCTTTGCGAGGGCGCGGGAGAAAGCGCGAACATCGAGCTGCCAGGCCAACCTGAAACAGATTGGGCTTTCCGTGCTCATGTATGTTCAGGACTATGATGAGAGGTTTCCGATCTCCGGGTACCAGAACCAATCGGGTCAAACTGGTGTGGCGTGCATGAACGGAGCGACGGAGGGTGGTTGTGCCAATGTATGGCACTGGTCGGAGGCAATTCAGGCGTACCTCAAGAACCGGCAGTTGATGCTGTGCCCGTCCGACTTTGCGGTGCCAAGCTGGGACACGGCCCGGGTGCTTACCTCCTACTACATGAACGCACGACTCTCACCACTTGGGGAGGCTCAACCGCACTGGGTGACGTGAAGAGTGTTGCCAGTACCATCATGCTGGGCCCGGGCACCGTGGCGAAGGGCTGGCACCCATGGGCCGGCGACATCTGGGACAAGGGCACTTACGACTGGTTTGTCACCTCGTGCGCGGCCAGCCCAGGGGATTGGTACTGCCCCCTCGGACCATTCGGGCAGGGCTGTTTTGTGCGCCACAACGGGGGAGAGAACTACTGCATGGTGGACGGCCACGTGAAGTGGCTGCGCATGAATCAGGCGGCTGCGGATGCGTCCAGCGGGATGCCAGTGTGGTTTGATGTGAACTCGTAGCAAAACCTCTTTTGCGTGCGTCGCGCTGATTTACGTTTTGCAGAACTCGAGGTTCCCCGCGGTTAACCCTCCGTCGACAACTAGAACCGCGCCGGTGACGAAGGAGGCCTCGTCGGAGGCAAGGAACAGCGCGGCATTCGCGATCTCTTCCGGCGTGGCGACCCGTCCCAGGGGATACAGCTTCGACACGTTCTCGATCACGGCGGGGTTTGCCGCTTTGATTGGCTCCCAGGTTTCTGTCTCGGTCGTTCCGGGGCACAGCGCATTGATACGGATGTTGTGCTTTCCGTTCTCCACGGCCAGTGAGCGAGTGAGGCTGATGATCGCGCCTTTCGCCGCGGTATAGAGGTGCTCGGGGCCGAAGCTCATCAGCGCATTAACTGAAGACATGTTCACGATGCAGCCAGCCCCCTGTTGCTGCATGGCAGGAAGCACAGCCTGCACGCACAGCCACGTTCCCTTCAGGGCCACGTTGATGACGGGGTCCCATACATTGCCGTGGATGTCGTCGACATGAGATATGGCGTTGTTGACGAGGATATCGACACGACCAAACTCCCGGAGGGTGGCTTCGGTCATGCTCAATACCTCGCCGTTATTTGACACGTCACACTGCTGGAACCGCGCCACACCCCCGCACGATTGAATGGAGTCCGCGACGTCGTGGCCGGTGTGCGGGTTGATTTCGGCAATAACCACCTCCGCTCCCTCTGCGGCGAATCGCGTGGCAACGGCCCGCCCAATCCCCCGCCCCGCTCCTGTGACGATTGCTACCTTGTCGCGCAGTCGCATCACTACCTCCCGTTACCTGCTATGGCAACTGACACTCATCCTCGCGGTACGGCGCCGTCTCATCCCACCTTCCGGTGAGTTGGGCGGTCAGGTCAAGATACTGACGACCGTACTCCACGGCAGGTTCGATCTGGAGGCAATACTGCCAGTCATTCCACCCGGAAACAAAGATGATGTCCGGGTTGTTCTGCATCGCCCACTCAAGCTGCCGACGATAGGCATTGCCGTCCTCCCGATCCACCGGACGGCATTGGTTACGGATCGCCTGGAAATCCGGTGATGGTTCCTTGCGCAAATACTTCGCCTGATAAGCCAACTCCATATACGCGTCGTGACCGGGGGAGACCGAAATCCAGTCCGTGCGTATCAACTGCGGATACTCCTCGACGTAGCTCCACACGTCGCAGTAGTACGGGCGGACGCGGCGTAACTCAAAATAGCGGTTGTCCCGCTCGATTTGTCCCACAGCGCGGTTGACCCCATTGAGGTAGGTCACGATGAGCGGTTTGCCGTTGTATCGGTAGTACCAGTCCTTGTCTGAAAAGTGGGCCCGAACGTAATCCATCACGCACTGGTACTCTTCGACGGTGGGGTCATCCGCGTACTTCTCAATCCATACGCAGAGGCTCAGCTTCCGGGATTCGTTCCGCTGGTTCGATAGCTCGTCTGCAAGCAGGTGCAACGACCGGTCTCTGGACAGGTCCGTCAGCGCGGGCTTCGCCTCTTCGCAGGGACACATATCGTAGACGATCATGTCAATTCCGGCGCGCCGCATCCAGTGCAGATGGGTGCGCAGAACCTCTGGGTCATCACTCCGATAGTATCCGAGAAGCGGGTGGTACGGTCCACCAAATTCGCGGATGTTGTTCCAGTCACGAGAATCATGCCCGTGATGATGCATACCGAACCACACTGCTACAGTGCCGTTGAATCTGTCCATGGTGTTGTCCTGAGTTACACGTTTAAGGCAAATGTCCGCCGAGAACTTCGGCTTCGTCCCGTCCCGCTGCAGACAGGGCAGGGGCATCATACGCCGGGATGGCACGCGCGTCAATCACGCGCAATCGCCCTTCCTCGCTGAGACAGTGGATGGTGGATAGAGTCACTCGCGGCCATGTCCGGTTCGATGACTTCTTACTCGACGAGGTAGAGATTTGGGAGTTCCCGCCGTGGAAGCACCTTTTCAATACCACCGTCTACCGTACGACGCTGATCCGTGCTATCATTGTCCCAACCGCAGTTAGTGTGACGGGAAGAGAGGGGGGCGAGTATGGGGATGACACATGTCACTGTGACAGTTCGCAACCCCGCCGATCTTGAGAGGACATGGGACGGGCTGTTTCTGGTGGACACCGGGGCAGTGGATTGTCTGGTGCCATCTGCACGTCTGAGAGAGATTGGGATCGAGCCAAGAGGGACGCGTACCTTTGAGCTTGCCGACGGCTCCGAAGTGAAGTTGGGCATCGCGACGGCTGAGATCGAGTTCATGGGCGACGTGGTCGGAGCCACGGTTATCTTCGGAGACGATGAAGCAGAACCTCTCCTCGGCGTCGCTCCGCTGGAGTCGGTGGGTATCGAGGTCGATCCCCGCAGCCAACGACTGAAGCGACTTCCGGCGCCGCGACTGAAGTAGTCTCGGCAGAAGGAATACCTGTATTTCCTCCCGGTAGCAGACTATGGGGCCGCGGAACCACGATAGAGATACCCGAAGGTGTGACCGATCACGAGTCTCCCTGCTGAGCTTCATTGCTTGACGCCAATCGCGAAGGCGGGTGGGTTTCCACCGGCAACATTGAGAGCACAAAATCATGGAGTCGAGTTGCCACTTCCAGCGTTTCCTCGAACTCGCGGCGGTCGGGTTCATCTGAGTTAGGGGGATACCGGAACATAGTCGCATAGGGAGTCAGCGCCGCACCCATACTTGCCAACGAGGCGAATGCGGGCGCAACTGCAGTTGCCCGGTGGATGAGTTCCTCCACATCATGGGTCTTGTCGAACCGCACGTCGCGGAAGGTCAGAAACGCCTTGATTGCTTTTTCGCCAGCTTGCTGACAATGGTAGACAGCGGTGTCCAGATAGGGGTCGGGTTCCGTCGCCAACTACCGCGCCGTTCCCAAATCACTGGCGGCCTTTGCGAGCCATGACTGAACGAGTTCCCGTTTAGCCTCGTCCATAGAGCACCCGCCCCCCTTCTGCTATCTGGCGCTCCAAAGAGGCGTATACGGGTCGGTATCGGTAGAACTCCGCACGGGTCTTCACGAGGATGTCCTTCGCAACGCCCAGACCACTAAGCGCCCGGTGCGCTTGCACGGCGCGGCGGGTGGGTGACAAGTCGCTCGCCGCGACGATAACAAGCAGGTCCAAGTCGCTATCATCGCCGGGTATCCCCCAGGCGTGCGACCCGAAGAGAATGACTTCTTCCGGCTGGAACTCCGCAACCAGCCGCTGAGTAATCTCCTCCAATAGATCGGCAGTGACTTGTCTCATCGCGTCAGGACTTCATCCCTTTGTGGCAAGGCCGCTGTCGCCTGATTTCCCTGATGACGACTGACAGGAATTGTAGTCGATACAGAGCCGTCACGCAACCACCCTCGATCGTTCACTCCCATTGCCAAGACCTATCGGACGAGTGTGAACTCAACCTTCCTTCGGCTTGATGAACAGCACCTCGGCGGGGTCGATCCAGCCTGAGCGCAGGTCGCATCGGAACCAGCCCTCGCTATTCTTCCTGTTGAACCGGCAGGGAGAGCGTTTGCCAAATTCTGCGAGGTCGTGTTGCGCCCAGGTATTGCCGCCGTCGAGGGATACGATGATTCCGGTGTTCAGGGGCGACGCGGGGGCGCAGTGTGAGGCCAGGATCACGTTGTCCTGAATGATCATATTCCCGGACTCGACTTCGGGGTTGAACAACAATGTTTGCTTCTCAGGATTGGCTATGTCAGCGGGAGCGCAGCGGAAGACACCACGGTCATACGGCTCGGGACCGTTCGAGTCGCTGATCCAATAGAGGTCGCCGTCAACGAAGGTGATGCCTCCGGCTTTGTACCGGGAGTTGAGGTGATCTGAGATGATGACCTTCCAACACCACTCGTCCTTTGCCGCGTCGTAGGTGCCTCGCAGCCAGTGGCACTCGAATCCCTCGGCACGGTCGGCGTCGCCGGTGCAGGAATAGAATGCTTCTTCGGCAGGATTGTAGGCGACACAGTGTATGTGCCGGGTGAAGACCGGGTTGTCCGGATCTCCCAGCGGTGTTCCTTCCTTCCCCCCGTACGGAGAGCCGTTATCTCGAATGTACGGGTTCTGCCCGAATGAGTACGCGGTCTTGACGGTGCGCCCGTTGTCGGTGGAGTAGTAGATGTTCACCGGGGTCGCTCCGCCGAGGACGTTGCAGTAGTTCCCCCACACGAGCATCTCTGAGCCGTGGACATCCCAGGAGTTGACTCCCGACAGTGGGTGGAAATACCAGCCGGGCTGGTTCGGGTCCTGCGGCTTGTGCGGGAGATAGTCGGAGCCGTCAATGTTTTTTACGATGACTTGCTCATGGGTCCTCAGATTGTCCGTGCTCAAGTACAGGTTGGATCGGGTGGCAAAGAGAATGTTCCCGTTACTGAAAATGTGGCTGAGCGTGATGTTGCTTGCGTTGGGGAACTGGGATTCATGCTGCCATGTCCAGCCGTTGTCTTCGGACAGGAAGATGGCGCCGTCCGCGAAGCCGAACGCCTTGTTGTCGCGCTGCGAGTCGACATACGGACCTTCCGGTTGCAGGCGATACCAGAAGTCATCCGTGGAAGGGAAATGCTGTGGCATGTTCATGCTACTCCTTGTGTTCTTCTGCTTACGGGGGACAGTTTACACGAACACACCGTGCAAAGCAACGGTGGGTGCTCATGCTTGCCATGCGTTCATGCTTGCCATGCGTTCATGCTTGCCATGCGTTCATGCTTGCCATGCGTTCATCCTTCTCATTCCCTCATGCGAGTGCTAAGATATCCCCGCCATGAGAAAGTTGGCCAGCACTGACTGGTTGATTGCCCTCTTACTGTTCTTTGCTACGCTGATCCCGATCGTGCTGACGGCATCCGACATCGGGTTGACGTACGATGAACCGATTTATGGTGGGGCGTCGGCGAAGGTGGCGGAGTGGTTGCGGCTGACGCTCCGGAGCGCCTGCGCCGGTGATGTTTCTTCCCCTTTCAGCGCCTCAACCATTGACGACTACTGGAGCGCGAAAGACATGCAACCCGCCACGGTGAAATATGTCAACGCGCTGTCCGTGATGTTGCTGCAGCCTTTGCTGGGCTACCTCGCCGCGATCCGGTTTGGGAGCGGCTTTATGCTGTCGCTGTGTGTGGCTGCGTTGTACCTGTGGTCCGCCCGCGTCTACTCCCGCCGCGCCGGGGTCGTCGGAGCGATGTCACTGGTGCTGATGCCTCGGTTGTGGGGACACGCTCACTTCACCACTTGCGATGTTCCTGTCGCGACGATGTCGTTTCTCATGGTGGTGAGTGTCTGGTGGCTGGCGCAAGTTGCCAGGCTCACATCGGCGGGAGGCGAGCAACGGGAGATTTCGCGCGAACGACGACGCCCGGCGATCGTGCCGGTTGTGTGGGCCACCTTCATTACTGGTCTCGTTGCCGGACTTGCTGTTGGCACGAAGATGAATGCCGTTGTGTCCTATGGCGTGCTGCTGCCGTGGGCGCTCACACAGGGCAGAAGAGGCTTCGTGCGGGTTGCCATCGCTTTGCTTGCTGTTGCCCCGATGATCTTCTTTCTTAGTTGGCCCTGGCTGTGGGTGGACCCGGCAACGCGCCTGGGTGAGTACTTGAGATTTCAACTGCAGCATTACAAGATTGGCGCAACTTACTTCGGGAAGACCTACGTGATTCCACCGTGGCACTATCCCTTCGTGATGACTGCCATCACCACGCCAATTGCGACTCTCGCGCTGGCCGTTGTTGGTAGCGTGAGAGTCAACAGGATGGCAGGAGACAGGAGATCAACTCGGACTCGCAGCGAGTCCGCAGCGCGGCTGCTGATTCTCTGCGTCGCCGTTCAGTTGACGGTGTTTGCCATGCCCGGCGTGCCGAGATACAACGGCGTTCGCCTGTTCCTGTCGGCGTTCCCGTTCATGGCGATGCTTGCAGGGATTGGCTACGACAGATTGGCGGGCTGGGTACTTGGTTGGAAAATGCTGGACATTGCCGAGCCACAGAAGGGATCGGACTCGCAGAGTCCGTCGAGACTGCGGAAGCAGATTGCTTTTGTCGTCGCAGCAGTCTGCCTTCTCCCGGGTTTTACGGGGATTGTCACGTACCACCCGTATGAGCTATCCTACTACAACTCGCTTGTCGGGGGATTGCCGGGAGCGGTGCAGCGAGGTTTCGAGCCGACGTATTGGGGCGACACTTATGTGAAGGCGCTTTCGTTTCTCAACCGGGACGCGCCCGATGGGGCGATCATCAACGTCTGGCCACCGGGTGTCGTGTCGTACTTCGAGATGTATCAGCGCAGTGGCGCCCTGAGACCCGACTTGCGGTTCACGGCAGGGGACAGCGCGATGCGCACCGCAGACTATGTTGTTTTTCACACCCGGCAGAGCGAGATGTCTGGTTCCCCACTCGCAGTGAAGCTCTTTAGAGAGGGGAAGCCGGCTTTCGTCGTGGAACACCTGGGCGTTCCCCTGAACGTTGTTTATGGACATAGCGAACTCAACCGCGTTCTCGGCGCCGGGACGAGAATGCGGTCTCCCAGCGAGGATATCCGATGACTATCAGGAAGTTCAGACCCCAAGAAGCGCAGACAATTGTCGATCTGACCGTCGATACGTTCCATGACGTTTCCATCGCGCGACAACTGGACAACCTCATGGGCGGCCATTGCGGATCGACCACGTGGAAGGATCGCAAAGGGGATGAGGTGCGTTCCGACATATTGGCAAACCCGGACGGAGTGCTCGTCGCCGAAGAAGATGGGGAAGTCATCGGTTACATCACCTGTCTCGTTGATCCAGTGTCGAGGATTGGCTGGGTTCACCACATGGGCGTGGCGAAAGCGCATCAGGGGGAAGGGATTGGCAGGCAGTTAATGGAGGCCGGTATCGAATACCTTCGCCGTGAAGGAATGGAGTGCTGCCGAATTGAGACAACGGAAAACAATGATGTCGGACGACAGTTCTACCCA
Source organism: Armatimonadetes bacterium CG2_30_59_28 (assembly GCA_001872605.1). Classification (GTDB taxonomy): domain Bacteria; phylum Armatimonadota; class Abditibacteriia; order CG2-30-59-28; family CG2-30-59-28; genus CG2-30-59-28. Next base: position 16,931 of record MNXM01000048.1, on the reverse strand, counting down.
TCCGTCGGTTTTCAGGAAATCGCTCGACAGATATACTATGCGATGAAGTTATGACTGGTGACCCGTAAGTGGGCGGGGAACGCACCAATACTGCGTAGCCCCATATCCCCAACCTGCCACTTGAGCCTTACCAAGCGCCAGTCACCAATCACAAAACCATGTGCGGCGCAGCGACTTTTCTAACCCAGGACAACCTGCAGGTGCTGATCTCAGACTTCCGCATCGCAGACTTCCGCGTCAGCCACGACCTGTCGCCCAGCTATAACCTGCGCCCGATGCAGAGCGCGCTGATCTCCCGCATCGACAAGGGCCAACGAACCCTCGAGACTGCTCAATGGTGGCTCCTGCCCCACTTCGAGCCTGAACCAAAGACAAAACTCACCACCTTCAACGCACGCGATGACAGACTCATGCAGGGGATGTTCCGACCTTACTTCCAGAAGCATCGCGCGCTGTTTCTGGTAGACAGCTACTTCGAGTGGAAGAAGGAAGGAAGCGCTCGCGTTCCCTTCAGGTTCACAGTCGATGCGGGGAAACACTTTGCACTTGCGGGGCTGTATTCATTGTGGAGAAGCCCGAACGGTTCTGACGAGCGGCTGACGTGCAGTGTTGTCACGACTGACGCAAATGATCTTGGCAAGCCGATTCACTCGCGTATGCCGGTGATCCTCGATCCATCTGTGCACGATGAATGGCTTGATCCTCATTGCGCCGATGCGCGGACGCTTCTTCCACTGCTGAGGCCTTTCCCCTCCGACCGCATGGTAAAATGCCAGGTCTCTTCAGCAGTCAACTCCGCGTGCCACAACTTGCCTGATTGTATTCAGCCTGTGGCGGTATGGCTGTGACTGTTGTAGGCTTGGACGCTGCGGTTGTGGGGGATTCCCGCTAACTTTTCAGTGAGCGGTCCGGATTTGGCAGCCATCTCGGAAATTGTCGTCAAGTTTCGTTGAGGTGAGTAAGGCGAGCGTGCTATAATTCGTTTCCGTGGACTCAGAGTCCGAAAAGAACGGACGGCAACCCCCTGAAGATGACTGAAGACCGGTTTCAACTACTGCGACGGAGAATGAAGTTACGAAGGCTGGACGGGGTCATTGTCTCTCGGCTTGTCAACGTTCGCTACCTGACAGGATTCACGGGCACAGCGGGTCTGCTCCTTGTGACGGAAGACGCTGCTACTTTCTATACCGATTTCCGGTATGAAGCGCAGGCTTCACAGCAGGTCGTCGGACCGCGTGTGTCCATTGAGAAGCGCAGTCTGATTCAATGCGCGGCACGAGACGCCAAACGCCATCGGTTGAGAGCCGTCGCGATTGAGTCGCACCACGTAACAGTCGACCAGAAGGCAGACCTCGCCAGGTTGTCACCGGAGACCGACTGGCTTTCTGCGCAACGTGTGGTGGAGTCGTTAAGGTTGTCAAAGACGCCCGACGAGATCGCCATCTTGCGGCAGGCCATCGAGATCACCGACGGGGCGTTTGTGGAGGTGCTTGGCAAACTGCGTTCCGGCATGACGGAGAGAGACGTGGCGCAACGGCTCGAACGCGCGCTGCAACGCCGCGATTCGGATGGGCCTGCTTTTGAGACCATCGTAGCGTCGGGTGTGCGGTCTGCTCTGCCCCATGGGGCCGCGTCCGGGAAGAAGCTTGAGCATGGCGATCTGGTAACGATCGACTTTGGTGGAGCGTACAAGGGGTATTGCGCAGACCTGACGCGTACCGTATGCATTGGAAAGGCAAACTCCGACCAGAAGCGAGTGTACAGAATCGTTCGTGACGCGCAGTTGCGCGCGGAGGAAGTGCTTCGCGCAGGTCTGACTGGCAGAGACGTGGACGCGGCCGCACGGGAGCACATCGTCAGCAAGGGATATGGCGACCGATTCGGTCACGGGCTGGGCCATGGCGTTGGTATCGAGGTTCACGAGGCGCCAAACCTGTCGCGCACCTATCGCTCACGACTCCGCTCGGGCAGCGTTGTGACAGTGGAACCGGGGATCTACATCACGGATTGGGGCGGGGTCCGGATCGAGGACGTTGCCGTTGTCATGGCAAAGGGGTGCGAGGTGCTAACGCGCGCCCCAAAACCTGCTCGACTGCCCGAGCTGTGACAGGCGCGGACTCAGCGTCCGGCGCGTGCAGAATTTATCTCTTGTGATTTGCCCATACTGCGGAGGCAATATGAAAGAAAGAACCGGCGGACTCTCTTTGCGGATCAAAGAGGCGACGCGACTCCGAGATGCGACGCTCATGACCCTGACTGCGTTGACCGCTTTCGCTCTATTGATCCTGTTGCCCATGAGTGTTTCTGCACAACCAGGCCCCAAGCAGATCGCCGCCATGGTGGAAGCAGAGAACCTCAGATCCGGCATCGCGAGTCTGTCCGCTATTCCCTCACGCGTGGTCGGTTACGATGAGGTCAACGGTCGGAGCCGCTCCGCCACATGGGTGAATCGGCAGTTCCATAACATAGGGCTGGCAAACGTCCGGGAAGAGGGGTTCCGTGTTACGGTGCCTGTTGAACGGCAGTCCACGCTTGTGGTCGATGGTTCCGGCGCCGTCGTCAAGCTCAGGTCAATGTGGCCCAATTCCGTGCGGACGAATCAGACGCCAAAGTCGGGGATCAAGGGCAACCTTATCTACTGCGGCAAGAGCGAGTTGTCGTCCTTCAACGGCAAAGACGTACTGGGGAGCATCGTCTTGCTCGACATGGACTGCGGAACGGCGTGGTTCAGCGCGATGATCCTCGGCGCGCGCGCGGTCATCTTCATCGAGTCCCCCTCCATTTTGCGGGGAGAAGCAGAGTCGAAGTACCTCAGTGCTCCGGTGAACATTCCTCGATATTTTGTTGACAGGGCGACGGGGGGCAAGCTGAAGTCTCTCGCCACCGGGACGAAAGTTACGGTTCGCACTGAGATGGACTGGGAGAACCGCATGGCGATCAACGTCATCGGCGAAATACCCGGTTCCGACCCGAAGCTGAAGGACGAATGGGTGATTCTCGAAGCGTACTACGACGCCATGTCGGTCGTCCCCAGTCTGGCTCCGGGGGCTGAGCAGGCTTGTGGCATCGCCTCCATGCTCGAAGTCACGCGGGTGTTGAAGTCCCTTCGTCCCAAACGGTCGATATTGGTGGTTGCCACCTCCGGACATTTTCAGGCGCTCGCGGGAATCCGGGAGTTTTTCTACCGCCGACTTCCTCCGGATCCGTCGCCAGATCAGAAGAAGCAGTTTGCCAAGTACAAGGCCTTCATCGCGTTCGATCTCACCAGCCAGAGCGATGTCTTTGGCACGTTCTACAAAGGTCACTTTATCGACCAGCCCGAAAACATGCTTCAGTGGAAGTTTGCCGATATCGGTACCCTTCTCCGCGAGAAGGCGCAGGCAGCGGCCCCGCTAATCGGGTTACCCGGTACTGCCTACGTGGATGGCATCAACCCGATACAGGGCAAGAACTGGCGCACCTACCTCCCCGCGAAGCTGGCGATCGATAATGAAATCGCCAATCTCGTCGCTCTCCCTGGTCTGGCGCTGGTGACGGCAAACGACGCGCGGGTGTGGGTCAATTCGCCACAAGATACCGTGGGGCGCGTGAACATTGACAGTCTGACAAAGCAGGTCAAACTTGCGGCCTGCATCCTGCCATCGCTGATCAATTCAACCGACCCGGAGTTGCTGGACGTCTCGCTGGACAACACGTTCTACCGGGTGAGCGCCTTGCTTGCGGAGTTTGACCCGAAGAAGAGCTACATTCCCGATCAACCGGTGGGGGGCAGCCTGGGGGTCATGCACCGCGTGCCTGCGGGAGAAAAGACCTTTTGCGGGGTCGCCGGGAGTTTCGTCGTCAAAACGGCTGGTGAAGGGAAGGACAAGGGCCGGTTTGTGCTGGTCGGTGTCCCCAGTGCTGCGGCCAGGCAAACGCAATGGAGAATCGATGGGTTTGAGCTGGACGCGAGAACCGGTGAGATTATCAAAGCCCTCGACCGTGGCACGAACGGCGAGGAGATCTACCCGGCTGAGATCAGCATTGATGTCCCCAATAAGCAAGTTACTCTCGTCCTTTTCGCCTGCAAAGGCGTGACCGTCTACGATATGGTCGATCAGCGGCGCTTCAGCCTGCTGCAGAAGTTGTATGTGTATGACGCCCAAACGGAAGCAGAGCCATTTGCTTTCGGCTATTCATTGCCGGAACTGCCTCCTTCTGCGTCGCTTTATGAACCGGTGGCTGTTATCTACGCGCCTCCCGGCGAAGCGGACAAGCCCGGGACTCGCATTAAGGTGACCATGGGGGCTGATATCCTCGGTCTGCGGTTTGTGCTTATCAACTCCACTCGAAAGAACTACCTCGGCTCCGGCTTCAACGTTGACGAATATGACTCCATTCCCTTCACGCCGTACCAGGTGGCCATGGACATGTGGAACCTGGATGAACACCGCATTCGTACCCTGGAGGAACATGGGATCGCCAACGACCGCGTCAACGACCTCCACAAAATCGCTGGCGAACTACTGGTCGAGGCCCGGGAGCAACTGGAGCTGAAGCGATACGACCGTTTCCTTGCCAACGTGCGCGCCGCGTGGAGCTATGAATCCCGCGCGTATCCGGACGTACAGAAGACTGCAAACGATGTGGTCAAGGGAATCATGTTCTACCTGGCGTTGCTCCTGCCGTTCGCCTTCTTCACCGAAAGGTTGTTCTTCTCCTTTCCTGACATTCGCAAGCAAATCGTGGGGGCCTCCGGCATTTTCCTGCTGGTGTTCCTGGTGATCCAGGCCGTGCATCCTGCCTTCGCTATCACGACTACGCCTATCATTATTCTGCTGGCGTTTATCATTCTCGCCCTGACAGCCATTGTAAGCTCAATTGTCATCCAGAAATTTGAGAACGAAATGCGCGCGATGAAGTTGGAGACGGGGGCCATTCACTCCGCCGACGTTGGGCGCATCAGCGCAACAGCCGCGGCATTTAGCCTCGGCATCTCCAATATGAGGCGTCGCAAGGCGAGAACCTCATTGACTTGTGTCACTCTGATTTTGCTCACCTTCACTGTTCTGTCGTTCACCTCGGTTGTCACACGAACAAAAGTGAACAAGATCGATATGAAGCACGCCTCCTCTTACAACGGCATCATGATGCGCCAACAGGCTTGGGAGCCTCTGGGCGAACCCATGGCGTCCATCGTGAAAAATGAGTTTGGAGATCGGTACCCCGTTGCGCCACGCGCATGGTATCTGTCTACGCTGGTGGGCGAACGATCCTACGTTACAGTCGAACATGGGGGCAAGTCGTATTCAGCCAGTGCTCTTGTGGGGCTGTCGCCTCGTGAAAGGGAAGTCCGGGACGTTCGGAGGCTGCTTGCTGGTCGCTGGTTTGAGGAAGGTGAGCGCCTCGTCTGCATCATCCCAAGCGGAATGGCGAAACAGCTCGGAATCTCGGTAGACGATATTGGCACAACGACGGCGCACGTCCTGGGGTCCAGTCTCCAGGTGATCGGGATCGTTGATTCCGAGAAGATGAAGGAATTCAAAGACCTGGACGGCGAAATCCTCACGCCCGTCGACTACAATATGATGCAACAGGAGCAGCGACAGCAACAGGGGACACAGAAGTCCACGATGGGAGAACTGGAAGAATACGTTCACATGATGCCGGATTCGACCCTGTTTGTCCCGTACGATTTCGTGATTCTCCACGGAGGAGATCTTCGCTCTGTCACCATCGGGTTCCCGGACGGAAAAAGCGTGCAGGAAAGCCTGAAGGGACTGATGGAGCGTATCGAGTTGAACGTCTACGCGGGAGCAGACGGCAAGACCTACCTGTGCAGCGCCCTCGCTCAGACAACGCCCGTGGGTCTGTTGGACCTGATGGTTCCCATTGCCATCGTGGCGCTGATCGTGCTGAACACAATGCTTGGTTCGGTGTTCGAGCGGACCAACGAAATCGGTATCTTTGGGGCGCTCGGCCTGGCGCCGGTGCACATCTCGGCCCTGTTTATTGCGGAAGCGTGCGTGTACGCGATTCTCGGCGCAATCTCCGGCTACGTATTCGGTCAGGTGTTGTCGAAGGTGATCGTCGACTACAACCTGTCGCCGGGACTGAACCTCAACTACTCGTCATTGTCCACTGTGGGCAGCACCTTGATCGTCATGGTCACAGTGCTGTTGTCCACTCTCTACCCCGCCCGCAAGGCGGCGGAAATGTCTGTGCCGGACGTGGAGAGGCGCTGGAAACTCCCCGATCCTGAAGGCGATTACCTGCGCGTTGGGCTGCCCTTTACTGTATCGGCCAGTCAGTCCCTTGGCATTAACGCCTTTATGCGGCAGTACTTCGAGGCCCACACCGATTACTCCGTCGGCAATTTCTCCACAGGGGATGTCACATTCCAGCCTCACCGGCATGAACAGGGAGACGGCTATCGGCTGGGCGCCATGCTGTGGCTGGCTCCGTATGATTTGGGTGTCAGCGAGCATTTGACCATCGATACGGTTCCCACAGATGACGCATGGGTGAATGAGGTACAGATCATCATCCGCCGGGAGAGCGGAGACGAATCATCCTGGCTGCGCGTCACCCGCAATTTCCTGAACATCCTGAGGAAGCAATACCTGATATGGCGCATCTGCACGCCGGAAGTAAAGGCAGAGTACCAAGTGCGCGGTGAGGAAGCACTTCGTAGCGAACCTACAGAGCCCGAAGTAAGAGGAAGGAGTCTATGAAGCCTGATTCCAAGGACGAGAAGAAGCCATCCACTTATGTGGATCAGGAATTAGAGGAGTACCGATCCCTACTGGAGCCCCCCGACAAGTACGAGGAAGGCTTCAACATCAAGACGGTGATCGGGGCCCTGTTCATCGGGTTTGTGATGATGCCGGGGTCTATCTATCTTGGCCTTGTTGCCGGGCAGAACCTGGGACCTGCCGCCGAGTGGGTAACCATCATCCTGTTCGCCGAGGTCGCACGACGTTCGTTTACAACCTTGCGGAAGCAGGAGATCTACGTTCTGTTCTATATCGCAAGCACACTGATGGCGACCATGGGAGGTATCGCGCTTCCCGGCTCTCCCTTCTCCGAGTGGATATGGAAAGCATACCTTCGTACTTCGGTGGCCATGAAAGGTTTTGGGATTGATACGGATATCCCCAATTGGGTAGTGCCACCGGCAGACTCCGAAGCTCTCCTTCACCGCATGTTCATGCACCCCGACTGGCTGATCCCCTTCCTGCTTCTCGTCGCCGGCCTGCTCTTGGGGAAGATGAACTCCTACGGACTGGGCTACGCTCTCTTTCGGCTGACCTCCGATGTGGAGAAGCTCCCCTTCCCGATGGCGCCCGTGACGGCGCAAGGCGTCACGGCACTCGCCGAAGTAACGACGAAGGAGGAAAGCTGGCGGTGGCGAGTCTTTAGCATTGGGTCCATGATTGGGTTGGTGTTTGGGTCCTTTTACGTGGGCATCCCGACACTAAGCGGCGCTCTGCTCGCGAAGCCCTTGCAGTTGATCCCTATCCCGTTCATTGATCTAACCCACTCAACCCAGAACTTCATGCCCGCCTCCCCAACCGGTATCGCCACCGATCTCGGCGCTGTATTGTGGGGGATGGTGTTGCCGTTCTACGCAGTGGTTGGCGGTTTTGTCGCTGCGATGGCCACACTCATCCTGAACCCCGTGCTCTACCACCACGGCATCCTCAAGCACTGGCAGCCTGGGATGGACACCATTCGGACGGTGACCACCAATCAGATGGACTTCTATTTCAGCCTCGCCATCGGAGTGGCTCTCGCAGTGGCCGTCATCGGCATCGTGAGCGTGGCGAACGGGGCGATGCAGGCACGCAAGAATCTCGCTCTTCGCGGAGCTTCGCAACCCCCTGAAGGACGAGGGGACTTCCCGATCTGGATCGCCCTGGGGCTTTTTGTTCTCTCCACCTTTGGCTACCTGGCGCTTTGTCACGTTCTGGTACCCAAGTTCTCCCTCGTATTTCTGCTGCTTTTCGCGTTCGTCTTCACGCCTGTGAATTCCTACGTGAATGCCCGAATGCAGGGACTAACCGGGCAATGGGTTGAGATTCCGTATGTGCTTCAGGGGACGTTGGTGTTGAGCAAGTATAAGGGTGTCGATATCTGGTTCGCTCCGTTGCCCCTCCACAACTACGGAGGCATGGCCCAGCACTTCAGGGTTGTGGAACTAACGGGAACCAAGATCACCAGCATCATCAAGGCAGATATCGTGGTTCTGCCGATCATGATTGTATGCAGCTTCATCTTCTGGCAGTTCTTCTGGCGGTTGGCGCCCATCCCCTCTCAGGCCTATCCCTACGCTCAAAAAATGTGGCATCTGTCCGCCTTCAATCAGGGATTGTGGATGACTGCCACCAGCGATCAGGACTCCTACTTTCTGAAAGCCATCAACAAGAGCGTTATCTTTGGTGGACTGGGATTCGGACTGTGTGGCTACGCTATTCTGAGTTGGTTCAAGCTGCCGATTCTACTCATCTACGGGTTTATTCGGGGTCTGGGAAGCCTTCCCCACGGCTTTATCCCTGAGATGTTTGGCGCGTTGCTCGCGCGATACTATTTCTGGCCCAAGTATGGGAAGAAGCAGTGGAGACTCTACGCAACGGTTCTGGTGGCAGGATACGCGTGTGGGATGGGGCTTGTTGGGATGGCGTGCGCGGCCATCGCCATGATCTCCAAGGCCGTTTCTCAGTTGCCGTATTGAGGCGAAGATAGGTCGGGACTCGGAACCGAGGCTGCCTGGACAGGAAGTATGAAAACACGCATCCTGGTAAACGTAGACCATGGAGAGACGAGAGTCGCCGTTCTTGAGGATGGGCGGCTCTTCGATTTCTCGCTGGAACGCGAGAACCGACTGGTTGGCAATGTATACAAGGGACGAGTCGTCAATGTGCTGCCGGGAATGGACGCGGCCTTTGTTGAAATCGGACTTTCCCGTAACGCCTTTATCTACGTGACCGATGTTTCGCCAGAGGCGCGAACGGCAACCTCATTCCGGGACGTGGATGCCGCGCACCGGTACTCAAGCATCTCAGAGGCCCTGCAGGTAGGCGAAGAGATTATGGTCCAGATTGCGCGCCCACCTGTGGGAACAAAAGGCGCCAGAGTCACGACGAGAATCGCGCTCCCCGGCCGCTATGTCATTCTGCTAAGCCATTCATCCCGCCATGTCGGCGTCGCACGTCGTATTGACGACGAACACGAACGCAAGCGATTGCAGCAGATTAGCGATAGACTGCGGCCTCTGGATCACGGCTTGATCCTCCGTACAGAAGCAGAGGAACGGTCGGAGTCCGAATTGAAGCGGGACGTGGAAGCGATGACGGCTCTATGGAAGGGGATCAACGAGCAGTTTAGGTTGGTTCCCGCGCCGCACGAGTTGCACCGCGATCTGGGTCTGGTCGGGCGCGTCGCGCGTGACCAGCTAACCGAATACGTCGATGAACTCTTGATCGATTCTGAATCCGACTATGCTCGGGTGATTGAGCTGTTGCAGAAAGACGCCCCGCACCTTGCGAACAAGGTGAGTCTCTATGCCGGTGACATCCCCATTTTCGAACAGTATGAACTTGAGTCGGAGATCGCAAAAGCGCTCTCCAAGGCTATTCCGTTGCCGCACGGAGGGCAAGTGACGGTCGATGAGACGGAGGCGCTGACATCGATCGATGTGGACACCGGCAAATATGTGGGGAAGACGAACCTCGCCGACACGATCCTGCGCACGAATCTGGAAGCGGTGGAGGAGGTGGCGAGGCAACTGCGCCTCCGGGACATTGGCGGCATCATCGTGATAGATTTCATCGACATGGACCGGGTCAGGGACCGCATCCGAGTGATGAATGAGTTGGAGTCCGAATTCAAGAGAGACCGAATGCGGACTCGCATCATCCATCTGAGCCCTCTTGGTCTGGTGGAGATGACGCGCCGCCGGCGCGGCGCGAGCCTGCGAGAGCTTCTCTGCCAACCATGCCCCTACTGCACTGGGCGCGGCCATGTGCGCACGGCTGAGACGGTGGCCACCGACTTGCGCCGCAAGGTGAGGCGCATCGCTCGGCGTTCTGATGAGCCGATGCTGGTCCTGCGCTCTCATCCTGAAGTTGCCGCACTTCTGGTGGGTCCCGATGGCGACCTTATCCGGGAACTGGAAGAGGAGTGCGGCAAGCTGCTGGGGATCCGAGTGAACCCGGAAGGTCATATTGAGAGAAACGAGATATCGCCACGCGAATGCGAGGCGGAGTTCCTCGCCGGGTTCCAGCAATTGCAGGGACAGGAGTTCTCGATTGACCGAAGCGCGACTACCTATCCGGGTGATTCCTTCTCGTTCTACGTCTGCGGGGGGCAACTGGTGCAGCTACCGGAAATCGCGGACCTGACGGATAAAAAAATATCGCTGAAAGTCACCACGGTGGGGCGCTGGTTTTCCAGGGCTGAAGTTGCCTGACGCCTCCGGTTCACCGAAACTGCAAATTTGCAGACTACAGTAAATGAAACAACGATCGGCCATTCTTGCATAGGAGAGTACAATGTCTGAAAACGCAACCGCAAGTCTCGCAATTGAGGGTGGACCCAAGTCGGTCTCGTCCTACGAAGGATCAGGACCGCCGAAAATTGGGGTCGAGGAGTTCATGGAACTGGCGGACACGTGGGGTTTCACCGAAGAAACGAAGGAGTCCATCCGGCAGGCAATCGGCCGCGACAGGTTCACTTCGCCCATGCTGTCCCGTTACTACAACCCGAAGCCCTCCAAGGTGGCGGCGCTCGAGGCATTGTGCCGGGAGTTGTTTGGTGTTCCCTACGTACTGGCGGTGAACTCGGGTACTTCCGCGCTGAACACTGCCTATGTTGCCGCGGGCGTCGGGCCGGGCTGTGAGGTGATCGTTCCAGCGTATACTTTCTTCGCAACCGTGGCAGAGGTAGTCACTGCGTGCGCGATTCCCGTGATCGCCGAAGTCGACGAGTCTCTCACCATCGACCCGCAGGACATTGAGGCGAAGATCACGCCACGCACCAGGGCCATCGCGCCTGTTCATCTTATTGGTACGTGTGCCGACATGGATGCCGTCATGGGAATTGCCCGCAAGCACAACCTGATGGTGATTGAGGATACGGCACAAGCCTGCGGCGGAGAGTACAAGGGCAGAAAGCTGGGCACCATCGGAGACTTTGGTTGTTTCTCTATCAGCAGCTACAAGATCACTGGTGGCGGCGAAGCCGGGCTGGTGATGTGCAAGGACAAATTCCTCTACACCCGGGCGCAGAACAACCACGACACCGGCGCGTGCTGGAGGCCGGATCGTTTTGCAGTGGAGCAGGAGGAGGGCGAACTCTTCTGCGGCTACAATTACAAGCTCTCTGAACTGGAGGGCGCGGTTAACCTGGCGCAGATGCGTAAAATGCCGGATCAGGTGAATCGCTGGCGAACGGCCAAACAGCGAGTGGTCTCTCAACTGAAGCAGCACGAGGGAATCACTCCTCAGAAAGTGAACGATCCCGACGGCGAAGTGGGCTACAAACTGGTATTCTTTCCCCCCAACACCGCGGAGTCCATGAAAGTTGTGCAGGCGCTGGCCGCCGAAGGCGTCCCGGTGAGCTGCCGCGGCGACAGGGAATCGCGCGACTGGCATATCTATTCCTACTGGGAGCACCTGATGGACAGGAAGAGCGCGTCCGCCGATGGTTGCCCCTGGACGTGCGAGCGGAACGCACCTTTTGTCCCCGATTACAGACCCGACATGTGCCCGCGGTCCACCGACCTGCTGAACCGGGCGGTGTATGTAAGCATCGACCAGTGGTGGACGGAGCAGGATTGCACCGCAGTCGCCGGGGCCATCAACAAGGTGCTGGGCGCCTTCTATGCCTGTTCGGGTTGAGAGTCCGCCCCTACAAAAAACGCAAACGGTGGATTCTCAACCGAAACAAGTATATCTGTGGGGAGGCCGAGGACTATCTTAGATTTGATGTGCGCCTTCGCCCGCTCGGGTGGGTGTAAGTCAGATTTGTGACGCGTGGTGGTAATTAGCCCCCTGGGGTCGGTCAGGCATAAACGAGAGGTTGTTGCAAGAACTCACTCAGGACCGACGAACCGCGAACTCCGTTACACAATCACTGTCGGTTTCCAGACGATAGGCGCCTATGGTTCCGGCTGGGGTGGATAGGGCTGATTATCACAAATTTAACTTACACCCCGCTCGGGTGTTTGACACTCAGCCGCTCGTTGGATATAATCACGATGTCCAAACTCCGGCGCAGGCGCAGACACAAAGACAAGCAGCGGCCTGTGGAAAACTCTAACCCGTGTGGTTGATGCACTGATGACGATTTTCCTGATCTCGAAACCGCGGAAGCGTAAGCCTCGCACCAGAGCAAAGTCCTACTTTTTGTTGCTGGTAACGGCCCTTTCCATCGCCAGCATACTCTTTGCTCAGGAAAAACCGCCGCCTCCGAGCGGACCGGCGGCGCCCCCCGCGGGAGGAGCACCCGCGGTAACGCCGGGTGGGGCACCGCCTCCCGGTGGAATGCCAGGGGCCGAGGGAGCCCCAGCCGCCGCTGCAGGGACTCCGAAGTTCGAGCCTGATCCTGCAACAGGAGGCAAGGACCAGGTCGCCTTCACCGCGATTCGCAAGACCGGCCTCACTACGGAGTCCATCGTCTCCGCTGACGGAAAAATCGAGGAAATCTACGAGTTCGCCTACTACGACCCAACGCCCGACTACAAACGCGCGGTGAACGTCCGCATCCCGAAGTACTTCACCCAGGGGAAGCGAACGGTAGCGGGCTGGTATGCCCGATTCCGCTGGTGGGAACAGAAGCCGGATTGGTCCGAGGCCGAAAGAGCCGCAATCATGGCAGGTGTTGTTGCGGGGTCAAGGGCTACGGCGAAGGCAGACAACACGAAGTATCTGCCTAAATGGTTGACGGAGCAGCCTCCTGCCAGTCCACAGGAGAGCGCGGCAATTGCTGCCGCGCTGGAAGCGGGGTCGCAGTATGTAGGTGGCCGTTAGGCTGATGCTTGTAAGTAAAGTGTACTTTGAGAGTTGATTCGCTATGAGCCAGGCAGTCGCAGTGCGAGTGGACAAGAAAGGGCGGTTGACGATTCCCAAGCGGATTCGTGAGTCTGCCAATGTCAAGCCGGGCGATCGGTATTTCGTGCAGTCGGAAGGTTCGGTGCTGCACTGTGCCAAAGCGGATGAGAACCCCTTTGACTTCCTTGCTCGCCACGCTATCGAGGAATACCGAAAGGGGAGAACGTTCAGCATTGAAGAAGTTGCCGCTGAATTGGGAGTAGAACTCGAAGGTGAGTGATTGCGACTGGGAAGTCAGCTTTACTCGTCAAGCAAATAAAGACGTTTCTCGCCTGCGTCCTTGGTGTACGCGGGTGCGCAAGGAGGAGATTTGCGCTCTGAAGCATTGCCCCACCAAGAGGCTACGCTACGGGGATGTCGAGTGATGCGTGACCCCATGTCTCCGATCATTGGAATTCATGGACAAAGAGAAACGTAGGGATTGCAATTTCCACAAAGGTGGTGTCTCCAGTGAAGATATCAATTCGCGGATGGGTTCTTCTGTGCGGAGTGCTACTGCTGGTAGTAGCGGCAGGGAGTTCGGACGCAAGACGGTCCAGCAAGAGGAGTAGTTCGGGATGGTGGGCCGCCTACCCTCTTCCCGAGCGGAGCTGGATTCGTTCCGGTATATGGGCGTTTGGATCTACCGAGATGGACAGGTACTATCACACCTTCAAGTGTCCCGTGATGAAGAGGACGAACGCTCGAATGCTGGTGGGATGGTCCACCGCACAGGAAGCACTTGACAATGGCTATCAGCCACACCCGCAATGCCACCCCTTTGACCCACGGGCGGACAACAGTCCCGGTTCGTCCCTCAAGCGGAAGTTTGACGCTTCGACGAATATGAATCGACACGCGCAAGAAGCGGTCTCGAAGGGAGACCTCGTCATGGCGTCGCGGTATCTCATTGGCGCGTGGATTACATACGGGGACGCTCTGATGACGCTGGCGGACATGGAGAAACGCGCGGGCAGGTTGGAGAACGCCAATCAGTTGTATCAACAGGCTGCTCAAGCTTACGCCAGTTCGCGCACAGCCATGCCGCCTGTTCCGGCGTTCGGGCAATCGCCTGGCGGCGCCAGCAGCGGCGGTGGCGGTGCCGCGGCAGGCCCCGGAGCTCCGGCTGGCCCCGGTATGGTTGCGCCTGGCGGGGGTGGCGCGCCGATGGCTCCTCCGGGAGTGGGTCCTCCCGCCGTTCAGTAATTGGAGCGCACATTTTAGCCTGAAAAGGATTATGAGAACCGCATGAAACGCAGATCGCTGCTGATAGTTGTTGCCACGGCTGTCGCCTCCTTTGGGATGGCCCATGACTTTCTCGTGCCGGTGGAGGCTCACCGCATCACAGGATTGGATGGGAAGCCAGTTCCTCATTGGGTGCGTTATCCGTTCGAGTACCAACTTTGTGGAATTTCGCTGGGCGACAAACTATTGGATCGTGGAGTTGGGAACTACATATTCCGGTATGCCCTTGTGCGTGTCCACGGGATGCCGGACGGCATTGTTGTGGGACGCAGCGCCACGGCCGCTCAATTGCCTCCTGAAGGTGGTGCGGGCGAAGCGGGTGGAGCCGGCGGGCCGGGTGGTGGCCCGGCGGTTTTCCGGGAGCTGCCAGGCGGTCCTGAGGGTGGGCCATCATTGGGAGCCGCACCCTCAGGAGCAGGTGCTGCGGGCGTAGCGGGCGCTGGAGCAGCAGGAGCAGAGGTGTCAGCGGCTCCCGCTCCTGCATGGGCGACAGCGGCATGGGTTGTCCTGGATGGCAACCATGTTGAATGGCTCTACCGGCGAGACACTTACGTCATGGGATTCATGGTGGACCGTTTGGGATTCGTCGATGGTATCGTTGTCGCGGGCAGTGAGTGCCCCATCGCCCGAACGCAACTGGCAGACCCCGCTCACCACATCAAGCTGGGTGACGATTCCCGGAAGGTCATGTACCGATACGGATTCCCGGACGAAATCGAGACCTTCGTGAGTAGCGGAGGCGGCGCTCCCGCCGGCGGCGAAGGGATCCAGATCCCCGGCAGCGCGACCGTCACTTTCCGCAGCGTCACCAACGAGCTGCGTCGATCCTACCTCTTCAAGTACCACGATTCCTATAACGTCATCTTCACCATCCAGGACAACAAAGTCGTCCGCATCAACATCTGGGGCGACCCCGACTACTTCACCAAGGACCGGAAACTCCAAATCAGGGAAGAGAAGTACTGATGAGGGTAATTGTCGGAGCGAAGCGGAGATCCCGACGATACGTTGGGAGGAAATTGGTTGCCGGGTCGGTATATGCCAATTGAGGAACTGGAGATGTTCTCTCAGATTGAGGCGGTCGCTGACGAGATATGGGGAATGGTGGCAAAGTGGGATTTCTTTGCCAAGGATACGACTGGAAAGCAACTCGTCCGGGCGGCTGATTCCATCGGCGCAAACCTCGTTGAGGGTGATGGTTGTCACCATCACCGTGATTCCCTGAACTTCTTCCACAATGCCAGGGCCGCAGCCCGGGAAACAAAGTACTTCCTCGCCCGCTGCTCGAAGCGGAAGTTGATTCTCCAGCAAACAGGGGACCGACTCACCTTGGAGATCGACTCCATATTGAGACAGATCAACGCTATCATACGGACCCGGAGGGAATGGTTCGTGACCGTCAAAGAGCCAGAAGCAGAATACACCGTTTAACCCGTTCCCCGATCCTCCGTCACCCAATTAGCCTCATTACCCAATTACCCAATGAGAGGAGTTCAAGATGCATACCGTAGGAGTTATTGGTCTCGGCAACATTGCCGCCATGTACGGAAAACCCGAAGATGAATTTCCGTATTGTCACATCGGGGGTATTCTGAAGAGCAACCGCGTCCACCTTGTTGCGGTCGCCGACATGCTGGAGGAAAAACGCGAGAGCTTCAAGGCCCTGTGGGGTGAAGCCCTGCCCGAATCTGTGAAGTGGTACGATACGGCCGCGGCCATGCTGCACGATCAGCAGTTAGACATTGTCGCGGTCTGCGTGCGTGGGCCGCACCATCATGCGGTAACGATGGAAGTGCTGCAGTCCAACGTCAAGGCGATCTTTCTGGAAAAACCTCCCAGTTGTTCCCTCGCGGAAATGGACGAGATGGTCGCCGCGTCCGCAACGAAGAACGTTCCAATCACCGTTTCTTATTCCCGTCACTGGAGCCCGCGCGTTCTGCGGATGCAGGAACTGGTGCAGGAAGGACTAATCGGCGAAGTGAAGGCGGCGGTTGGGTACACCGGTCACTCCGTCCTCTCCTTTGCGAGCCACACCACGGACCTGATCTGCCAGTTTGCCGGGTACTGTCCTGAAGCCGTGTTCGCTCGCGGACACCTCCCGGAAGGAGACGTCCCCGATGGCTTCGAGCCGGAACCACAACTGGAATCCATGGTCGTCGAATTCCGGAACGGCGTCACCGGAATCCAGATCGGCGCGAACGGAGAGCATAGCTCCTTCTACTGCGAAGTTCTGGGAACGGAAGGCATGGTGCGTGCCGGCATCTACATCCCGCCTTACGCACAGAACGAGAAGCGGGAGCCCATCGACCTGAGCCAGCACAACATGCCGGAGAACGCCAGCGTGTTCAAGGTGGCCTACGAGCAAATCGCCGACTACCTCGACGGCGGGCCGCTGCCCCATTGCACGAATAGTAACTTCGTCGCTGTCAATGAGATTGGCTTCGCAGCAATTGAGAGTGTGTATACCAATCAGCGCATCGCTCTTCCGAATCCAAACAGGACACGCAAGGTGTTCGCGAACGGTTGACCGCTGTTGGCGCTCCGTCTGCAATGCAGCAGAATCCAGCCCGGTTTGGCGATGGGTTGTTCGGCTCATAAGAGGTGAATGCACCATGA
>MNXM01000209.1 GCA_001872605.1 Armatimonadetes bacterium CG2_30_59_28 | reverse complement strand
CAGCTACACGATGGAGGCTACCCTCCTTTTCTCCCCTTTCAACCCGTGTTCGGCACGAACACGGGTTGAAAGGGGAGAAAAGATGTCCTTTCTTGGCGCTCGGTAGTCAGTTGTGTGAGCTACCGGACGCTGAAGCGATCCGGCGTCTAATGTCGAAGAATTTACGAAAGGATGCAGTAGTTCGGCAAATTCAGATGGACACCAAATGTAGGAGACGCCTCCTACCCACCAAAACTGCAAATTTGCCAAACTACAGTTGCTGAGACAACCGTCTTTGGTGGTAAAATGACTTCCGCATGAACTGCTACTACTGTGACAAAATCCGCGTGGTGGACGCAACCTACGTCCCGACTGAGGCGACACACGACCTCGCGTCTGGCGCGCCGCGATGCGCGCGTCACTGGCGCTTTCTGTGTGGCAACTGCGGTGAACCACGTCACTTCATGTCGATGGCGTGGTGCGAGAAGGGTGGAGAGCTTTTCTGTAGTTGGTGTGCCAGTGACAGGCGGGAAGTCACCGCGAATTTCTGGGGATGGGAATACTATTTTGAGTACCAGTCGCCCTTCACGGGGCAGTGGTGTGCCGCGCTCGACAGGCTCGAATTCGAGGGGGGGTTCCCGTTCCCACGAGGAGAAGACCTGGCAAACGCTTTGTCACCGGAGCTGCAACTCGTCCGTTACCCCGTGCGCGAAATACAGTCGCGGCCGGAAGGCAACTTCCGCGATGAGGATGCGCGGAAGAACTGGAATCGAAACGCAGCGCGTTGGGACGCCGGCTACGATGAGGACGGTGACGACAACCGGCGGTATCAGAGCGACGAGCCGATGCTCGACATGTTGGGGGATGTGCAGGGTTTGGACTTGCTGGACGTGGGTTCAGGCAATGGTTACCTCTGCCGCAAGCTGACGCGGCGCGGCGCGCGGGTTACGGGGGTGGAGCTTTCCGACGAATTCGTCCAGATCTCGCGAGAGGAGGAAGACCAGGAACGCATGGGGTGTGTCTATCATCGAGGATCGGCTTCCGAAATGTCGTTTCTGTCCGACGCGTCGTTCGACCGCGCAGTCAGCAACTACGTTCTAATGGATTTACCGGACTACGCGTCGGCCGTCAGGGAAGTGTTTCGTCTGCTTCGCCCGGGGGGCGCTTTTGTGGTCGTCATCAGTCATCCCTGTTTCTCCTGCGGCCCCTGTGGGTGGGACACGCCGGCGCAGGATTCCCCCAGGCGGGAGGACCGTCTGGCTTTCCGCGTAGACCACTACTTCCATCGTGGTCCGACCCTGGGACAGTGGGAGGGCTTCGATCCGGTGTTGAGCTTCCATCGTCCGCTGCGCGACTATTGGGAGACGTTCGCGGGAACCGGGTTCACGGTGACGGGCTTCGAGGAACCAAGCATCACCCCACGTGGCCGCAGAGAACTGCCGCGCTCCCGCGTCATGCACGCGCTGCGAGTTCCGTATTCGTGCATCTTCCGACTGGAGAAGCCCACACGGTGATTCGCTCATCTGTGATTCCGTTGACGATCAGATCCATCAGTCACAAATAGAAGAGGTCGAAACACATGCAGTACCGCACTTTCGGACGCCTCGGTTGGCAGGTATCACAAATTGGGCTCGGCGCCGCGTGGCTGGGGCACGATCCAAAAGGATCGAGGTCTACGGACGCGTTTGTCGAGGTGGTGCACAAAGCTCTCGACGCGAACATCAACTACATCGACACCGCGAGGTACTACGGGCGATCCGAGGAGATTCTTGGTGACGCACTGCAAGGTGTCACAAGAGACTATTACCTTGCGACGAAGGCCGGTCCCAGGCTGGAGAATGCCGACTGCACAGGTGACGCTGTATTGAGCAGTTTTGAGACCAGCCTGAAGCTGCTGCAACGGGACCGCGTGGACCTGCTCCAACTCCACGAAGTGAATACTGTTCCCTGGGAGAACATTATGGGCCCCGGCGGCGCGCTGGAGGCGTTGCTGAAGCTGAAAGCTGAAGGAGCTGTGACCGGCATTGGTGTTACCGGCCGCAAGCCGGAGTTTCTTGCGAAGCTGATCGATACCGGGGAATTCGACAGCGTGCTGAGCTATTGCGATTACGATCTGACAACCGCCTTGGCGCGGGACGCGTTGATCCCCGTTGCCGGGAGGCGCAGTGTTGCGGTCATTCTCGGCTCACCGTTGCGATGCGGTGGACTCGCGCCGGGTTGCCTTGATAGAATTGAGAGACAACCAGCGGAGATGCAGGACAAGATTCTCCGACTTGCTGAGGCTTTCAGCGATTCTCGCGGGTCCCTGCACCACGCCGCTCTTCGTTATCTTTGGGGCGACCCCGATGCGTCTACCGTCCTCTCCGGCGTCGCGTCGGAAGATGAACTGGAAGATGTTTTCATGGCGTATAAGGAAGGTCCGCTCGGAGAGGAAGAGCTTGCGTTCATCGCACAGTTGCAGGAATCGACGGGTGATCGCTCGGAAGGGCAAAGCTCGTAGAGTGGGTACTGTCTGAGAAGCTTTGAGAGGAGATCAACTTACGACCACACAGCAGAGGAACGATCCACTATCCTGGTGGAGAGAAGCGCGATTTGGCATGTTCATCCACTGGGGAATTTATGCGCTTCCTGCAGGGGAATGGAAGGGGGAGCGGATACCGAGCCTCGGTGAGTGGATCATGCGCAATGCGAAGATCCCAATTGAGGAATACGCGAGAATCGCGGGAAAGTTCAACCCCGTTAGGTTTGATGCCGAGGAATGGGTATCCATCGCCAGGGAGGCGGGGATGAAATACCTGGTCATTACTGCCAAACACCACGATGGTTTCGCGATGTTCAAGTCGGAGTGCCCGTACAACATCGTGGACGCGACCCCTTACGGGAAGGACGTGATGGAGGCACTCGCCGCGGCGTGCGCAAAAGCCGGTATTCGATTGTGCTTCTACTACTCACAGGCGCAGGACTGGCACGCTCCCGGTGGCGCGGGACACTGGGAAGAAGATGACGGCACCGGCTGGACCGCGCAGCCGGTAAACGCAGAACGCTTTGCGCAGTATATCGAAAAGAAGGCCAAGCCGCAGGTCAGGGAATTGCTGACTCAGTATGGGCCCATCGGGCTGATCTGGTTCGACACGCCGGTGGCGATCACGAAGGAGCAAAGCTCGGAGCTGCGGGATCTCGTTCACTCGGTGCAACCAGCGTGCCTGGTCAGCGGACGCGTCGGTCACGACGTGGGCGATTATGGCAGCCTCGGCGACAACCAGCATCCCGCGGGCCCGCTGGAGGGCGACTGGGAAACGCCGTGCACAATCAACGATACGTGGGGTTACAAGCACTACGACGAGAACTGGAAATCGGTGGATTACCTGATTGAGCTTTTGGTGAACTGCGCCTCCAAGGGGGTCAACTATCTGCTGAACGTCGGGCCGACGGCGGAGGGAGTTATCCCGGAAGCGAGCGTGGAGCGCCTGAGGGCTGTGGGGCAGTGGCTGAAAGTCAACGGTGAAGCCGTCTACGGGACCCTCGCCACGCCATTCCCGCAGGACTTCGACTGGGGACGCGTCACCTGCAAGCCCGGACGAATCTACCTGCACATCATGAAATGGCCCGAAAAGAAGCTGCTCCTCGCAGGATTGCGGAACCGGGTTCTAAACGCGCGATTGCTGGCCGACGGGCGGGAGTTTGTCCGCTGCTCCCAGACACACGACGAAGCAAGCGAATACCGCCTGCTCGAACTGACGCTTCCTGCACAGGCTCCCGATTCCTGCGTCTCCGTCGTCGTGCTGGACATCGAAGGAGATCCCGATGTCGAGCCACTACCACTCGAACAGCCCGATGGCGCCATCCTGCTTCCGGCCTACATGGCCAACCTGAGCGGCCCGGAAGGCGTGCAGATCGACCGCGCTGGCGTCGTCAGCGGTTGGACCAGCGAAGAAACCGAGCTTTCCTGGCAGTTCAAAGTGAGGCAGGGCGGCAGGTACCGCGTACTGGTGCAGACGATGCTACACCGGGGCGATCCGAAGATCATCGGGAACCACCAAGTCGCTGTTGCCGTGGGCGACGCTTCCACCAGTGGAGTTGCGGGAGTCAAGGATATCATCATGGACGAGTCGGTGAATCTGTGGCATCGGGCGGAGAGCGACATCGGCGAGATCGAGGTAGCTGGAACCGGCGTGAAGACGCTCACGCTGAAGGCGGACGCGATCGAGAAGGAAGCCCGTAAGGGGCTGACGGTGTGCGGAGTGCGGCTGGTGAAGCAGTAGTATTGGCTTGCTGGAACGTTCACATGCTGTCGCCTGAGAAGATGATTGCGGTAAGTTGACCATGCCGGACACCAGTATCAGCCTCAACTTCATGCCGGCGTTCTGCAAATAGGCATATTGGCCTCACGTACGGCGACCCTTACTATTGCGACCCCCGAGGTGTCGGGGTTTCCGCTGCGCTCCAACATTCGCCCATTCGCCCATTCGCCCATTCGCCCATTCGCCCATTCGCTCATTCGCCCATTCGCTCATTCGCCCATTCGCCCATTCGTCCATTCGTCCATTCGCTTGGCGTCTTGGAAAACCCGCCAAGCGTGAGGTGTTTACCGCGACTGCCCCACCAGCATTCCAATGGCGATCGACCGGATTTTGGTGTCGGGGCTTTCGGCGCGGGAGAGAATGAGGAGGGGGACGCGGGCGCCGTAAACAAGACCCCCAGATTCACCCTTAGCGAAGTAGATGATCGCCCGGTAGAGGATGTTCGCTGCCTCGATGTCAGGGGTGACAAAGATGTCGGTGTTCTCAACAAGAGGGCTATCGATGCTCTTCCGGTCTGAGGCGAATCGGCTGAGAGGAACGTCGAGGGCGATGGGACCCTCGATGTACGCGTCGGTAATTTGCCCGCGGCGGTTCATCATGGTGAGTGCCGCGGCATCCACGGTTGCGGGCATATTGGGGTTGACGAATTCCAGCGCACACAGCGCGGCAAGGTTGGGTTTCTGGATGCCGATGGCATGGGCCACGTCGATGGCGTTGCGGCAGATTTCGGCTTTCTGTTCCAGAGTGGGCGCGATATTGATGGCCGCATCGGTCATCACCATCAGCCGGTCATATCCGGGAACCTGGAAGACAATGACCTGACTGAGCTGGCGTCCGGTTCGCAGCCCGGTCTCCCGGTCGAGCACGGCGCGGACGAGAGTTGCGGTGTTGATCTTCCCCTTCATCAACAGACTCGCCTCCCCGGCGCGGACCAGCGCAATGGCCTTCCGTGCGGCGGCAGCTTCATCGCGTTCGTCAACGATCTGTTTGTCGCGGAGTTCGAGCTTGGTCTCGCCGGCCATGAAACGGATCTTCTCCGCATTGCCGACGAAAGTCGCTTCGGCAAGGCCCATTTCCTTTGCCTGCTTCAGCGCCTTAATCACGTCCGGGTCGTGCCCGGCAGCTACAGCGATGCGCGCCGGACCCAGCTTGCGCGCGGCGTCGACTAATTCATTTAAGTTGTGGAACACCCAGTGCAACCTTTCCAGTTCAAAGTTCTTCCCATTGCCTTCGAGTGATCTTCGCTTGCCGAATGATCTTGAGAATTAGATCAGGGCCGATGTCGGTGCGATGGGGATTTGGGATACGCACGGTGAGGTCGCCCTTCCGCATGATGGGGTGTTTCCCCCGGCCCCTCGGTCCCTCAAAGCCTGCAACGCGAAGACGCCGCATGAGCTCGTGCCAGCTCACCGGAGATATCTTAGGCATGGGTCTTCGCCCCTCGAAGAGTGGGAATTCGCTGCTTTCCCAGCGTTGGGACACGAAGCCCTTCTTGCAGGCGGAACACAACCCACTCATCGATAACTTCCCGTAGTTCCTCCCGACACTCCTCCAAAGTCTTTCCTGTGGCCCAAACTCCTCGCAGTTCGCGCACTTCGCCGTAGAAAGGCTCTTCGTCCTCGATGATCTCATACCGGGCTCGCCGCAGGGCTTCTTCGACGTATTCCAGTAACATGCTTGTCACCTCGTGGTCCGCTGCTCACCCTCACTCCGACCCTCTCCCCCTCGGGGCAAGGGGTGGCGCGTTGGGTCTAAGCGCCAACGACCTTTTTCACAATCTCATCAAACTCCGCGTCGGTGAGCAGCTTCTTTTGTTCCATGGATTTCTCCTTGACGCGGGAGACGATCTCCGGAATCTGCTCCGGCGTTGCCTGTTTGCCGCGTTCTTCCAGTTTCTCCTCGACGTTTGCGTTTCCGCAGCCTTTGCCGAGGGCGATGCGCACCGGCGGGCGCCCGATTAGTTCGGGCAAGAACGGAATGTATTCGCACGGCTCCACGCTCTTGCAGCGGCGGTGGAACATTGCCACGATGCCGGACTCAATGTCGTACAGCATGTCCCCAACCAGTGGTCGGTTGGGCGGAAGCTGAATCCCCGCACATTGCTGCACCAGCTTTGACAGGTCGTAGAGCACTTCGGTTTTGATGCCCACATCGATGCCGTATAGACACAGCAGCGCCATCACGGTATCCTCGAGAGGAACATTTCCCGCTCGTTCACCGATGGCGGACACAGTGACATGAGCGACGGACGCTCCGTTCGCCAGGGCGGCGATGGTATTGGCAACGCCCAAGTCAAAATCCTGGTGGCAGTGAATCTCGATGGGCTGATGAAACCGCTCCTTGAACTTCCTCACCACCGCGGCAATGGCTTGCGGCGTGGTTCCGCCGAAGGAATCGGCCAACGTCATGGAATCCATGTGCCCCTCGGTGCTCACCTTGTCGATCAGGTCCATGTACCGTTCGAGGTCCGACCGGGTGCTGTCGATCGTGAAGAAGGTGGTGTAGAGCCCTTCGGCTTTGGCCGCGAGCGTTGTATCGATCGATGACTTGATGGCCCAGTCCATGTCCTTGCCATACGCGTTCTTGATGATGTGGTCGCTGGAGGGGATTTCCGTGATGATTCCCTTCACGCCGCATTCCTTGGCAAGTTTCACATCGGCAGGCATACAGCGAGCAAACGAGAAGATTTCGGAGTCGAGTCCCAGGTTAACGATCTCCTTAATGGCGGCTTCGTCCTCCGGCGATACCGCCGGCATTCCGGCCTCGATGCGATGCACCCCCGCCTCGGCCAGTTTCTTTGCGATGGCCACCTTCTCGTCCTTGCGGAACATTGTCCCCGTCTGCTGTTCCCCGTCGCGCAGGCTGACATCATGAATTCTAATCTTCTCCGGGAAGTTGAATTGTTCCCGCACCTCCGGCAGGTAGTTCCACGGACTGGTGAACCATTTCTCGGTCTTCCAGGGCTGACGCATGAATTTCCTCCTTGGGCTGCTTTCGTCGCTGACCGCGAGTGGTCTGTGGTGCGTGTCTCTTGTTGCTGGCGCGATAACACGCGCCGGACAACACCTGTCAATTTAGTTGCATTGGCGCGTTTAGTCAAGCTGGACTTTATCCAATCAGTAAGCATAGCACATCCCTTCTGTAAGGCGGTCTACCGTAATGCGCAAGGATTTATGCACGTCGTGTTTTGAGGTGGACG
>MNXM01000210.1 GCA_001872605.1 Armatimonadetes bacterium CG2_30_59_28 | reverse complement strand
GATGTTGCTGCGGAGCATGTAGCACCCTTCACTCAACGTCGCCCACTCCATCCTTCTTTCTTCGTCCACGCCAGTCGAGCTTCACCCCCTTCGCCCTCCGTGACCCTGACCTCAAACAGTCCTGTCGCTCGGCTGTTCTGACCCAATAAACGTCCCACGCGGCGCTCGATCTCGGCCACCTTCTGCTTCTTCTTCACACACGACCGGGCGATCTTCTCCAGTCCCTCCTCGATCCGCTTCTCAAACCGCGCGTGAATCGCTGCGAACCCACAGGGTTCGACTCCTTTTCTCTCCGAGACCGGCTGCGACACAGGATAAACACCTCTGCCTCTCCCCTCGGCGAGGGGCAAATCTTCACCTCCACACCCTCCCGTATCGGCTCCCAATCCTCCGACAGAAGCTCCTGCTCAAAAGCCTTCAACTGACTCTTGGGAGTCCCCACGATATAGCGACGATCCCCGTCCTTCAAGAACTGAACGTTCTTCTCTGACGCCATCCCTCGGTCCATCACCCACACCCGATGCGCTTTTCCGTACCGCTGCTCCATTAACTCCACGATCTCTTCCACCGTGGTCACATCGCTCTTGTTCCCATCGAAAACTTCGTATCCAACGGGTATCCCCGCCCGACTCACGACCAGCGCCAGACAGACCTGCTTGCACTCTGGACGATGATCCCGAGAATAACCCCGCCGCGCCTGACTATTCCCCTTGCTCTCTCCCTCGAAATAGGTCGACGTCACGTCGTAAAGCAGCAGGTCGTACTCCAAGTCGAACAACTCTCCCAAACGCTCTTTCAGGTGAACCTCCAACGCCTCCTTGTGGGGCAAAACCTGATCGAGGGCCCGATACAGGCGATCGTCATTAACCTTCTCCACGGGAACCCCCAGAAGCTCCGGCAGAGCCGTCCGCTCATAAAGATGCTCGGCAATCCGCAGTTCACTCGATGGGCGACACAATCTGCACAACACAAGAATCTGGGACATCACCGACCAGGGAATGTCCTCATACCCGCGCGGCAGAACCCTCTCCAGAAACTGGGGAAGTTGTAACTCCTCCAGCAGTTTCCTCCCAAGCCAGAAACCTCCAAACTCCCGATCTCTCTCCACCCGTACCCGGGAAACATCCACCTCTACCCACTCGGATTCAACCGGCTCAAACTCCTCCATCAGAGCGGGTTGTCGAACTCCTGAACCTCCGGTCGCCGCCTCACGCACACCCAGGCGAACCTCCTCCTGCAAGTCCCCCGGATACGCCACCACCCGCTGACGCGGACCTCGCTCTGTCCGATACGACTCCACCAGCGACCAATAGTCGTAACGCTTCCCATCATAATTGCGACTGGCTATCCGAACATACATGCGAATAGTCTAACTCCTATCCGCAATCCCGTTTTCTTCACTACATTGGGTTTTCACATCCCTCCCCTTGACCACCCCCGTAAAATCAGCAACATGCCTACTCGCAACTCAGCAAAATAGCTCGAAAAAAAATCTTCGGACTGCTTACTGCGGAAGTTGGGGTAGCTCACACAGGCAGCTACACGATGGAGGCTGCCTTCCTTTTCTCCCCTTTCAACCCGTGTTCGGCACGAACACGGGTTGAAAGGGGAGAAAAGATGTTCTTTCTTGGCGCTCGGTAGTCAGTTGTGTGAGCTACCGGACGCTGAAGCGATCCGGCGTCTAATGTTGTGTGAGCTACCGGACGCTGAAGCGATCCGGCGTCTGGCGTCTAATGTTGTGTGAGCTACCGGACGCTAAAGCGATCCGGTGTCTAATGCAGAGTGATTTACGAAACGATGCACTACCGATAACGCGGTGGACATTCCGCATAAACCTGCGATGGCGAGGGTAACTATACTCGTTACGGATGAAAACACCCCCCGACCGTCTCCCCTGTAGCAGGGGCTACAAGGCTGACTATCACAAATCTAACTTACACCCGGGCATCGCCCGTCGATTGACAGCCGTCTATTGCCAGTGCTAAACTCACTCGACCACTGGAGAATCTGAAAGGACTGTAAACGAGTTGCACCTACGAACTGCAGGTTGGCTGCTGACCATTACCGTATTGCTGTTGGCGCCGGGATTCGCGGCGTCCGCCAAGGAAGTTCCTCCCGCCATTCAGAGCGAATCACAGACGACTGGGAAGGCGGACAAGGAGAGGAAGTCTCCGGTGATTGCTGCCAGAGTAAACTCTCAGAAGATTACTACCGCGGAACTGGACAAACGCGTCGACCAAATAATGCAGCGTGGCCAGCAGAACCCGGCGATGGGCCCGCCACCTGATCGAGATGAATTGAGGGTCCACGTTCTGAATCAGATGATCGCTGAGAAGTTGCTGCTGCAAGATGCGGTCAAAAAGAAGATGGATGTTGACTCCGCGAAGATAGACGCGGAGATGACTCTGATCAAAGGAGAGGGCCGCTCGGACGCGGAGCTTGCTGAGATGCTCAAACAATCCGGCATGACCCCCAACGACCTGCGGCACGTCATTCGCAGCAACCTGACCGTGGAGGCTTACATCGACAGCGAAGTCGCATCGAAAGTTAAAATCGACGAGCAACAAGTATCTGATTTCTACGAAGCCCACCCTCGGTACTTCGAGACTCCCGAACAGGTTCATGCGCGGCACATTCTGATTCTCCTCAAAGAAGAGAGCACGGAGGAGGAGAAGACGGCCGCCGAGACCCGCGTCAACGACCTGCTGGCGCGCGTGGAGAAGGGCGAGGACTTCGCTCAGATCGCAACCGATAACTCGGAGGACCCTGGCTCAAAGTTCAAGGGCGGGGATCTCGGGTTCTTTCCACGGGGCATGATGGTGCCGGAGTTTGAGGAGGCCGCTTTTGCTCTCGAACCGGGACGCACAAGCAAGGTCGTCAAAACGAATTATGGCTTCCACATCATCCGGTGTGAGGAAAAGAAGGAAGTTAGGAAGACCCCACTGACCGAGGTCTCCGAGAAGATTGAGCATTACCTCAGAGATCAGGAAATAGGCCGCCTGCTCGATGAGCACATCGCCTCTCTCAGGAAATCCGCCAATGTCAAGGTCAGCCTGCCTCAGTCATGACTTTACTGAACAAAGGCTTTTCCCTGCAGAACACGCAAAATACGCGGAAACTTCAGTGCAGGTTCTGGGCCCCAAACTGGTCGCTCCCTCCTGCAATTTTTGCGTGTTCTGCGGGAGATTTGGTTGTTCGCGGTGGACTCAGTCATGATACGAGCACCGGTTTCCGCCGGGGCCAGCTCTGCATCGCCCTTTCCCACCGTGCGGCGATGGGTTACAATGTCGGGCGGACCGTGGGGATTACGGTATCCTCAAAGCAGTCGCCTTCTCTTGTTGAGGTGCTTCAATGCTGAATTCGGGGCTTTCACAGGTTGACATTACCCCTCCCGTGGGGTGTTCGCTTGCCGGATATTTTGAGGATCGCATCTCCGAGGGGGTTCACGATCCGCTGCTTTGCCAGACGCTTGTTCTCGAACTGGATGAGACCCGCGTCGCTCTCGTCACGTGTGATATCATCGCAATGCTCCCGAACACTGTGAAGGCGGCACAGTCGCTCATCGCCCACAGCCTTCCCTTCCCCGCCGAAAACGTCTTCATCCACTCCACGCATACCCATACCGGTCCAGCCAGCATCAAGGCATTTGGGGTGGACACCACCGAAGCATATCTGGAATTGCTTCCACACCTGATGGCGGGGGGCGTTCGAGCCGCCTATCTAAGCCGGAAGCCCGCACGCATTGGGTTTGGCGTGGGACGGGAAGAGGGTGTTTCCTTCTGCCGCCGATACCTGATGAAGGATGGAACGGTGCGCACCAATCCCGGCGCGGGAGACAAGTGGGAAGAAGGACTGGGCAGAGGAAACCCCAACATCGTGCGCCCGACCGGACCGATCGATCCTGGCGTTGGGGTCATGCGGGTGGATGACGGGCAAGGGCAAATCCGGGGGATGCTCGTCAACTTTGCAAACCATTGCGATACCGTAGGAGGCAACTTCATCTCCGCTGATTACCCGGGAGTGGTCCGCAAAGTTCTCCGAAACGTCCTGGGCGACGCAACGCTTCCGGCGTTCTTCAATGGAACCTGCGGAAACCTGAACCACGTCAACTTCCAGTCGCCCAACGTAAAGCCAGGATACTTCGCGCACACGGAATGGATCGGGACCGTGCTGGGCGCCGAGGCTCTGCGGACAACGGCAAAGATCCACTGCGGAGAGATCGACACTTTGCGCGCCGCATCAAAGACACTCGAGATCGCTCTGCGCAAGCCGACGGAGGGAGACCTTCGTTTTGCCCGCAACCTCGTCGAGCTGGGGCCCAACGGGTTGAGCGAGGAAGACGCAAAGGAACTTGGACGCCGCACCAACCTCTTCGGTAACGAAATGGCTTGGGCAAAAGAATTGCTGTATGTTGCAGAGATCAATGCAAACACTGAAACCGTGTCTGTGGGCGCGGTTCGCATTGGTGACGGGGCCATTGTCTTCCTTCCCGGAGAAATTTTTGTTGAGTACGGATTGCGGATCAAGGAGAATTCGCCGCTCCAGCCGACGTTTGTCGTCGAACTGACAAACAGTGGACTCGGGTATATCCCCACGCGAGAAGCGTTTGAACAGGGCACAGGCTACGAGGAACGTCTCGCCCGAAGCAGCAAGCTGGTGCCCGAAGCCGGGGATAGGATGGTGGATGCCGCGCTGGAATTGCTGGAGCAGATGAAGGGATGAGGGATGAGTGGCGAGTGGCACGTGGCGAGTGACGCGTAAAACGTGAAGCGAAAAGGTCGGTCCGTTTCGCCCCGCATATCTCATCACCAGCGCATCACGTTTCACTCACCAATCCCAAAGGAGGAACAAGCATGGTTAACTGGGGTGTCATTGGAGGCGGCGGAATTGCGCGCCGGCGCACCATCCCGGAAGGGATCATTCCGGCGGGAAATGCGAGGCTGAAAGGTATCATGGACAGCGCAGCGGGCGTTGTCGAGGAGATGAGTCAGGAACTGAACGTTCCCGGGTTCACCCACGAAGACGAACTCCTGAAGGATGAGAGCATTCAGGCCGTCTATATCGCCACGCCTGTCCACGTCCACGCTGAGCAGGTCACTAAATCCTTGCGGGCGGGGAAGCACGTGTTGGTAGAAAAGCCGATGGCAATGACGATGGATGAATGCGAGTCCCTGGTCGCGGAGGCGCAGAAGCACAATGCGCACCTGGGCATGGGGTTCATGATGCGCTTCCACGGTCTCCATCAGAAGCTGCGGCAGATGGTCGTCGATGGAAACATCGGCAAACCGGTGCTCGGTCGTGCGCAGCTTTCCTGCTGGTATCCGCCGATGGAGGGCGCGTGGCGGCAAAATCCGAAACTGGGGGGCGGCGGTTCACTCATCGACATGGGAGGTCATCTGCTGGATCTGCTGGAATACATCTTCAACTCACAGGTTCAGGAGGTCAGTTGCTACACCGCACGCCTTGTTCAGTCGTACGAATCGGAAGACAGCTCCGTGACAATGGTGCGGTTCCGCAACGGAGCCATCGGCGTGGTGGATGCCTTCTTCGCCATTCCGGACAACTCATCCAAGAACGTGCTGGAGATTTACGGCAGCAAGGGTTCGGTATTGACTCAGGGAACCATCGGGCAGGGGGCCGCCGGCGTCGCGATGGCCTACATCGAGGCCGACGACAAAGGGTATGATGCCCAACAGCAGCGCGCCGCCGACTCGTCCATCGAGTTGGACTTCCCGCAGGTTAACCTCTATCAGGCTGAGATCGAGGAGTTCTCCGCCGCCATTGAAGAGAACCGGGAACCGGCCGTGTCGGTTGAGGACGCCCTCTGGTCGCAGAAGCTGTTGCTCGCGGCATACGCGTCTGCACGCACCGGGAAGTCGATCAAAGTGTGACGAGTGGCGAGTAATGAAAGACGATCGAGCGTATCACGTATCACGTATCACGTATCACGCACTCACCCATCACCAATAACCAGAATTGAGGAGGTAAACCATGTCTGAACAGTTAGCCATCGACGGTGGCACCCCTGTATGCGCGGAGCCGTTCCCGATGTGGCCCGCGTTTTCCGATGAGACCATCCAGAGAGTGTCCGAGCCACTCAAGAGCGGGCTGGTCAACTACTGGACCGGCAAGGTTGGCGTGGAGTTTGAGGATGCCTGGGCAAAATGGAACGGCGTCAAATACGCCATCACCACCACCAACGGCACCAGCGCGCTGCACACGGCAATCGCGTCTCTGGGGATCGGACCTGGAGATGAGGTGATCTGCCCGTCGTATTCGTTCATCGCTTCATCTTTCTGCGTTCTCCAGGCGGGAGCGCTGCCTGTGTTCGCCGACGTGGACAAGACCCACACACTGGACCCGAACGCCATCGATCCTTTGATCGCCGAGAAGACAAAAGCGATTCTCGTGGTTCACCTGTACGGCGTGGTGGCCGATATGGACCCAATCATGGAGATTGCCAGGAAGCACAACCTGTTTGTGATCGAGGATTGTGCCCAGTGCTTCGGTGGAATTTACAAAGGTCAAAAGTCTGGGACCATCGGGAACATCGGTTGCTTCAGCTTCTGCCAGAGCAAGCACTTCACCACCGGTGGCGAAGGCGGCGCGGTCATCACCAATGATGAAGACCTCCAGTGGGAGTGCCGTTCCTTCCGCGATCATGGCTACGATGTGAAAGAGCGTCTGCGCCTGCTCGAGCTGGAAGCAAAACTGATGTATATCCACAACCGTGTCGGATTTAACTACCGCATGACGGAGATGCAGTCGCTGGTCGGCCTGTGTGAGTTGGCACGCTTCGACAGTTGGAACTTGCCGCACCGGCAAAAGAACGGCAAATACCTCATTGAGGCGCTCAAGGATCATCCGGCGGTGGCGCACCCGCCCGTCGATACAGACGAACGCCAAAATGCCTTCTGGTGGGCGCCATTTGTGCTGGATACGGATAAGCTGAAGATCACCGTCAAGGAATTCGTGAAGGCGATGGAAGCCGAAGGCGTTCCCGTGTACGGCGTTCAGTGGCCGGAAATGTACCGGGAGAAAGCCTTCGCAGAACAGAACGGTTTCGGGGCTTTGCAGTATCCGTTCAAAGACCCCAACGCTCGGCAGATCGATTACTCACAGTTCGACTGCAAGACCGCGCGGTGGCTCTCCCAGCGCACCATGTCCTTCTTCACCCATCCGGTGTACGGGGAGAAGCACATGGAGGCATACGTCGCTGCGTTCAATAAAGTCGCCGCGGCGTCGATGAAGTAGAGCAGCCGTCTACACCGTATTACAGAAGGGGCGGAGTCCGGGGCCGCACGCTGCGTCGTGCGGGGAACACGTTTGTCTCCACCGGGTCACGTCCAGGTGAGCGCGCGCGCGTTGACTCTCGCCGGAAACTTGTGTACGGTAGTGCATCGTTTTGGAAGTTCCCCTACAAAAGGACACCGGATCGCTTCAGCGTCCGGTAGCTCACACAGGCAGCTACACGATGAAGGCTACCCTCCTTTTCTCCCCTTTCAACCCGTGTTCGTGCCGAACACGGGTTGAAAGGGGAGAAAAGATGTCCTTTCTT
>MNXM01000188.1 GCA_001872605.1 Armatimonadetes bacterium CG2_30_59_28 | reverse complement strand
AAAAGACGTTCCCTGCGCTTCCCGGGGCGGAGTGTGTCTGAAAACGCGCCCGAGAAGCGCTTCAGCAACGGACGCGGTCCCCAAACTGCGCAAATCTGACAACGCGGACATGTCACCCACGATGGACCCACGCGAAAGACAGAAAATGAGGTTAACTATCCAGTCTACAGCCAAACGCGCTTATTTTAGGCCTAGAACCGACCTCACGACTTCAACCGGTAGCCATCAATGACACCGATCCCTCGATTTCTACCCACAAATTCTGCTGAGGAGCCAACTTTCTTAACGTCCGTCGTGACTATTCTGCTACGGTCAATCAAGCGCGGAAAAGTCACGCACTCGGGAGCCGGGGTCACTCATCAGTTGCATGGTTTCCCGGGCGATGACCAGCTCTTCGTTGGCGAGGACAACGACAATCTTCACCGGGGACTTTTCCGTGGAGATAATGCCTTCAGCGCCGCCAACAGCGTTTCTCTCCAGATCGATCTCGACTCCGAGGCATTCCAGTCCCGAGCAAACGTCCCTGCGGATATTCATGCCGTTCTCGCCAATCCCTCCGGTAAAGGCCAGAATGTCGAGACCTTCGAGCACGGCGGTGTAGGCGCCAACGTACTTCTTCACTTCATGCACCAGCACCCGCAGAGCGAGGCGCGCTCTTTCGTTTCCTTCCTCAGCAGCTTCTTCGAGATCGCGAATGTCCCCACTCAGCCCAGAGATGCCTGCCAGTCCTCCGCTTTTGGAGAGAGCTTCGCGAATCTCGCCGACGGAGAGTCCTTCCTTTTCCATCATGTAGAGAGCAATGAAGGGGTCGATGTCGCCGTTGCGGGTTGCGTTTGGCAGTCCCGACTGTGGGGAGAACCCCATGCTGGTATCAACCGATTTTCCGCCCCGAATCGCGCAGATGCTGGAGCTTCCGCCCAAGTGGCAGGAGATGACCCGAGCCGCGTCGCGTCCGACCCCTGCGAGTTCTGGAGCGCGCCACGCGACGTATCGATGCGATGCCCCGTGAAATCCGTAACGGCGGATGGCATGCTTCTCCGTCCACTCGTACGGGATGCCATAGGTGCGGGCGTAATCGGGGATCGTCGTATGGAAGGCCGGTTCAAACACGCCGACCAGCGGTTTCCCGGGCAGGAGTTCCTGAAAGATTCCGAACGCTTCGATGTAAGGCGGGTTGTGTGCCGGCGCCAGCGGCACGTATTCTTCCATCGCCTGGATGACCGCTTCGTTGATGACCACAGACTCCGCGATCCCTTTGGCATGAACCGGCTTGAACCCTACTGCCTGCACATCATCGAGACTCGTGAGAATGCCCGTCTCGGAATCCGTCAATGTTTCCAACACCCGTTGAATGGCCGCGCGCTGGTGAGGACACTGCGCCTTCTGCTCTTGTCGCGGGGCATCGCCCAACTGGTAACTGAAGACAGAACTCTCACCGCCGACGCGATCCACCTTGCCCGATGCAAGTACTTGCTCCTGAGTGCGCGTCCAGCCGTCCGTTGTTTCGGCGGACATGTCGAACAGCTTGAATTTCAGGGAAGTGGAACCAACGTTCACCACCAGAATCTGCATCACATTTGCTCCTAATGAATGGAGTAGCGCGCGAGGCGTCGGTGCGTGCGCATTACTACCCCGGATGCAGCACCGCCTTCACGTAGTCCGTCTCCCCGCGGGTCAGCGCCAGAAACTGCTCGGCTGCTGCCTCCAGAGGGAAGTGATGAGTCCAGGATTCGACCTCGATCTCACCTGCGGCGAGGAGATCGGCAGCTTTCTGGAAATCCGCATCCATGTAGCAGTATGTCCCGCGCACCACCTTCTCCGCGAGCACAACGTCCCTGCCGTCCAGAGACGTGTCGGCGCTGTGGATGCCGCACCAGACGGCAGTGCCTCCAGGACGGCACGCGGCAACTGCTTCTGCGCGGGTCTGCGACACGCCGACCGCGTCGATGGCGAGATCAAACCCCGCGCCGTCTGTAAAATCGCGAACAGTCTGGCGCAGGTCTCCGCAACGGCTGTTGGCTGCGAGGTCAACAAAGAGACGCGCGAACTCCAGCCGGTCGTCACGGGTATCCACAATCATGACCTTCGGTTTGCCCAGAGCCTTCGCCACTTGTGCGCACAGGATACCAATGGTTCCTGCACCAAAGACCAGAACGTAAGACGGCAGAGCGTTCCAGCATCCCAGCCGAACGGCCCGCACGGCCACCGCGGTAGGCTCAACAAAAGCCCCGGCGCGCATGGGGAGTCCGGCGGGGAATTTGTACGTCCTGTGTGCCGGAGCCGTTACCAGGTCGGCATAAGCACCCGCGCGATCCATGCTCATCAGGATTCGGTTCGGGCACGTGGGGAACTCCCCGCGGCGGCACGAGTCACACTTGCCGCAGAACTCAATCGGGTTGACGTACACCGGGTCACCGATGTCAAACTTTTCCACTCCTTCCCCCAGTTCAGCGATGATTCCACTGAACTCGTGCCCCATAATCAGCGGAGGTTTGCGTCGCGGTGACTGACTGGCGAAGCCCTCCAGCTCGGACCCGCACACACCCACCGAATCCACTCGAATCAGCACCTCGCCGGGGCCGGGGCGAGGCGGGTCGACCTCCCGCATTTGCAGTTCTAGCGGTGATGAATAGACCATTGCCCTCATCAGGCGTTCTCCTTCCAATCAAGCGCGCATGGAAGAGCGGGGGCTACATGTTCCCATGCGGGTCGCACGACCTCCATCACTCAAACCTGCCGGGCTCTCGCTCTCCGCGATCTCCACTTTTCGCACTCGTCATGTGGAAGCAAGTATACAATGCAACCGACCCCTCTTTCAACGGGTGTCTACCTGATCTTCGGCGATCCGAACGCTGAGAGCACGGAGAAGAAAGTCACGCTGAAAGTCGTCACACCGATGGAGTTGTTCTCAGTGGCCCGTACTCCCTCGGGGGGGCGAAAGCGTTGAGCTGTGGCGAGGTGTGGGTCGTACCCTGGTGCGCCGATGGTGTATTGAGCTCGTTGGCAGGTGCCGCCGTGTATTCATCCGTCAGCCGGACAGGTCTTCAGTTTCCGGGAAATTGGCTGACGATCGGTATATGGATAACCGTGGGCAGACCATCCTCCAGTCCTCGATGAATGGCAGGGAGTATTTCTTTCGGTTGGTTGACCCGCACTCCCTGGCATCCCAAACCCCGCGCCACAACGTCGAACTGCACTGGACCGAGGTTGCTGCTGATTGCCTCGCCATACTGTTTCACGAGTCCGTTGGCGGCGATTCCCCAACTCTCGTCGTCGGCGACAATCGCAACGAAAGGCAGTCTCTGCCGGGCAGCGCACTCCAAGTCCGCGATGGTGAACGTGATGGAGCCGTCCCCTGACAGCAGAATGACCGGTCTGTCCGGGTAAGCCAATCTCGCGGCTATCCCTCCTGGGATGCCGAAGCCGATGACACCGCTGGCTCCGCACGTCACATGGTGTCCAGGATATCGGTCACACATCGCCTGGTGATACCATTGTCCGATGTTGCCTCCGTCGATGATGAGCACTGTCTCGTCATCAACAACCTGTCGCAGCGCATCGACGATGTCCAGCGGATGCAGTCGGTTGCCGCTGTCGCTCCTTGAAGTCAGGATGCCGGTGCGGAAGCGCTCCCGTTCGTCGCTCGCCCGGCAGAGCCACTCTGAGAATGGCACGATGCCGCGCCGTTGGGCGACTGCCGTGAGCGACGTGAGAAACGATGCCGGGTCGGATGGTGCCAGGAGGTCGGCGGCGACCCCTGCGTGGAGCCGTTGCGGATCGGCGTCAACGCGCACGACCTGTGCATCGGTGGAAACGGCGGGTGGGAGCAGATAGCCGATCCGGTAGTCATAGGAGACGCCCAGAGCGATAACGAGGTCCGCCTGCCGGAGCAGCGCGGCTCCTCCACTCGCCGCCCCGAGAACTCCCATGAACTGCGGGATTGCGTTGTGTATGCATCCCCGATCCCAGATGGGGATGACGCATGGAATGTCCAGCGATTTGCAGAAGTCCTCGACGGCGTCGCCACCCTCTGCATAGTACACGCCGCTTCCCGCAATCAGGAGCGGTCTCTCGGCCTTCCTGAGTAACTCTACTGCCGACTCGATGCTCCGGTCATCGGCGGATACCGGCGCGCCTGTTGTCGCGATGATTTCTCCGGTCCGTTTGATGAGACCCCCTTCGTTGACTTCGGCAGTCTGAACATCGAGCGGGAAGGTGAGATGAACGGGTCCCGGCCTACCGGTGAGCGCCGCGGCGAAGGCTTCGTTTACGAATTGAGGAATTCTCGCAGGGACATCCACGACCCGCGCATACTTGCACACGGGCGCGGCAAGGGAGACCTGGTCGAGATCCTGGAAGTGCCCCATCCCCGCTGTTTCAAGCGACCCAGCGCCGGTGATGAGCAGCATGGGCGATCCATCGAAATGGGCATTGACGACGCCAGTCATCGCATTGACGTGAGCCACTCCGCTGCTGACGGCGCACACTCCTACGGAGCGCGTGAGTTTGCCCCAGACCTCTGCCATATACGAGGCGGCCTGTTCATTGCGCGTGTCAACCAGCCGTAGGCCGGCATCCCGGCACGCGGCGAACAGGGGGTTGAGTCCGTGTCCGCAGAGCGTGCTAATCCAGGTGACACCGCGGTCTTTAAGCTCGGACACGAAAATACCTACGCCAGTCACTGAGGGTGCTCCTTTCAGCCGGTTCAGAACCCGGATCGCCTCGAGACATTCGCGCGGGGGGAGTCGCTATCTCCAGGCTTCAGGAGGAAGCGTTGTCAGGACTCTTGTTCCAGGTTGCTTGAAATCCACTGCAATCTCGGCGGAGCCCTCGCTCAACAGGTCCCCCGTGAACAGGTCATGCACCGCCGCGGGAGTAGGCAGTCTCAGAATCCTTTCCCCCGGGGCACTCGTGTGGTAGGTGATCAACCCTCGTCCCACCATGACCACGTCATTCTCATCCGTATACACATGACATCCGGCGTACCGCGCGATGTTGCGCAGCAAATCGGATGGCAGGAGGGGCGCCGCAGAATAGATGGAGCTGTGGCTGTTCATTTCCTTGAGCGTTAGGGCCGGCTCATGTCTCCCTTGGAAGAGGAGGCGTCTGCCCAGGACGGTCACATCCGGATCGTCAACGTAGAAAACCGGGCCGATACGCGCGTTCGATCCGTACATGAGGTCGTGAGAGAGTCCGTGAGTAATCGAGTGGGCGAAGTTACTGATGGTTATCCACTGATCCCAGTCCAAGTCGCACTTGGCGAATTTCATCCCCACGAGCCGTTGCATGCTGCTGAGAGAAAGCCCCTCGGCCGCATGACAGAAGCCTGGAGCGACCATCCATACGAGCGTTTTCCCATCGCGCTTCAGCTTCTCCGCAACCATCGCTTCCCGCTCGGAATCCATGTAGAAGCAGTTGAGAAGCAGGTTGCATTTGTATTCAGGCATGTTCTCCAAGGCGAGGTCGTCGAGGAGATGACACCGGAACGGCACTCCGCAGTGGGACAGACCGAAAACGCGCTGCTTGTAGATAAGGTCCCAATCCAAAGCGATCAAAGGCTTCTCATAGCGAATCGACTGTTCGTCGATGAAGACGCCGATCGCGTCTACGGGAGTCTCGGGCCAGTCGATGGAACGCTGCAGTAGACGATCGTATCTGCCAAGCTCGTCGAGAACTCCGTCGTCCTGCAACCAGTTGTTGATTTGTTCCATCCAGTTGCAGCCACTCCAGTGGGAGGCGATGGCGCCGAAGTTGCGTCGGTGGACCGCCGTCGTCTCTTCGCGCGTGGCAACCGTGCCGTAGACATCTCCCGCCTGATGCGCGAGAAATGTGCGCGTGTCTTCGTTGACCTGGAACGTCTTGCCGCGGAGACGCATGCTCTCCTCGATGGACTGGTTGAGCGCCACGCCTCCCATCTGCCGGTAGTAGTAGTCGTAGGGAGACTCCCAGCCGTCGATGTCAGGGCAATCGATGATGCGCCCCCATCCGGTCTGCACGCTCAGCGCGTGGGGGCTGAACTCCTTGTCTCTCATTCCCACGTCATCGAACCAGTAGCAGCCGGGCCAACCGGTCACCTGTAGGTAAGCGCCAAAACAGTAGACGGGCACCCGGTAGTTGCACGCGTCTTTGATGGCATGCGCGATGCGGTAATGGGTGTTCACAAACCGGTCGACGCGGCACTGGATGTAGTCGAACACCTTCTGTGAGCCGGTGGGATCACGGAACCATCCGAGGTCTGAGGCAAGCTGCTCCTGACGCGTCGGGACTCCTGCGTTCTCAAACGTGGCCTCCGTGTCACGCCATGCCTGCCGCAAATCCGCCACATCGCGGTACTTTTCCCTCAGCCAGTTGCGGAAGCAGCGGTGCATCGCAGGACTGAAGTCCGTCACCGCGTTGCGCAGCGTCGACCAGGTGAAACCTTCGTGCCCGTACGAAAAGAAGTAGGTCAGGACGTTGGGGGCAAACGGGCTTTCTTCCACGAAGCGGATGAAGCGGGGAAGGTTCTCCAGTAGCTCATCCAGGTAGGAATCGGAGCCAATGGAGACCTCGTAGCTGTTGCCCTCGTCGTCCAACTCGAATTCGTCCGGGAAACGCTCCTTCCACGCTTCCGGAGCATGGATGAGGAAGTTAACCATCATTCTCGCTTCAGGGTCTGCTTGCGTGATGGCGCGGAACTGGTCGAGCGCTGGTTCGCCGTTGCGCAGATACTTCGGTCTCTCCGAATCCCAATCGTTTGGCCCGTTCCACCCGATGTTCACGGGAACTTCATACCCGTGAATGCCTCGCTGCGCAAATGGGCGGCACAGGTGGGCGAGTTGGCGGACGTATTCGTCGCGGTCCGTCATGGGACTGAGCCGTCCTTCGCCGTCCCGATCGACAACGTGGCGTAGAAAGTAGGCTGTGTAGAAGTACGGGTCACCATCCACTAACAGGACGGGCCGGCCTTGCCGGTCTCCGATGGTGACGCGCGGCGCTACCGCTTGCGTTCTGGTATCCACAAGTCCCTCCCGATGGGTGTCAATGGGCGCTGGTGTCACTGTCCTGCAGGTTTGGGTGGCGCTCCCTGCGGTTGCCATCGATGAGTCGCAGCCTGCATTCTTTGTTTCTCCTCCGCTGAAAGAGCCTGGTTGAGCGACTGGTCCAGTGCGGTTTTCATTGCCTGTTCAGCCGCCTTTGACGCGTCGGCGATCTTTTGTCGGAGCGACTTCTGCTCAGGGGTCATAACCTCGTCCAGCTTCTTTGCGATCTCCTGTTCCATGGTTCGTCGCTTCTCGTTGAATTCCTGATAGAGCTTTTGCTTCTGTTCCGGAGTAACGTTAGGGTCCTGAACTTTCTGGCGCATTTCCTGCTGCTGCCCCTCGGGGTTGATGGTCTGTACCGATTGTGCGAACTGGTTTGCCTGGTCGTCGGTAAAAGCGAAGGCGGCACTCAACTCCGGCTTCTGCTGGAAGGCGATACGCACATCAGAAGCCTGTGTAAGGTAGCGCTGGAGCACGCCTCGATTCGGGTTGTACTGAGCGTGAGGTTGATTTGCGGGCCGACCCGGCGGCTCTGCAGGGGCCTGAGCTTCCGCCGCTGCGATGGTTGTCGCACAGATCAACATCGCAAGAAGGGGAACTTGGGACACGTTTGCTGACATATTGCTTCTCCTTTCAAGTCTGCAATGCAACAGGGTGCTGGAGCCAGTGCCCATGCGCTGCATGGCTTGGACGTAGAATATCACAAATGGAGAGAAGGTGGTAACGAGAAATAGCCACCATCACGCTGGATCTCGCGCTGAGGCGCTTGCGCTCAGGCGCCGAGGTGATTGAAGAACCGGTGGAACGGACGTTGAAAGGGGCGGGGGAGAGGGGAATGAGGAAGGTGGCTACGTTGGCATGCGGTTCACCGCATCGCGAATTGCGCTGAGTTCCAGCACACCGCTAACCGCCAACTCGTGGAACAGCCTTGTTGCTTCAGTACGAACGCTCACTCTCTCGTGTGCCTCGTGGGTGTCGGTGTCGGTGTCGGTTAACCAGCGGAACGTCAGTTGGTGCGCTCCCCCATCGCTCTCGAACACCTCCACAACTCGGCGTTGGTTCCCCGCAGTCCCGCGCCCGCGAACGGCGTGGATGAAAGCGATGAGGTCCACCTTCGCCAGTTCTTCCGAACTGACCTGCAGGTCTGGCTGGCCCAGGTGCGCGCGTAGCTCCTCCATCGTGTCTGCATGGACCGTCGCGGCGTCGATGCTTCCAAGGCTACATGCTCCGCGAAGGCGGCGGACGCACGGCGTCCGTGCGCCGCTCCAGTCCTGTCAATCCTGTCAATCCTGTCTAAGTATGTGAGTAGTAACCTTATCCCTATGTCCGGCAGTCGTGTAACGTCTCGACGGATCGGAATGCGTGTCAGACGGGCACGCGGCCCTGCGCTACAGGGTCTTCGTTTGCTGAGCTCTCAACCTTGACGAGTACGCGATCCCGGTTGTCGTTCGGAGTGTCCGCTCCGCGTGGATTCCAGTAGTTCGACTCTATTTGTTTTCTTTCAGCTTCCGTTTTTCTTTCAGGGTATGCTTGGCCACTTTCTGAACTTCCCTCTTGCCTTTGTCCTTCTTTCCTTTGTCTCCCATGCCAAACCCTCCTTTGCTCATGATGGAGACCTATTCTACACCATATGCACGTGGAAGCATAACGGCAATTTGCGGAATGAATAAGGATGACTCTACTGAAAAAAGGCTTCTCCCCGCAGAACACGCGGAATACGCGGAAACTTCAGTACATGTTCTGCGTTCCAGATTGATCTTTTTGTTCTGCGATTTCTGCGTATTCTGCGGGAGATTTGGTTTTTTCAGTGGGCTCAAGGATCGCCGCAGAAAATCGTCCGGCAAGCGGAGATGGGCAGATGAGCAACAACATCTTCGTGCGTGTGAAATCCACCACATCAAAGATTATACTCGTTACGGGTATAGCGAATTCGGCAACCCGTTTCCTGACGGATGACGTATTCGAGGGCGCTATCGTGTGGAGGATTTCGTAGATAAGGCTGGTGCCGGGAGGCAGAGTTGAACTGCCGACGCCAGGATTTTCAGTCCTGCGCTCTACCACCTGAGCTATCCCGGCACTTTGATACGCGGAAGATAAAGATGGCGGACCCGACCGGATTTGAACCGGCGATCTCCGGCTTGACAGGCCGGCGTCATAAACCAGGCTAGACCACGGGTCCGCATATCACACTTCGGTCATAGGCATCGGCAGGTTCGTCTGGTGGGCGGAACAGGACTCGAACCTGTGACCCCTTGCTTGTAAGGCAAGTGCTCTAACCAACTGAGCTACCCGCCCGTCCGGTTTCTTGGGCAACCCAGTCCCGAGAACCTGTGTACCCCTCCGACGTAACGTCGGAGTGCTCTAACCAACTGAGCTACCCGCCCGTGACGACGGCAATTTAACAGCATAGGGATTCTACCAGACAGGCGACGGATCGTCAACCACTACGCGATGAATCTCCCTCCATCTACAGCGAAGACCGAACCGGTAATGAAATCGGATCCCTCGATCAGAAATGCTACTGTGTTCGCGATATCTTGTGGTGATCCGATGCGCTTGAGAGGTACTCGCTGCTCAATGGCGTGGATCTCCTCGAAGGACATATCTTCGGGCATGAGGACCGGACCGGGGCTGATGGCGTTGACCTGGATGGCGGGGGCCAGCGTATTGGCAAGCGCTTGAGTTAGAGCGACGACTCCCGCCTTGGATACGCAATAGGGGATATAGTCCAGGTAGGGGCGCATCCCTGCCCAGTCCGCAATGTTGATGATTTTTCCTGACTTCTGTTTCAGCATCCAATCCCCAACGAGCTTGCTGAACATGAAGGGACCTTTGAGGTTTGTGTCGATGTTGAAGTTCCAGTCTTCTTCGCAGAGGGAGGAGAAGGGAGTCTTCGGGAAGACGGCCGCGTTGTTGACGAGGATGTCAATGCGCCCGAATGACTTCAGCACTGCGTCGACCGCTGTCTTTACCCGTTGCCACTGAGTGACATCGCACTGGAAGGAATCCGCGCACACCCCAACGGAGCGCATCTCCGATACGGTCTGGCACGCATCGTCATCGGAGCGATTGTAGGTAATGGCCACGTTCGCTCCCTTGGTGGCGAGGGTCAGCGCGATCGTCTTCCCAACGCGCCTTGCGCCTCCAGTGATAAGAGCGGTCT
Source organism: Armatimonadetes bacterium CG2_30_59_28 (assembly GCA_001872605.1). Taxonomy (GTDB): domain Bacteria; phylum Armatimonadota; class Abditibacteriia; order CG2-30-59-28; family CG2-30-59-28; genus CG2-30-59-28. Next base: position 17,946 of record MNXM01000188.1, on the reverse strand, counting down.
TTCCTTTGATTTCCATGGGGGAACGCCGTCCTTTACAGCTTGAGTGAAGTCTGATAGATTGCGGTCAAGCGTATAAGTGAGGAGTCATCTCAAGTTGTCTGAAGCGATGTCTATCTGCGTCCTTGTCAGTGGCGGGCTGGACAGTTGCGTTCTCGTCCATCGCATGATGCAAGACTACTCCAGTGTTCAGCCAATCTACGTTCGCTGCGGGTTGGTCTGGGAAGACGCAGAGCTCTTTCATTTGCGGGAGTTCCTCGCATCCATTGGGGACTCGCGGCTGCGACCCGTCAAGATCCTGGATGTCCCAATGGCGGACGTGTACGGCGTGCACTGGAGCATGTCCGGTCTCAACGTGCCGGATGACCGATCGCCGGATGAGGCGGTTTACCTGCCCGGCCGTAACCTGCTCCTCCTGTCCAAGGCCGCGGTGTTCTGTTGTATGAATGACATCTCCGCGATTGCCCTGGGGGTACTGCACGGGAACCCCTTCCCGGACTCTTCCCTTCAGTTCTGCCGTCTCGTGGAACAGGCGGTTGCTGAGGGATTGGGTTGCGACGTCACAGTGCTTCGGCCCTTCAGTGGAATGACCAAGCGACAGGTTCTGGAGCTGGGGTCCCAACTGCCCCTGGAGTTGACTTTCTCGTGCATGAACCCGCGCAACCACCTGAGGCGGGCTCCGAGTTTGCACTGCGGGACGTGCAACAAGTGCGGGGAGCGGCGACTCGCCTTCGTGGATGCCGGTCTGCCGGACAATACTGAGTATGCGATGGAGTCTTCATGTGACGTTGAGACGCCCGGTCTCCTTCAGAATTGACACCGCTATCTCGGCTCCTTTGAGATCATCTCCGGCCTCAGGATGGTCCGGCTGAATTTCCAGCGTTTCTTTATACGCCTTCGCCGCGTCCCTGGGTCGCTTGTTCTCACGGTACTCCGCCCCGAGGAAGAACCATGCGCGCGCGTCGTGAGGATTCATGTGAGTCGCCTTCTGGAGGGACACCAGGCCGTCCGTGTGAGCGTCTGCGCGGAATTGGGCGATCCCCAACTCCCTCCACACGTCAGGGTTGTCCCGGTCGGCTTCCGCTAACTGCTGCAAGAAGGGGAGGGCAATGCCCGCGTTTCCGGAGTTGGAGAGCATGACAGCGGAATCGAAGTCCTTCGGAGGCTCGACCACCTTCTTGACGGGCTTCTTGGGGGGGGGGGACTTCTTGACTTCAGGTGTTGATGGTGAATCCTGGGTGGGCGTGAGTGCTTCGGTCATTCACGTCTCCTTTTGCGAATGATTTCGCTGGATGCAAGGGTCATTTCACGGTTACAGTGTACTGCACACTAATCGTTTGTTTCTGGTTGGCAATGTCCGCGACAGTTGCTGTTACGGTGTAGGTGCCACGCTTCTTGTATCGATAAACGACCTCCAATCCTTCGGCGTCCACGCCAATTCCATCTTTATCGTCAAAGTCCCATGTGGTCTCGATGGCCGCCATTCCCACCTCAGGGAAGAGCTTCAGGTCGACATCCTGCCCCAGTTTGATCTCGGTGTCGTGTCGTTCGTCGCGGGTCGATGGTCGCCGAATCTCGCCCTGCATGGGGGTCGTATCCCTCACGATGCTGATACGTCCGATGTGGATTGTTTGCCTGGCGTCGCCGCAGATGGCAATGCGGCGGAGCTTCCCGTCGATCACGGGCGCGTGGGTGAACGCAGCGAACGGGATGGCCACGGTGGACCAGCCCTCTGGAGTTTCATCGTAAACGATGATCGGGTACCGTTCGACCAGCCCCATTCCCTGGTCAAAAAAAATGGCGAGACGCAGATGCTCCAGTTCTTCCTTTTTCTCTCCAGGCTGAAAGGCGCCTCCGGGAGTCCCTCCAGGCTCCGTGGACTCCATCGCACCGGGAGGCGCCATCCCTCCAAGGGGCATCGCTTTCGTTGGAATATCTGCTCCCGGTATCCCGGTCGCAGTAGTCTGTTGCTGATCCGTCAACATCGTGTAGAGGACGAGGTATGCTCCCTCGTCGGATTTCGGCAGACCGGGGCCTTTCTGGAAGTCGACGCGACCCCCTTCGTAGGGGCCGCGAATGTCCACCTTGAGTGACCCGGGTCCTTTGAACTTTATTTCCGTCACCTCCGACGCCGCTCCACCTCCCCAAGAACCTGCCTGGGCGACGAAACGGCTTCGGGCCAGACTGCCATCGTAGAGAATGAGTTCTCCCGTGGCTGGCTTTTCAGGAGCAGCAATGGCGGATACTGCAGGTTGCGCCGGCGTGAACTGGGCATGGCTTTGCGTTGCCGTGAGCGCAAGCAACATTATGAGGCAGAATGCTTTGGCATCTATCATCTCGATACCCCCTGTGACGGAATCGTCGCGACCTGTCAGTTGATGAACTCCATCATGGCAATATTGGCGAGGCGGAAGCCTTTCGGAGTCAGTGCCAACCGATCTTCGGAAACCGCAACCAAACCCGACAGGGAGAGTCGGTCGATTTCCTTGCGGAATACCTCCATCGGATAGTTCCCGAAGCGGTCACCGAAGTCTCGCATGGAAACTCCTTGCGCTTTGCGGAGTCCCAGCATCATGGTCTCTCCCATGCGCTGTGACAGACTCACTCGCTCCGATCCTTCGACGGCATCCCTCTTCGTCTCGATGTCGGTGGTGTACTTGTCTGGAGATTTTACATTCCAACGGCGTTCCCCGTCCAGATGCTGATGCGCTCCCGCACCAACGGCGAGCCAATCTTCGTTGTTCCAATAGAGTAGATTGTGTCGGCACTCTCGCCCGGCCACAGCGTAGTTTGATATTTCGTAGTGCTGGTAGCCATGCTCCGTCAGAACGCAATGCGTCTTCTCAAACATGATTGCGTCCGTTTCCTCGGCCACGGCGGTGAGGCTTCCGCCGCGTGACCATTTCCCGAATTGCGTCTCTGCCTCGATGGTCAACGAATAGGCGGAAACGTGCTGCGGAACGAGCGAAACAACCTGTCGAAGGTCCTCACACCATTCCTTCACCGACTGCCCCGGCACCGAGTGAATCATATCCACGTTGATATTTTCGAACCCGGCGACTCGCGCGTTTTGGACGGCCGCGATGCCCTGCTCGACCGAATGCTTTCTTCCCAGTCTCTCGAGGATGCGCGCCTGCAGAGACTGAACCCCTATACTCAAGCGATTGTATCCTGCATCTCTCAGGCGACAAAGTTTTTCCTGGGAGACGGTTCCCGGATTCGCCTCAACGGTGATCTCCGCCCCCGGATCAATCGAGAGTGATTGCCGACCCGCTTCCAGCAGACGCCCCAACGCGTCGCCTCCGTAGATGGTTGGCGTGCCCCCTCCGACGAAGACGGTGGAAATGGCTCTGTCCCGCACCGCGGGAAGCTGTGACAGGGCATCGACCTCAGCGCACAGGGCATCAAGGTAGCGCCCCATCGTGGCTTGGTCGGCGCCGTCCACGGAGTTGAAGTCGCAGTATGGGCACTTGCTGACACAGAAGGGAATGTGGATGTATAGACCAATCTGCAATAGCGGACCTCAACTACGCCTCAGCGACGGCGCCCCGAATTCTCTCTTTGCGCTTTTCCCGGTCACTCTCCAGTCGGGAAAGTTCCTTGGCAAGCTCCTGACGCACCTTTTCAACCTTTTCGGTGTCGCCGGACAATTGAGCTTCGCTGATTCGCCCTTCAAGGATGATCTTCTTCTCAGCGATCTTGGAGTCGATGACTTTGTCGACCTCGTGAAGTTGCCCCTTCTGCTCAGCCGTCAACTCGACCTTCTCAGGTTCATTTTCCTTGAAGCGTCCCATAGCTACATCAAGAGCAGATTTCATCCTCAATCCTCCAAAATATGCACAGTCCAATCTCGCGCTCCACGTCCGCTCCAACCGGAGTCTGCCACAGACCTGCTGCACTCCGGGAGTTAGCAGGATCGTGGAGCGGCGAGTATTCTGACTTGGATTCTACACGGGGAAAGGAGATGAGTCAACACGCTCGCACAGGAACGCGCTGTGTTCGCCTCGCCTCAATCCCCCTCCGTTACCCCAATACCTATAGTGCTAATTGCTTATGCCCTTCGCTCCGAAGACCGTGGATTGGAATCCCTCCGAAGCGTGGGGCGATACAGGGTCTCATTCTCTCCACACACAGTTGCCGCCAAGCAGCCTTGCTACGGCGTCCTGGAATGCGGCAGAGTACTCGACGGTGAATCCATTGAGTGAAAGCTCCGTGACATTTTCTCCGTCATCAATGTGCAGGTGGACTTCGCAGCTGCCCTGACAACTGGCCATGGCGGATTTGAGGGAATCGAGCGTTCCTCGATTAGCCTTGTTGGGGGGGACGGCGAGGTGGATGATGGCAGAACCTTCGGAGAGATCGCTTGCAGGCTCCACAAAATCCTCGGCGTCCTCTCCCTCCAACGGAATCGATACCTGATTGAGGGATTCCCTGGGTTTGACGCTGGACGAGGCGATCATCTCCTGTTGGACGCGCTTTACTCGTTCGGCGATCAGCTTCACTTCCTCACGAGGTTCGTCCCCTTCCAGTCCGGCATCGTCATCCGCTGAACCGTTGGACGCGCCCTTCTTTCCTGAGCCAGAGCGTCCGCGGCCGCCGCGTCCAGTTTCGGTTTTGCCTGTGATCAGCACGATGGCGTCGTCCGCGAGGTCCTCTCGGTGCTTCTCGAAGACCGTGGAAAGGACAACCACGTCAACTTCTCCCGTCAGGTCCTCGAGGGTGAGGAACAGCATGGAATTGTTCTTCTTGTCGATGAAACGCCGAGTGGAGGCGACGATGCCGCCCACGGTGACTTTCTTTTCGGCCGGGAGGTCCTGCAACTGCTCGATGGTATGCGTGGTCTTGGCACCGAGGAAGTCGCGCATCCGGAACAATGGGTGATCGGAGAGATAAACTCCCAGCAGCTCTCTTTCCCAGATCAGGCGCTGCTCCATCGGGGTCTCGGGGGCAAAGGGGAGCAGCGGCCGAACACCGCCGGTGGCTTCGTCGTCCACCATGTCCCCAAAGAGCGAGACCTGACCGCTGGAACGGTCCTGTTGTTCCCTGGCGCCGTATTCCATGGCGGTCTCGAGGGCCGCGAGAAGCTGCCCTCGATGCGGGTGCAGGCTGTCGAGAGCGCCAACTTTGATGAGGCATTCCAGCACGGCGCGGCTGAGCTCTCTGCTGGGGACTCGGGCGCACAGATCGAAGATGTCCTGGAAAGGTCCCTCGGCTTCCCTCGCGGCAATGATGCCTTCTGCCGGGGCATGCCCGACATTCTTAATACCCACCAGACCAAAGCGGATGCTGTCTCCTTCCACAGAGAACCCGGCCGCGCTGCTGTTGACATCCGGGGGTAGAACGGTCACCCCGAGCCTGCGGCAGTCCTCGACTCCAGGGGAGAGCTTCTTCTTGTCGTCCATGACGATGGTGAGGCGCGCCGCCATGAACTCCTGGATGAAATTGGCTTTCAGGTAGGCCGTCTGGTAGGCAACCACCGCGTAGGCTGCGGAGTGCGATTTGTTGAAGGCATACTCCGCGAACTGTTCCATCCTTTCAAATATTTTGTCTGCGACCTTCTTCGTGACGCCATTATGTTTGCAGCCCTCGACGAACGCCGGCCGCATGGCCTTCATCTTGTCGCGGTCCTTCTTGCTCATGGCGCGCATGAGGATCTCCGCTTGTGGCATGGTGAAGTCCGCCAGGTCGGTGGCCGTTCGCATCACCTGCTCCTGGTAGAGGAGAACTCCGAAGGTCTCTTTGAGAATCGGTTCCTGCAAGGGGTGATCGTAGGTAACCTCCATCCATCCGTGGCGTCCACCGACAAATCGCGGTCTTTCCTTGATGGGACCAGGACGATAAAGCGCTACAAGAGGGACGAGGTGATCGAAGCAGGAGGGGCGGAGGTCCTTCAGCAGTCCGCGCATCCCGGAACTCTCCAACTGGAATACTCCAACTGTTTCTCCCCGGCTGAGGAGTTCGTAGGTCTTCTGGTCATCATAGGGAATGTTGTCAATGTCGATGTCGATCCCCCGGTGTTCCCGGATCAACCGAATAGTTTCGCTGATGATCGTGGTGTTGTCCAACCCCAGGAAATCCATCTTGACCAGCCCGATTTTTTCGACCCCGCCGCCCTCAAACTGGGTGACCACGCCGGAACCGTCGGTGCTACGCTGCAGAGGCACCACCTCTTCCAGCGGGAATTTCGAGATGACGACCCCGCACGGATGCACGGAACCGTGGCGGGTGGTTCCCTCAATGCGACGAACGGTGTCGAGCAGCTCTTGAATCTGCGAGTCGGTCTCATAAAGCTTTTGCAGCTCAGGGCTGGCTTCGAGCGCCATATCGAGAGTGGCCTTCTGACCCTCCGGCACCATCTTGGCGATGCGATCCACTTTAGGCAGGTCGATCCCCATTGCGCGGCCCGCGTCGCGAATGGAGGCGCGTGTCTTGAGTGTGCCGAAGGTGGCAATCTGCGCAACGTGATCGCTGCCGTACTTCTCAACGACGTACTGAAGCACCTCATCCCGCCGGTTGTGCTGGAAGTCGAGGTCGATGTCGGGGTTGCTCTTGCGCTCCGGGTTGAGGAATCGTTCGAAGAGGAGATTGTATTGCAGGGGGTTGATGTTGGTGATGCCGAGGACATACGCCACCATGCACCCCGCCGCTGAACCGCGACCCGGCCCTACGACGATCCCCTTCTGTTTTGCGTGATTTACGAAGTCCTGAACAACCAGGAAGTACGCCGCGTAACCTTTGTCCTTGATGACGCTCAGCTCGTACTCCAGGCGCTTGAGCGCCTCCGGGTTGCCTCCCGGAAACCGTTGCGTGAAGCGTTCCGCACAGAGGAAGTCGAGGTAGGATTCCAGCGTATGCGGAGGCGGAGGTTCGAAGTGCGGGAAGTGGGTTTCACCCAGCGTCAACTCGACATTGCACCGCTCCGCGATCTCCGCCGTGTGTCGGAGAGCGTCAGGGCTGTCCATGAAGAGCGTAGCCATCTCTGCCGGGCTCTTCAGGTAGAACTCGTCACCGTAGTTCATTCGGGCGGGGTCGTCCATCGTCTTCCCGGTGCCGATGCAGAGGAGAATCTGCTGGGCGTGGGCGTCCTCCCGCTTCGTATAATGGGTGTCGTTGGTGCAGACCGTGGGGATCTGCAGCTCCTGGCTCAAGCGCAGAAGTCCTTGATTGACTTTGTCCTCTCCCTGGAGTCCGTGCTTCTGCAACTCGAGGAAGAAATTCTCCGCGCCAAAGATGTCGCGGTACTTCTCTGCGAGGCGCCGGGACCTTTCCCACTGATCCTCCAGAATGGTTTGCGGAATTTCTCCACCCAGGCACGCGCTGGCACAGATCAGCCCTTCGGAGTGAGCGGCGAGCAGATTGTGGTCGACGCGTGGTCGGTAGTAGAACCCCTTCAGGTGGGCTTGGCTGACCACCTTCATAAGGTTGCTGTAGCCGGTTTGGTTTTCGGCAAGGAGAAGAAGGTGACAGGTTTCCTTCTGACCATCGAGCTTGGGGTCTTTGTCGAACATTGTCCGCGGTGCGACGTAGACTTCGCACCCGAGAATCGGCCTGATCCCCTGCGACTTGCACGCCTCGTAGAAATCGATGACACCGTGCATCACGCCGTGGTCGCTGATGGCGATGCCCGGCATCTCAAGCTCAGCGGCGCGCTTCACAATCTCCTTGATCTTGGAGGCGCCGTCAAGCAGGCTGTAATCGGAATGAACGTGTAGATGAACAAAGGACGAGTCTGCCATGATTGCACCCGTTGCTGAAAATCCAAGTTGGACGAATCTATCAGACCGGCCGCCCGTCGCTGCGGGAGACGCTGCGGCGCGGTATCCGCGCGGGCGGATTACTGATAGGGATAGGATTGTTCTGTAACTATTTCAATTTCGTTTTCTTCAATGTCAACTTCAACTTCCTCCAGGATGGAGGATTCGGAGGGGGATTGCGGCTTAGGTGGTTGGGACTCTGAGAAGACTTCGCTTCGCGCGGGAGCGGGGAGCAGGTCGTGCTGCTGTCGGACGCAGTGATCGCAGATGGCTGCCCCAATCCCGATGACGAGGCGCTCGACCTGTTCCTTCTTCCTTCCGCAGAAGAGGCAGGTCTGGTGTCTCAAGGGCTTGAACCGGGAAAAAAGGAGAGCCGAGGTCAGCAGGAAGACGCCGATGAGGAGGCAGACGTTGGGGCCGAGAGATCCTTGCGGAACAATTTCCCTGAGCGTGGCGTACCACAGCATGGCAACACCAATGGCCACCGCCGCAACACTGATGAACATCCAGAAGAGCAGAATCCAGATGCGGTCAATCAGGTAGTGAATCTCGAAGCGACCGGCGGATTCCTCGACATATTCCGCGGTGAGGTCGGTGGATTGTTCGAGGTGATCGGCGAGCCGGATCAGCACCTCAACGAGCGAATCATCCCGTTCTCCCTGACGCACCATGCCGATAAAGAAAGGGGAGAACATTTCCGGGAATCTCCCGAGAGCGGTGGACAGGAGCCGACCGAGACGGACGTCCTTCTTCACCGAGTCCAGCATCTCTCGAAAGCTGGCGGAATCGACCTGCTCGCGCAGGACCTCGATGATGCGGAGCAGGTCCATGCCCGACTCGAGCATCCCGGCAAACTGCCGGCACATCATGGAGAGGTATTGGCGATCGACGGTTTCGTTGGCTGCCATTGTTACAAGGTGAAGTTCTACGTGACTTGGACAACCAGGGAGCATTCAGAGCAGGTTAACTCAAACGTCTCCTGGGTAAGTTGTTCATTGCCGATGAGAAGATACTGACGGCATCTCGGACAGTGCAGAAACGGCGCGTCGGGAAGGGGAGGGTCCGCATGGTTGCCGCCGTTCCCGTTTCCCCGCGGTTGCTGCTGCAGGGAATTTCCGCGGTTTCCGTCATCCAGTTGAGCGATGACCTCCTCAAGTAATTTGAGGATTTCTCGGGTCACGCGGGCGTTCTGCGCCACGGGGTCTTTATCCGACGACTGCGTGAGCCCTTTAACGTAGGCAAGACGCTCTCTGAGATGCTGCACCGGTTGCTTCTCCGAAAAACTTCCATAAGAACCTGCTCGAGAAGTCAGTAACAAAGCCCTCCATCCCGCAGGTGGCAAAAGCAACCGGCCCTTGCTGGGATGTTGGCGCCAAGCAGTTGATTTTTCGATCAGACTCTCAGTTCCCCGCAGGGGAATCTGAGTGAGCGATGGTCGTCCGCGCAAACCGATATGCCCGGACGGGTCGGGCAGGGGCTACTTGGCTCGTTCCATGTAACCGCCGCTTCGGGTGTCTACCCGAATGCGGTCCCCTTTGTTGATAAACAGCGGCACCTGCACCACTGCTCCCGTTTCTATGGTGGCAGGCTTCGATCCGCCAGATGCGGTGTCTCCTTTGAGACCGGGGTCTGTCTCAGTGACCTCCGCCTCAATAACCGTCGGCAACTCCATTCCAAGGACGCGCTCCTGGTACATGGTCACCAGAACCTCCAAGTTGTCCTGGAGGAACTTGCTGGAGTCTCCCACTGTTTCCGTCGCAAGACTGACTTGCTCATACGTTTCCATGTCCATGAACACGTACTCGTCTCCCGATCCATACAGGTACTGCATCTTCTTTCTCTCGACGTGCGCCTGTTCCATGCGCTCGCCTGCGCGGAATGTCTTGTCCAGCGTTGTATTGGCTTCGAGGTTGCGCAACTTGGTCCGTACAAAGGCGCCTCCTTTTCCCGGCTTGACGTGCTGGAATTCAACAATCTGCCAAACCTGCCTATCCAACTCGATGGTCAGTCCTGTCTTGAAATCTGCTGTAGTAATTGCCATCAGTTTACCCATCCTGTCGGACCCATATTTCGTCCACCCAATCGCAGCAGACCGCGCGCCCCTGATGACTCATCCGTCACCGATCTATTCATCCTCGCCTTCCACTTCACCAATGTTGAGGGCGATATCCTTGCGTTCCTCAACTCGTGCGACCTGTCCGTCGCGGATCCAGACCACACGGTCGGAAACGTCGATCATTTTGAGGTCGTGAGTGGCGGTGATGATGGTCACGCCGCTCTCTTCGTTGAGGCGCTTGAGCAGGTCGATGATTTCCTTGCCGGTCTTCAGGTCGAGGTTGCCTGTTGGCTCATCCGCCAGAATAATCGCGGGATCGTTGGCGAGGGCGCGCGCGATCGCCACACGCTGCTGCTGCCCACCGGAGAGTTCGTTCGGTTTGTGATGCAGACGCTCCCCCAGCCCGACGGTCGTCAGGAGATGGACGCCCTTTTCCAGCATGTCCTCGCTGGTCACTCCCGCGAAGATCATCGGAAGGGTGATATTCTCCAGAGCGGTCATCACCGGGATAAGGTTGAAGGTCTGGAAGATGTAGCCGATCTTGCGACAGCGCAGCCATGCCAGTTCGAATGCGTCAAGTTGCGCCATGTCCACTTCATCGATATAGACAGTGCCTTCGCTTGGTTTGTCCAGACCGCCGATCATGTTGAATAGGGTGGATTTTCCCGAGCCGGACGGCCCCATGATCGAGATGTACTCCCCACGTCGAATATCCAGTTTGACGTTGTTCAGAGCGTTGAGTCGCTGGTCGCCCATGACGTAGGTCTTCACCAGACCTTTGGTGCGGACAATGTACTCTTCGATCTGCCCCCCGTTGTCGTTAGAAGGCTCTGCGGACATTCTCTACCTCCCCGGCGAATGTGGTGCAATGCCCTTCGTCGAACTCATCGATCCTGTATGGACGATCCATTATATCTCCGTTCTCAACGCAGATGCCGGCGGCAGTTTTGCCGCTCGAATTGCAGGCGGCAGCGCAGCGAGAATGGACAGGGCCGTTCCCAACCCGATACAGATCGCGAGGTACTGGAACAGCATTGCGTAGTCCAGTCCGCCTAACGCGCCTCCTCGGAGGGCGTAGACGGAAAGCACGAGGAACATGCCGATCACAGCTCCAGCCAGCGAACCCATGATGCCGAGGAGCCCTGACTCGATCAGGAACAACTTCACGACGAAGTTGTCGAGAGCGCCCAGGCATTTCATGGTCCCGATCTCGCGGAATCGTTCCGTGACCGACATCAGCATCGAGTTGGTGATGCCAACCGCTGATGCAAGCAGTGACATCGCGACCAGCCATTGCTGTCGTGCGATCATCGAGTCATCGAGAGCGTGCGCGCCACTGGCTTTGAGCGTCACCGATTGCGTGAAGACCGACATGAGAAAGGCGATGCCCAGGAGGGTTCCCGCACCGGTAATCAGGGCGCGTCCTATCCGGATAGTGATATTTCGCAGACTAATCCGAAAGGCCTGATTAAAAGGAAGGTTTATCTGGCGTTGTATTCTGCCAGAGGTCGGCTGCCTCATCGGTATTTTACCTCATGTTCAGGCTGAGATGGTTTTTGCGTGTCTTCTTATACTTCACTCACCGGCTCCGCGTCAACCTGCAGTCCCACGAACCCGCGTTTCGTCAGTGTCTTCATATACTCGCCGAGGGAAAGCTCGGCTTCCTTCTGGTTGAGCTTGTATCGTTTTCTCAATCTCTCAACGATGGCTGCCACCGTCGTTCCTCCGTCGCACATTTCCCAGACGAGAGTGCCGACTTCGTCGAGGGCCACCTGTCGCTGTTTCGGAACGACAAAGGCAGCCGACAGCAGTCTTGTCTTCCAGTCGTTGCCGCGCCTCACCATGATGACGACACTACCCTTGTCGTCCTTCTCCCACTCGAGGGAGGGATTTCTCAAGGGACGACCATTCAGCACCTGATCGCGGGTCAGTTGAGGCATTTTTTTTTCGAACAGCAACGGTCGACTGGTACCCTCGTCCGTGAGGAAAGATATGACCTGAAACTCTCGCTGGGCGCCCCCCGCCGGGCAACTTCGCGCTCTGTGAAGTCCGCTCGGACTCGCTGAGTCCGCTCGGATGGTCGCCCCGTCATCGCGTCACGGCGGGGTAATCATACATGGATTCCACGGGCGCGTCAAGGAAAGGGCTCGGCCCGATTTGCGCACCGATCATCGCTCCGCGAATGCCTCGGAATCCTCTTCCCGACGTCTACAAACCAATCGGCGTCCTCGTGTGAATGCTCTGTTCTGCCGCTTCCAGAATTGACACCGCAGCTCGGCCCGATGTCCCATCGCAACAGGGAGATTCGCCGGTGCGGACGCACTGCAGGAAATGGCGCGTTTCCTCAAAGGCGGGTCCGCTCAAGCGGCCATTGAGTTCGACGGTGTAGACCGTATCCAGGAGTTCATCGTCGCCCACTGCCGAGGAATGGAGCAACACCCCACCGCGCGACCCGTCCACATAAATGGCCCCCTCGGTCCCGACCACCTGCGCCTCCGCGTGGAGGCCTCGCGTGATCTGTGCAGGCAAGGCCCAGCTTGTTTCTACGACTGCGACCGATCCACCTGCGAAACAAATCGTTGTGAAAACGGTGTCGTCCACCGGCAACTTTTTCCGGACGGCCACCGCGGAAACCTGCACGGGCTTGTCGGGCAGAGACCAGAGGAGCCAGTCGAACTCGTGGATTCCGAGGAATTGGAGAACCCCTGTCGAGAAGTTGAGTCGGGCAGGTGAGTTGACGGTGTTGTTTCTCCGACAGAAAGCATGAATGGTCTCTCCGATTTCGCCGTTCTGGATGCGATGCGCCGCGAGCGCGTACCGCGGGTCGAAACGCAGCGTGTGACCGACCATCAGCAGACGTCCACTGTCTTCGGATGCCGCTATCATTGCGTCACAGTCTTGCACCGTTGTCGCGCATGGCTTTTCCACAAGCACGTGCGCACCTGCCTGCAGAGCGACGACAGCGGCCTCTCGGTGAGCGGACTCGGAAGTCGCGACGATCACGGCGTCGGGCTGTGTCTTTTCCAGGAGCTCCCGCATGTCCGTGAAGGCCGCTTCACGGTTTGGCGCCAGCGCAGTCGCGCGGCTGAGGTTGACATCGGCAACCCCCACCAGGACGCCCTCACCAGTGGACTGCAGTGCCTTTGTCCGCAACTGTCCCATCCATCCTGCCCCTATGAGGCCAATGCGAAGCTTGTCCATGCTCCATTCCCTTCGAGAAGTGTTCCACCGCTACACAACCTCGCCGCTTTCCTGCATGTAACTCCTCAGTTGCTCAAGAATTTGCCGCAAGGGTATCGTCTGCTCACCCAACAGGCGTTTCATCTTCGCCGTATTGTAGCAGGCAACCAGCTTCTTTTCGCTTTGTTCGACGATCTCAGTATTGACCTTCACCTCGAAGACAGACGCAATCTCGGCGAGCGCCTCGGACATCGGTATCTGCGGGCCGAAGACATGGATGATCTCCGGTGGCGTCGCTGCGATGGCAGCCGCCTTGATCGTCAGCGCCGCGCCGTCATCGACATGCAGCGGCGTGGGAGTGCTCCCCGAAATTTCTCTTGTCTGCAATCCGTCAGGCGGCAGGCAAAGGAGCGACGGTTCGAGCTTGAAGGTATCGCCCTGCAGCGCCTGCCGGACGACACCGAGGAGAGCGTCATAGGGAACCCGCAATTGCCGACTTCCGCACGGCCACATGTAGCGCAGGATCGCAGCTTTGATCCCACGCTCGCGTGAGAGGTGCACCGCAAGTGACTCGCCCACGAGTTTGGTTGATGAGTAGGTGTTCGACTGACGCCGCGTCGGAGTTTCCTCATCAATGAGCGGCGGCACGTTGTCGGGCACTGACATCGTTGAGCCGAAGATGTGAATCGCGGATGGGCAGCGTTCCATCAACCTCCCTTGCAGGTAGCCGTTCATGGCGAGTGGCACATCGACCCCGCGTTCCGGGGGGCCTGGCCAGTCGACAGCCTGGTTGAAGACCACGTCGTACTCGTCTTTGAGGTCGGCGAGGTCGTCTGCCGCGAGATCCCTGACCACAGCCCGGACTCCCGCGTTCTCCAATCGTTTCCTCACTGCCTCGCTGCCGAATCGCGCCATGCCAGTTACAGTGTTGTCTTTCGCCAGCGCCAGCGCCAATGCTTCACCAATTTGCCCCGATGCTCCGGGGATGAGTATATTCTTTTCTTTCAACGCAACGCCTCCCTTTTTCATCAGCCGAGGATTCAACACGCCTCAGCACAAACGGTCGCATTGTAGCACAGAACGAGGGGAGTTGGGCAAGTTACGTGACGCGGATACGAGGAAGGACCCACGTCAGTCGATGGGGCGGCAGCTCCGGCCATGCGTCTGAACCGGCCCCCTTGAACGCCGGTGCAGGCCCAGGCGCACGCCGTCAACACCAACATGCATGGTCCTCCAGTCACATGAAACCTCGTTTTGGGAGCAGTGGCCGCGCAACTTTCAGTACGTCACGAGAAGCACGCCGCGCGCTGGCACGGGAAGTGGGGTCTTGCCCAATGCGCCAGGAGCGATCTTCTCCCACGAGGCCGCAACTGACTTGGGCTTGCTCGAGAGGGTGGTGATCCTTACAGCTTCCGTCTTCTCCTGCGGGTTGTAGAAGACGAAAGTCGCGCTGTCGCCTCTCTGCACAAGGAACCCCAGTACGTTTCCCGCCTTGAGCGCCTCGACCTTGCGAATGTCGCCATCGCCCGCAGGGCTGACCTCAAGCAATGAGAACCGTTTGTATCCCTTCTCATACTTCCGCACAGCGGGAAGCTTCAGTGTCGCCATCTGTTCCTTTGCAGCCTCCTGCGCGACCTGTTCGGGTGACCGGTCCGCGTCGGACAGACACAATTGCCAGTCGCTCCGATCCTTCTCCCCCAACGCGTAGCGGCGCGTACGTTCGGGAATTCTGAACGGGAGGTCGGTATCCCAGATGCGCAAGCTCATATCTCCGCACGCGAATCTGTTGCCGTCGGACGACTTCGCGTCTTCACGCGACGGGATGATGAACCGGAACTGATGACAAAGCTCGCGCGCCTCGTTGTCCTCCATCGCTGTGCTGACAATCAAACCAACCATGCCGCTCTCGGTCATCAGCCACAGTTCGTCCATCTTCCACGGCGCAATGGGCTGGTTCTCCTGCCAGGTCGCTGCCGTGAGAGCCGGCGAGTAGCTGGTACCGATAGCCGCGAGGGTTCCCGTTCGCGCGAAGCTGTAGTCCGCGCCGCTGTGCCCAAGTGTTCCGTAGTCAGGCTCCGTCCGATACGCCTTCTCCAGCGGAGCGACACGGACAAAAGGGCGTGCCAGGTGAAGCGTCGAGAAAGACTTGTCGTCATCGGCGACACGCATCGCGCTCGCGCGTGTGTAGGTGAAGGAACCCGCCGTGAACGTAGACGACCATCGTCCGAAGCGAAGACGCACGCCGCGGATATCCGGGTCCTCGAGCAGGTAATTGTTACGCACCGGCTTCGCTGCAACCTTCCGTAATCCCATCTGCTGGTATGCGTGTGCGCCGAGGACGAGGTCAATGCGATCATGGCTGACGCTGTTGCGCGCCATGTCGTTGGCTATCCTGGCATTCTCTCCATCACCGGTCACCGCGGCAACCATCGCGATGTGATGCGGCCAGAACGTTCTCCACTGATCCTTCCACCAGATGTCCGCTCCACCATTGAAGAAGTATGGCGGCTCCATGTTCAGGGGGTAGTAGGGGATGGACTTGCGGAAGATGTCCGCCGCCTCCTTGCTGCCCGTCGCCCACCAATACATGTACAGGCCGCGCAGATTCATGGCGTGGTAGTACATCATCTCGTATTCGCAGTGACGGTTGCTGTGGATCTTGTACCGGTAGGGAAACATGCCATTGGGGAGTTGGTCGCGCCCGAGCGTATGGACAATCTGGTACGCCATCTGCAAGTACTTCTTCTCGCCGGTGAGAAGCCAGCCGTGAATGTAGACGGCCATGGGGTGAGTGATGATGTTGATGTATTTGTCGGCGCGGCCCATGAGATCGTTGAACGCTTCCGGGGTCGTGTTGGAGCGAACGTTTGCGAGAATAATCTCCCGGAGTTGGTGGATGCGTTCCTCGCCCAGGGACTTCTTTAGCTCGGGTCGCTTCTCCGCCTCAAGTAATGGCATGGTGTAGTCGTGGAATCCCCAGGTGTTGAGTCGGTTGGGCTGCCACTGTTCCGCCGCTTTGGCGTCGGCAGGTTTCGTTGCGAGGTCAACGAAGAGGGTGTCGAGCCACGTGCGGCTCATCTCGAGCAGCCGCGCGTCTCCTTTGAACTTGCTGTCTGGTGATAGATACCCCCACACCGTCCAGGAAAAGAACGAAGGATGCTTCTCCCACGGCATCTGCGCGGCGGTTTTCCGGAGACGGTTGTCGATGGCGGCTTGCAGGAAATGGTCGCACCACGTCGCGCCCGCGTTGGGTTGGCCCTCCGGGGTCTTCGCTGTCTCATCAATGAAGGTGTCGTGCCAGGGATTGTTCGGCAGGGACTCGGATGGTTCGACAAACTTGTAGCCGGCATCTTGCGCAGCAAGGGGTGCTGCGGACAAAAGGATCGGCAACAGTACAGTCAACAGCATCGGGCTACCCTCCTGTGAAAGCGAGTCTTCGGACAGAATCGGCGTCATGCTTCATGCGCGCACTGCCGAGGGGGTCCGTCACGACCTTGATGGCTTGACGACGGGGAAGCCCAGTCTCAGTCCGGATTCCTTCGTGAAGATCCCAATGGCTGAGCGGCCGTTGTTTACGTGCGCTGAGATGGACGAGATGGCGCTGGCATTCACCATCGCTCTGCCGTCCGCCAGCAAGCCAGTGCCCTGAACCATCAGGGCGCCGATAACTTCACCGTAGGGCGCGCCCGAGCCGAACGAAGGTAAGGCCGTACGAACGACGACCAGTCGCGCGTTCGTCTGGATGCCCGCCACCTCAACGCCGCCTCCGTAGGACACAACCACTCTATCCACGCACTCCGGCCACTTCAGGACGGTTGCGAACCCACCCTCGGTCTCGTGCTTCACCACCGAAAGCTCCGGCATCCCCCACACGGTGGGTTGTCCCGGACGACGCGGGTAGAGGCACACTGCAAAGCGCGGGTTCACCGCGTTGGCGTCAATCACCAGGCGAGGACTATCCTTCTTCTCGGCATTTCCGGGGATGGGAGTGATCTTCCCGATGGGGCTTAGCAGCGCCACATCCATGGCGGGAGGGTAGAACGTCTCGGCAGGGAGTTTGTCGCGGGCGACAACCCAACGTTCCTCGCCTTGCTTCTCCTGCACGGTATGGTTGGGGTTCAGCAGCATCTGCCACCGGTAGTCGTGCGGTTGCCCGTCTTTGTCGATGTCATCCACAATGAGCACATACGGTCCCACGTTCCGACCGCCCCACACCACGCACCCGATTCGCTGTGCCTTCTGCACCGGGTTGAGCGGTTTGCTCACCAGCGTCCGTTCCGGCCCCTCAAAGTAGGTATCTTCACTGTACGCCTCTTTCTGATCCACGATCGCCGCTGAAGCAAAGTCGCCGGCCACCAGGTCCACCAGTGGTGCGCTGGGCATCACGTCGTAGGAGCCGCGATCCATGCACTTGCCGTCGATGAATACCAGGTTGTGAACCGCGGACGATTCAACCTTCCCCGCCCCCTCCGCGGCGAACGGTTCACCGTAGGCGTGCAGATAGAAGGAACCGTAGTCCTCATGCTTGCCGGTGGTGCACTGGTACTGCTGTGTTTTCAGCCAGAAAGCGAGGTCCTGGAACTCCCAGCCGCTGCGCATAAAGACTCCGCCATCGGGAAACCACTTCGTGCGCGGCAGCGAGGACAGGTCGGGCATCGTTCCGAACGGGCGGTCCCACAGGAACAGCGCTCCCACAGTGCGGATGTATTCATCGATGCTCGCGGGAGCCATGTTGAAGCGATAGGCCAGGTTCATCCACGCGTTGTCCGGCATGGCATGATGCAGCCAGCAGATGCCATCCTGCCCCGTGAGGGTCCCGAAGTTGGAGTTCCCCACCGGCAGCAGTTGTGGCGCGACGCCGATGGCGCCAGGAAGCGTGAGGTAGGTCAGCCAGATCGGCAGCTTGCTCAGCCGTGGGTGCTTCGACCAATCCGTCCCTCTCAAGCGGAGCGCCTCGAG
>MNXM01000244.1 GCA_001872605.1 Armatimonadetes bacterium CG2_30_59_28 | reverse complement strand
ATCTTATCTCCCACCACCTCAGCCATCTGCCAAGTATTCTTGCGATCCACCCGGGACAGCAGTCCCCGCAGATATTGCTTCGACTGTTCCCGGGATTCGCTCCGCACAAAAAGGTGCGTAAACCGGGCGTGAAACGACTCAAACTCTTCTGCCCACGTCTCCAATTCCTGCTGCGTCATGTGCTGCCTCCTGTGCTACAATGCTGGCGTCAATTATAACCGGACAAGAGACGTAAAACAAATACGGTTGTAGTATTAAGCAGCTTCATTTCGTTGGCGTAGTTTTCACCGCTTGCGGGCGCACGGTTGCAGGCGAAGCAAAACTGAACTGCTACGCCCGGATCCAGCTTAAGTCGGGTGGGCGGGTACGCGTGGCTGGCATAGGCCAGTGTCATGATGTTCTTGTCCGGGTGTGTCTTCTTCAGCTCCTTCTGCACTTCGTTGATGAAGTTGAAGAAGTAGTCGCTGTACATGCCGGTCGAGTAGACCTTGCCTTCCTGGGATGTCTTCGTGAGCCATGCCTGACACGCATCGCATTTGCAGAAGCTCGAGTTGTCCATCGGCTCGACGGGAAACAGGTTCGGCAGGTTTGGCTGCCAGAAGATTCCGAGGTCGCCTCCGGTCTTCTTCCCATCGTAATAGTCGCGCGCGTCCTGGGCCAGTTGCTCAATCAACTCCCGGCTGGTGTAGCACATCTGTGGCGGTTCGCCTTCATACCCTTTGGCGAACATGTCGGGCTTCTTCTCGACAAACAGCTTCGCCGCGTTCGGGTCCTTGCTCTTCTCCCAGAAGCGTTGGTAGTAGCCGTAGAGGGAGTGGTTGCAGCGCTGGATGTTCCCGCCGTTACGGCTCCGCAACAGGAACAGGTGCGCCAGATTGCGGCGGGCCGCTTCATAGGTCCCGGCTTGCGGGTACTGCTCGTGAAGCTTCGGATAGGCCGCCGCGTCCCACGCCTTGAACCCCCCCGATCCACCAGGCCAGAGGGACACATAGGAGTCATAACGCGCCGGATTATCACCGGTCGCGCCCAGTGCATCCCGGTACTCGAACCCCGGTTGCCGGCGGATGCTCCTGCCAGTGATCGTGAGTGTTTTCGCTTCGGGATGGACAGTGCCGAGTTCTGTGGGATTGACCCAGCGAACACCGCAGAACTTCTCAAGGAAATCGTACGCGGCATACAGCGTTCCCTGCTCTTCCCAGAAACCGGGCAATCCCTTCATTGCCGCCGGGTTCTCCATGTCGTAGATGACTTCATCGAACTGCGGCGCATCCCGGCCGACCATCATGATGGCACGCGGCAGGAATTGAACGACATATTCTTGTGGTTTGAGTTCCTGGGTATTGAGCCTGTTCGCGCGGGTCTTTTCGCTTTCTCCGATCAGTATCTGGATGCCACGGGCTTCCTCGCTCTCACCCTGAATCGGGATGGTCGCGCCGGTGATAAGCCGAACGTGGCGCTGAATCTCGAATGCCGCCAGTTGCGCCGCGCGGGTGGGCTGTTTGGCGAGGATAATGGAGGCTCCGGGTTCACCATTTTCAACCAGCCCGTACCTCTCCGCGATGCTGGCGCTTCCTGAGGCAATAAGCGCCGAGAGCGCTCCAACCAACATTTTGACCAGACCCTTGTCGAACATGATGACTCCTTTTTGCGCCCCCCCCCGGCATTGATCCTGTCTGTCTCGAGCGAGACTGTCGTCGGAGGACTTCGGTAGTCACTCGACTACCACAACTTTGAAATCGTGCTTCTTCAGAGTGAAACTCAACTGGCCATTTGACAGCGGAACCGCCTCTCCGGTTTCCCAATCGGTGGTTTTTGCGTTGGCAGGGAGGGACAGCCGACGCGAGTCCAATTCTGTCCGATAGTATCCACCTTCACCGTAGTCGCAGAAGACCATCACGGCTTTGCCGGAGCGAGAGAACACGATCCACTTAATGCTGTCGGCGGCTTGCACCACCGGCGCGATGTCCCAGTACCGATGGGTAGCCACTCGGTCGGTTCCGCAGCCGAACTCGGCCAGCATGTTGCGGATCTTCATGTCCAGAGCGCACGGCCCCCAGACCTGGAGTTCGTGGACGAGCGTTACGCCGGCGCGTGTGCGTTCGCACCACGCAATGGCTTCCTTGTCGTCACTGCCGCGAATTCCGCCCAGTTGCACGGGAACGCAGCCGGTATTGAACGGCAGGTTGACCGCGCGAATGTAGTCCGGCGAGAAACGATCCTGAAAATCGGTCATGCCGTATCGCCACTCCCAACCCAGCAGCATCCCCGCGAAGCTGTATTCGGGGACGATGTTCGTGTTGGTCATGTGAACCATGTTCACGTTCACCTTCTCGAGTTGATGCGCAAGCACAGCGGCCCGTTTGAGCAATTCACGACTGTGGAAGATGTCGACGTAAGGCTGAAGCTGCCTATCCTCTCGGATATACGCCGGTCCCATCAACGGGCTGAAGCAGGACTGAAGGTAGATGTTGTCCCAGTAGATGCCATCGAACCCGCTCTCGAAGAACTTCTTGTAGTAGTACAGCAGGAAATCCTGCCGCGACCTCACGGGCGCGGTGGCGAAATCAGTGCTGCCCTTCTTCCGGTCTTTGTCCGTGACACGCTTGCCGGATGGCTTCCACGACCACTCATCCTGGAAGGTCCGCCATTCGGGGATGTAGGTGACGTCACCGCGCAGGTTGGTGTAGGGAACGACGGCATCGAAGTGGCTGTCCCCGCCGCCATTGAGGATGTGAGCCTTGTTGTAGTTAAAGTCCAAGTCGTGCGTCTCTTCGCTCCAGGAATCCACCAGCTTCTGGAAATATTCCTTGTCCGACTTGCCTTCCTTGTTCGCTTCGGCGAACTTGCGGATCATCTGGAAGTCGCGGTTCTGCGGGAAGTTGGCGTACATTTGCCCGTTCCAGTAGAAGCTCGAACCCATCACCCGCACATTGTATCCCGGCCCGCCATCATTGCCGGTGGTGAAGGTCTGCCAGGAGGGATCCTTGGGCAACGGCTTCGCCGGAGACGCCATCAGCCCGAAGACAATGCGTGTGGGCCGCTCAAACACTCCAGGCTTGTTGACGAAGTGAACCCGCAACACCACCTGGTCGCCGCGGCGCTCCAGAGTCAACGCCGACTTCTCGTCATTGGTCTTCCAACCTCTGTCACTCTCCGCAAACCAGCACAGCCCCCGGTACTCATCGCCAAACCAGAAGTAGGGAAGGAAGGTTCCGAGCAACCGATTTCGCGATGCGTTCTTGCTCTCCCAGACAATGCCCTCTCCTTCCGGGATCACCCCTCCGTAGTTGAACCGCATCCCGTCCCCGAGCGGGTGCATCAGCTTCGCGACCTCCGCCCTGAGTGGAATGACGAGGTCGAGTTTCTCGATGGGTGCCTTCCCGTTCTGCCGGAGATCAAGCGTGGTCTTCATCATGCCGTCATAGTCGAACTCGATGGTCGTTGTCGCCTGAAGCTCGTTAGTGGTGAAGCTGCCTTTCCCCACCACCCGATTCCCGGCTTTCCGAGTGAAGACAAAACGTCCGCCATGCACGGACTGCGGCATTCCCCCCGCGGTAACCTCGTACCTCATCGGCGCGGCGAGGAGATCAACACCGTCCGCCGCCACCTGCGACCACAGTCCTTCGGCGGTCAGCGTGTGCTTCCGCAGCACGGCAGCAACGGCGCGGTCGGTCTCGTTGACAACGAGAGGAGTGAAGGGCGGGATTACCTCATCGCTGATGCCGATGGCATTGTTCTCCCACTCAAATCGGCGCCGCTCGAAGGGCGCGACAATGGACTCCTTCGGCGTGTTCTTGTCCCCTGACAAGTATGCTCGCACTTCGTAATCGCCGTCCATGCCTCTCGGCAAACTCAGCACTGCCTCATAGCTGAAGTCTCTGAACTGACGGAGCGTTTTCTGCACCAGCGCTTTGCCTTGCCCCTGTTCAACGACGACAAGGCGGATCGATTTTACCGCTTCCTTTCCCTTGAGGTTATTGAAAGACCCGTGCGCCACAAGCTTGCCGAGAGAGGGGTAATGCGCGATCTCGCAGGTAACCGCCCTGGCATCAGCCTTGGGCACCGGGGTCCAGACATCCTTGTTCGGTCGCATGTCCCAGAGGAAGTCGCGCAGGAAGTACGTCTCCCTGTCATCAGGCGATGTCACGCGAATGATGGAAGCAGCGGAGTAGCTGTTGGGGTCGGAGACTTTCAGCGCATATTGGACCACCTCCGACTCCCCCGGCTCCAAGTTGAACGTTTCCGTCTTGTAATAGCGCGGCTGGTCGATGGGGTTGTGACCGATCTGGACTTTGACCGCCAAAGGTTTGTCCGTCGGGTTCGTCACCGACACCCGGTGGTCAACCCCGTCCTGCTTCTCGCTCTGATAGCACAACTGCTTCACGATGGGGGCGTCTTTGCGGAAGCGCATCTGTGGCATTGTCTCCGCGTCGGCGAAGGCGATGACGTTGATGCCGAAGCGCGACTGGTCCCACGGGTTCTTGAAATTGCGGCACACCCGCAGCGCCCACAGGTCGTCCAGCGCGCCGCCGGGAATGGATGCGAGCGTAATCGCTGCCTCCACGTGCCAGTAACCCTCCTGGACGGAGTTCTCCATCTTCATGTCGACACGCCAGTTGATGTCGAAGGTGTTCTTCACCTTGTCGATGGCGATGTCGTGCAGCGCTCCCTTGCCGTTGAAGATAATCTGGTAGATCATCCCCGCCTTGGTGGCCTTGCCCTCATTGCGCACATTGGGAGCGAAGAACAACTCCACCGAATCGTCGCCGTTGCTGAGGTCGTCGATCTTCCCGGGCGTCGGCTCAGAAGTCGCGATGAGTCCGACTTCCGGGTGAACGACGGACTTTACGGCCAGGTAGATGTTCTTATCATCGTGGCCAATCCGGAACTCACCGTCGCGGAACTCGAGCCGGTTTGCCCGTTGCTGTGAGATGAAGCCCTTGACCTTCGTACACTGCCACTCGTCCTCGTGAATTGCCCCGTCAATAACCGGCGGAGTTCTCATGTACGGCACGACAATCTCCGGGCGATGTTCGGGCCTGTTGGTGTCTTCGGCGCGCAGCGGCCTTGTCAACGATGAGACGGAGAGTATCAACAGAGAAAGAATTGCCGGTGAAAACGTGTGGCGAAACATAGAGAACTCCTTTCGGTGAAGCACAGGGACAAAGACAGTATTACTCAAAAATTCCATTAGATGGCCGCTCACACGAAATGGCAAAGCTGATGACCCACAATACAACCATCAACATTGCGGAAGTGTCCATCTGCCATCTCCCCATCGGGGGAGAGGGTCGGGGTGAGGGGGTGTTTTCACCCGTAACGAGTATACCATCGAACGCAGTAACAATCGCGTCGGACTCTGTGAGTCCGCGCTGATTCGTTCGCGCGGGCAGGCAGGCAGACCCGATCGTGTTGACCTGCATTTCGCAGTCACTCCGCGTGGGAGCCAACTGAAAGCACCCCGCTTGCCAACGTCCCATTCCTCGTCTACAATGCCGCTGTCATGCCAAGGAATCCCTCCAGCTTCCACCGCACAACGAGAAACTTCGTGAGGTCGCAGGATCGCGCCGTTCCCGTCGTGGAACTATTTGCTGGACCGGGAGGATTGGGAGAAGGGATTGCCGATTCCACACGGAACGACCGACCTTGCTACTGCACGACCTTCTTTAGCGCGACGGCAAGCCGTCTCTCCAGTCTGTCGGTATTTCGCAACTCGCACTCCCAGACTGTGAGAACGTGCCAGCCCAGCTTCCGAAGCTCCTTCTTCACGAAGAGATCGCGAGTCACGTTCGACTCCAGCTTTGTCACCCAGAAGTCCCTTCTCGTCTTGGGAGTATAGGCAAACCGACAGCCCTGGTGCCTGTGCCAGAAACACCCGTGGACGAAGATGACCGTTCGGTACCGCGACAACGCGAGGTCAGGCTTGCCGGGGAGGTCGGAGCGGTGGAGCCGAAAGCGGTAACCCATTCTGTGAAGCATCGAGCGCACGGCACGCTCCGGCTGCGTGTCTCGTCCCTTGATGAGCGACATCACCTCCGACCGCTTGGCTTTGGTGAACACATCGGTCATTTCAATTCAACGGCAACCACGAAATCATGGTTGCCACTCCTCCGCGCGCTGCGCCACGCGCAGATGATTGAACGTGTTCAAGTTGATTTCGTATTCGATCCGCTCCACACCGCTCGGAATACCGTCGGGAAAACTCCTCGCCGTGAGCCTGGGAAAGTCACCCCGCACGGCAAATAGTCCTTCCTCCACGACGCGCAGATGAACCTTGGCATACTCTTCGTCGTGAACGGGGGAGTAGCCGGCCCTCATGAGCGCTGTCTCGAAGTGGCCCAGCGTTTCAGCATCCGGGCCAAGCAGCGTTCGGCAGTTGGCGATGAGTGTCGGTAATGTGTTCGTCGCACCGGCTTCCTCGCGCAGGCGCAGACTGAACAGAAACAGTTCGCCGTTTTCGGGTGGCCCAAGCTGGTCAAGGCCGCTAATGTGATGGATCAGCCCGCGAGTCGCGGTGGTGGCCTTAACCTCCACAGATTCCCCTGTCCACTCGAAATCGTGTCGAGAACCAAACGGACCACGCCATCGCAGTATCGCTTGCGCAGCACCAACGCGCGGCAGCAACCAGACCGACAGGAACCAAACCTCCGCAAACACTCCCAGCAGTCCTTCTCGTGTGAGCATCTCGCGCGGCAGTTGACCCCAGAAACGCCGCCACTTCGCCAGCACACGCGAGACGATCTCCGCCGGGGCGGCGTCGCCAGCGGAGAACTGCGCCGCGATTTCTCCGCCGATTAGATCAAACGCCGGATGCCCTCCCGCGTCCTCACAACGAATGTCCAGGTAGCGCGCCTCGTCCTGCCCGCGAACCACGAGGTTCTGTGTTTGTACGGTCAGTCCGCGACTCTTTGTGTCTCGCAATTCGGATTCGCCATCAAGGAGAGGGATCAGCAGGTGCCGATGCCCTTCCGCGTCCACAGCGCAGAGCAAACGCTCTGTCACCACTGGCACTGCGGCCCTGGCCGTCAGATTCTCGCCCGTGGGCCGCGATGGCTCCAGCCGTCCCCATACTTCTGGCTCGATGCCGCTCACTCCACCGGCCTCCAGCCCACGGTGCCCTCCACATACTGCCCTGTGACGCGCTGCGCCCGGTCGGAGTGCGGGAAAGAAATGGCCATGCCGATGACATCCCGCGCCCGCAGACCGTTCGGATTGTCATAGAGCGACCGGCGCGACCCGCCTTCCTGCAACTCCCCGCCGGAATTCCGGCTGATGGGATAGAGCAGCAGCAGCCCATCCGTAGCCGGACGCACTCGCCGCGCCGCCGGATTCGCCCCCAAGCGGTCGCTCTGCTGCATGGCTCGGGCCCTCTCCAGATGCTCTGGCGACAATCCTTCCTCCTCATCGCCTGGACTCGTGATGACTCCGAGTGAATTGAGGTCGCTCGCCAATCGGGTGCGGCTGATGCCGCGAATTTGCCCGCCTGCCACTCCTAGGCCTTATACAAGCATGATATTCAATATTTTCGAGAGGTGAGGAAGCGAGAAAGCCCCGTTTTTCTTGGACAAATCGGTGTAAGCACCGAAGAGTGGAGAAGCAATAAAAGGGGGCTTTCAAGTGCGTAGATCATATCGCAAGATCGTGCGGAACCGCAAGAGGAGAATCGAGCGTCGGCTGGCTCGTCGGAACTGGGAGGCGCAGGAGCGTCCGATGTTTGGAGGGACGAACATTCATTACGAGATGTCGGAGAAGACGCGCGGTTTTTGCTGCGGAGGT
>MNXM01000009.1 GCA_001872605.1 Armatimonadetes bacterium CG2_30_59_28 | reverse complement strand
AGGTTGCGCGGCGTCCGGGTTGTAGCGCGAACCTAACCTTCCCCCGGAACAAGTCCGGGGGGATTGCCATTACCGAATCAAACTGTCAAATAGCATAACCCCCCACTACCTTTTCGGGAACTATGGGACAGTATTTTTGACCACCTACTTAATTGCCCCGGCCCGCAGGTCGAGCTTGTTGATGGGGCGAAAGTCAGACTTCCTGTGGGGCTGCCGGCGCAACTGCCACAGAAATTGTCGAGGTAAGCGTAACCATAGTGTCCTCCCTGCGTACAATCCTCAGTCACAAACTCGATAGTCACGGTCTTCCCGATCTGTTGGGAAAGGTCAATCTGGGCGCAAGTCGAGTTCTTGTAGAGCAGCCCCGTCGTAGTTTTTTGAAAAAACACGTTGCTACCGTCAGCCACCACTTTGTCTGAGTTGTTGCCGAGGTTGACCAGGCCGGGAACGTAATTACCGCTTACGGTCACTCGAACCCAGAAGGAGGGTTGGTTGGAAAGGACGTGGCCCGGGTCCTGGAAGACAACGGCGTACCAGAACGAGATAAGGCTGTTCGCCGCAGTAACCGTAAAGGTTTTGGATAAGAGTTCGGAACCGGCGCCAGTAACCGCATTGCCGATTCGGACCGCGCGAGTAGACCCCGGCGCCGTGAGCGGTATGCCCACATTCGGGTCCGTGCCGCTGGGGCCTACCACCGTTTGGCGGGAAGTGCCAAGGTTGATGGCGCCGCTAACGATCCCATTGGTGAAGCTCGAAAAAATGGGGTTGCCATTGGCGGGAACCAGGCCATAGGCACCTTGCCATTCGGCTGGGTTCAAGCCTGCCTCAAAGTCGCCGTTTCCACAGGGAGTCTTCTGCCCAATAACCGGGGTGTACGCGAGCTGCGGGCTTTTCTTCAACTGATTCTGCCGGAGGGCCTCCTGTTTGCGCAATTCGAGGTAGTGTGGGAAGGTCACTTCGGGGTTCTCGATTCGGTCGTAGTCACGTTTGGCCCTCGTCTCAAAATCATCCTTGGGCAGTGGTTTGTCTTCCCTTGGCCGTGGCTTTTCTTCCCTGGCTTTTGGCTCTTCTTCCCTCGGTTGTTCTTCTTCCTTTGGCTGCGGCTTTTCTTCCCCGGTGGTCTGTGGCTTTTCTTCCTTCGGCTGCGCCTTTTCATCCGTGGGTTGTGGTTTCTCTTCCCTGGTTCTTGATTCTTGGGAAAAGACCATGCCTGCGATGAGCGCAAGCAGGGCGAGGCAAATGATCGTTAGGGCGAATCCCCTTAGTCTCCGAAAGGTGGCAGTATGTGTCTCATGACCGCCAAGGCAGGATTTGAGTCGCGATGGGAACTTCATAACCGAATCTCCTTTGGCAATGGGAGGGCGAGGCTTCGCGAACTCGGTGAGTTCAGGCTAAGCCATTCCCTCCTGATACATTTGGCATGTTTAGAATGGAGCACGGAAGCCGTCTTGCTATCGCCCGTTAGGTGGGTTTTGGGCTCTATCAAGAGGTATAGAAGAATCAATGTCCCGGCGGGGCCGGAGAGGTCGTATGTCCTCTTGTCATTGGTCGCCTTCTCAATCGCCAACCGGGCTGTCAGGGGACCTCGAACCTCTCGATCGTCTCCCTGGCTTCATGGATGGTGGTTTCTCATCGAGAGGGTTGCCAACTTGTCCGTCGGGTTGTGGACCTCGACGACGAGATGCTTTGCATCGGCTTCGGTCAGCGACAGCCGTGTGTCCGGGTTGTCGCGAACGATGGGATGACCGATGAACGCTTCGACGGGGCCTCTGTCGAGGGGGAAGGTGGTATGCGCCTGGGTACAGCCTCAGGACGCGTTCCGGATCAATTCAGTGACGATCGCCGATTGGGAGCACTTACGGGTTCGTCGGAGGTTCTGCAACTTGAGGTGCACGGAGGCAGGCATGGAAACGGTCGTCTTGACGTGGGCTTCATGTCGCTCCGCGTACAGTTGTCGCCAGCGATATCGTTCCTCCGCGCTGAAATGTCGGGCGCCGCATGACTCACAAACCCCGATGACCGCCTCCGGCACGACAAAGTGCTGTCCATCGAACCTCGTCTGGTAGTCGTGAACGGTGGTTGGATTCACCGTTCCTTTGCCGCATTCCTGACACTTGAAACCGAACATTGCTATCACCTCGCTTGATGGGCGGTGATGAAGAAATACTGGTGTCCGTTGCTACGAAGGATTTTCCCAGCGGTATAGAACCGCCTTCCCTTCGCATCGCGTCCAACGATCACATAGACTTTGTTGCCAACCGAGTTTCCCAACCGATCGCGCTCTGTCTTCTTGACACTGCCGGACCGAATGCAGGCCTCCAGGTCTGTCTCATCGAACTCACCTGCATCTACCTGCTGGCCGACATGATTGGACCAGTAATACTTCCGCTGCCGAACAAGCTCCTGTATCAGTGGAAAGCCACCTGGTGCTTGAGCCACGGGCGTTCCTCCTGAAGGTTGTTCGCGCACGCGCCGACACGCCAATTCGGAGCGTCCTGCCAAGTAGTATAGATGATTCGCTTGAGGAGTTCAATTGAGATTCCATTCGCACCATTATCACGGCACCTCCACCCTCAACGACTGCCCCGCTTCCACCGTCACCGTCTTCTCCAACCCCGGTCCCAACTCAAACCCCGCGTTCTTCCTCACCCGCGTTTTGATCGGCTTGTCTGTCGGGTTGTGGACTTCGACGATGAGGCGCTTGGCGTCGGCTTCGATGAGGGATAGCCAAAGGTCGGGTGAGTCGCAGACGATGGGGTGGCCGATGAAGGCTTCGACGGGGCCTTTGTCGAGGCGGAGGGTGGTGTATCCCGCGCCCTCGAAAATGCCGAAGTGGCGGACGCGGTCAGTGCCGACAATCCAGATGCCCGCGTCCCAG
Organism: Armatimonadetes bacterium CG2_30_59_28; assembly: GCA_001872605.1. Lineage (GTDB taxonomy): Bacteria > Armatimonadota > Abditibacteriia > CG2-30-59-28 > CG2-30-59-28 > CG2-30-59-28. The sequence goes on along the minus strand of MNXM01000009.1, from coordinate 6,716 downwards.
CGAGGGTTGAGATCTGGGACGAGGACTGGAAGATCGACCGGCAGCGGCGTCTGACTGAACTTGGCGCGGAAGGCGCCTTTGTCGGTAGCGAGGGTGCAGATGAACCTCGTGTCGGCGACTCTGCCGACGGTGGGTGTGACGGTGTAGCCGGGAGGGCCGTTGAGACCGAGGAACTTGCGGGCGTTCTCGATTTCGCTGTTGCCTGCGGGCTGTCGCCATTTGCCTTCCATGTAGAGCACGCGGGTGGAAAGAACGGTTCCTGCTTTCAGGACTGTGCCCGGTTTGAGGTCTTTGCCAATCTGGATGCGGCGACCATCGGCATTGCCCTCGATGGCGAACTGGGTGTCGGGTTCCAGCGCGAACACCGCGCCCGCTCCGGTGTAGTTGGGGAAAGCTCCGGCGTAGCCACCAACGGGCAGCGTGCCTCTCTTGCTGACCGACGGCCAGGTGTTCTTCGTGGGCGTAGATTCGACGAGGGTGCGACCGTCGTCGGTAGTAAGTGTCTCGAAGTTGAAGTCGCCTTTCGCCATCGGCTTGCCGTGGCTGAGGAACAGGAAGCGAAGATTCGGAAATGGGCCTGCAGTCAACGTCACGTCGCGCCTCAACTTGATCTGCGGTTCCAGAAGAATGAACTCAGGCGTATCCACTCCGGCAGTGAAACGGATGGCGCGGGTGCGCGCCTCGAAGTCTTTGATGGGATAGAGAGGTCGCATCACGCGCCCCCCGCCAACGTTGGGGACTTTCGGATCATGAGTCAGCGTGAAGAGATGGTCCACGATCGTGCAGTCGGTGGAGGCAAACCTCAGTCGTTCATCGTGCGGGAGTTGAAGTGGTCCGCGATCCTGCAAGTAGAGATCGGGCCACAACCAGAATCCCCAGCGTGGGAAGTAGCACTCGTAACCCAGCGGCGGCTTGTCCGAGGTTCCGTAGGTGCCACCTTCCATGATGTTCACGTTGTCGGTGCAGTTTCCATATCGGTGCCGGCCGGCCGTGGTCCCGCTGGCCGAAGCAAAAGCGCGCCCGCCCTGCGCGTCGGTGACCTCAACGCCAAGACAATACTGCCGGTCGTGATGGCCGTCCACCGACTGCGCGAACGACTTGCCGCCGGCAAGTCGGAAGTCGCGCAGAGGCTTGCCGGCGTCGGTGAGACGCACGCTGCTGAGTCCAACAGGCGAGGAAACGCTCAGCGTAGCCCTCCAGCGATCCGCGCCCTCGGTGGCCCGCCACGAATCGCTCCATTCCGGCGGGATGTCGAAGTAGGAGGTGCCGTTGTTCTGAATACTGAACCGCTCGATGCGCGGACCGGAGCTTACATAGGCCAAGTCGTGGTGCCAGAAGAACTTGTAGTTGGCGAAGCAGAAGTCGTCGAGCATCTTGTTGAGCGGACCGAAGGTGTAACATGTCTGGTAGCCGACCTGCCGCTCTTTCGCAATGTCCTCGGGTTTGTAGGTTTCGTGAACCGCCACAGGCCAGCACTTGAAGGTGCGCGCCTGCAATTCCCAATACTCCTTTTCGGCTTCGTCTACCAGCTTGCCGTCGCGGTAGGTGAACACTCCGGCGAAGTGGAACTGGTTGCGATACCACGGAAGCAAACCTTCGTGCATGCGGAACTGCACCTGCGCGGGGAAGCCGTAGGCGTAGCCCACCGATTGCGGCAAATCCATCCGGTCGTTCTCCAACTTCGGGTCCGGCCACGGAATCGGCGCGAGGACAAGGGAGTGGTTTCCCGCCTGGTCAATCAACTCCATCCCGGGGATCGCGCAGAACCTTTCATCGCTCGCCTGCTTGCACTGCGCTTTCAGTTGCTCCCATTTCTCCGCGTTCATTTTGGGATGCAATTCGGTGAAGGCGATCCAGTTGTAGCCTGCCGCCTTGGCGGCGGCGACCCACTCGGTGACCGTCCCCTGACCGTCGGAATAGGCCGAGTGCGCGCCGATGAGACCCATGTAGTTGTGGCTGGAGGGTTGGGGAGGTGGAAGTTTTTCCCAGTCAATCTTTCCACCTTCATCTCCCGCTGAGACGAGTTTGGCTCCTGTGATGGGTTCGGGTTTGGCACCGAGGTGACCTCCGACGCTGCCGCTCTCCTTCGACGGCTTGGCGAGCCAGTCGTAAAGGTTGAGCATCAGCCGTTCGACTCCGCTGGGCTTGTCCTTCGCGCCTTTGCTCATCACCAGTGCCTGCCACCACGGATGATAACCGCTGAGCCAAGTGTGGGTCATGTTCATCGGTAGTACGGCGACACGTCCTTTACCGACCTGTCGAGTGGCGCAGAGCGGAGGGGAGGAGGAATAGGTCGCCGTCGCTTCCTCAATTCCGAAGGCTCCCTGGTAACGATGGGTTCCGGCTGTTGCGCCGGCGTGAATCAACACGTTCCAGTCGGCACCTGGTATCAGCGCCGCGGTGAAGCTGCCGCCGCCACCACCCGTGAACTGAACCGAGGTACAATACCACATTCCCGGCACGCCGTCGGTCAGCGGGTCCTTCTTCACAGCGTCCGTGTAAGCGAACTCCATGTTGGGGAACATCTCCTGCTGCGTGGTGATGCCCTTCGGGTCGCTCACTTGCTCATTGACAAAGGTCACGCCCATCGGTTCGAGCAGCAGGTTGATGCCGGTCCCCGCATTCGTGGATCCGGGCGTGCTGGTGACGAACAGACCACCACCTTCCTGCACATACTTCCGGAGCAGATCGATTTTCCCCGCGAATTCGCCCGACCAATCCGTCGGCTTGTTAATATCAATCTCGGGATGGATTCCCAACACGACCACGTTGAACTTGCTGATCGTCGCCCAGGTTTGCTTCTGCAGCAAGTCCCAAACCGCGGTGTAGCCTTTCGCCTCGATGGTCTTGCGGTGTGTGTGGTCGATGTCTTTGTTGGCGAAGTAGTAGTCGAGGAAAAGAATCGCCGGGGGCGCCTTGCGGTTGCCGATGCCATCACCAGTGCGCTCGAAGTAGACGCCGTCCACGTGAATCGCGCCCGCCTTCTCCGGCGCTGCGTCCCAGAAGAAGAAGATCGTCACGTTGCCAACGTTGCCCCAGTTCCAACCGGGCTGCTTGCTGCCGAATTGCGTCAGGGGAATCGTGATGTCCTGCCATTCGCCGGTGACGGGCTTGAGCGACTCAGGCAGCTCGATACTGCTCTTCCAGTTCGGTGAGGTGAAGGTGACATAGAGGCGAGTCAACTTCATCCCTGCAGGGACATGGTAGGACAGGTAAAGATTGTCGAAGGCGCGAGCGTCGAAGGGTTGAGGCAGTGTCAACCGGAGCTCCGTATAGTGGAACTTCGCCAGGTCGGGTCGCACCATGTCGAAAGCAAGGCTGCCTTCACCGAAACGCTTGAAGGCGCGATCGAAGCGGAGGTTGCTCGCGTGCGGTTTCTCCGTTTTGTCCTGATGAATCTGCAAGCTCCAGTTGGATGTGGATTCCGTCCACGGCTCGCCACCGTCGGCGAAGGCGTTTGCAGTGAGTTCAGGCTTCGCAACGGAGCCTCCAAGCACTGCTGTCAGGATCACGATCAACCCAATCATTCTCATAGCCTTCTCCTTTCCCCGCCGAAACGGGATGCCGCATGATGGTACCCACGACAACTCAATCCGTCAACCGTCGCTCGTGTCTCTGGGATTTTATTGAGATGAACAAACGCAATAGAGAGCATATCGTCGCAGTTGTCAAACGGCGTCTTCTGCTTGCGAGCGATTGCAGAATATGCTATCATCCGGCTCGTGAACAAACGCCATTGAGATACTCTGGAAAAGATCTTCAAAACACCGGCGCCTGCCTCACTGGAATGGCGTGATATCGAGGCGTTCTTTCTGTCCGTGGGCGCACGCACGGTGGAAGGGAGCGGGTCGCGGGTGCGCTTTGAGTTGAAGGGAGTCGTGGCAACGTTTCATCGGCCACACCCGGAAAAAGAGGCGAAACCCTACCAAGTGCGCGATGCGCGGTCATTCTTGGAGCAGGCAGGAATCAAACCATGAACACGATGACTTACAAAGGGTATGCAGCCCGCATCGAATACAGCGACGAAGACCAATGCTTGATCGGCCATATCGCAGGCATCAATGACGTGGTGGGCTTCCACGGCGAGTCGGTCGCTGAGTTGCGCACGGCCTTTGAAGAGGCGGTCGAGGACTATCTGACCGCGTGCGAGAAGTTGGGGCGCGCACCGCAAAAGCCCTACTCCGGTAGACTTATGTTGCGCGTTCCGCCCGAAGTTCACGCCGCTGTTGCCGTCGCCGCCCGAGTCAGCGGCAAAAGCATAAACCAGTGGGCCGCCGAGGCTTTCACGCGGGCTGTGAGTTCTTAACGGGACGTGGCAGCCGCGCCTCACCACCGTCGGCGAAAGCGGTCGCAGCGAGGTCATGCTTCGCAACCGAGCCTCCAAGCACTGCTGCCAGGATTGCGATTAACCCAATCTTTCTCATATCCTTCTCCCTTCCAAGCCGGAACGGGTCGTGTGAGGCCAGACCGGTGGGCCACCCTCCCTGCAACATGTATTCACGGTCCGTCCAGTGGACTGCGCACGCCGAGTTTATTCTTCTTAGCGACATGGGTGTAGATCGTCGTCGTCTGGAGGTTGGCGTGACCGAGGAGTTCCTGCAACGTGCGGATGTCGTATCCCTTCTCCAGGAGGTGTGTCGCAAAGCTGTGCCGCAACGTGTGGACGCTCACCGGCTTGGCGAAACCGCAGGCGCGAACCGCTTCTCGAACCCGCCGTTGCAGTGTGTCGGGTAAAACGTGGTGTCGCCGGACGGTGCGAGAGCGAGGATCAACGGACAGGTTTCGGGCAGGGAACACCCAGAACCACGCCCATTCAGTCCCGGCGTTAGGGTATTTCCGTTCCAGAGCATGGGGCAGTTCGACTCCAGGCACATTGTGCGCCCTGTCTTCTTCGTGCAGGCTGCGAATCTGCCTGAGGTGCTCCATGAGGGGAGACACGAGAGATTCAGGCAGGACGGTCATCCGGTCCTTGTCTCCCTTTCCCGCGTGCACCGTGAGCGTACACTGCTCCAAGTCCACGTCCTTGACGCGCAGCCGGAGACACTCGAACAGCCGCAGACCGCTGCCGTAGATGAGTTGAGCCATGGGCCTGGCCACACCATCCATCTTGTCAAACAGTTGATGAACCTCACCGACCGTGAGCACCGTGGGAATCCGTCGATGGTACCGCGCCTGCACGGCTCCGGAGAGGTTGCCTGGTTCGCGCTCCAAGCCGCACCGGAACACGAAAACCAGAGCGTTGAGAGCCTGCTTTTGTGTGGCGACTGAGACATTGCCCTCCACAGCCAGCGAACTCAGGAAACTGGTGACGTCATCCTCGCCGACTTGCCCGGGCGACTTGCCCTCTGCAAACGACGCAAAGCGACGGAGCCACAGGAGATACGTCTTCTCTGTGTGCAGCGATTTGTGCTGGAGCCGCATGACGCGACGCACTTTCTCCATCACCTCGTTCCACGCCTCATGACACCCCCTGCGCGGGTGCGACTTGTCCGGAGTGGTTTGTGAGTTCAGGAAGTAGCGATAGAGCCTCAGAGCATGGCGGGCCTGCTTCACCTGCCAGTCCTCGCCACGGTGTTGAAGCTTGGCCAGGGCTTGCTGCTCTAACTCCAAGGGCAAAGGTTTACCCAGGGGTCGCTCCGCATATTCATAGACATGGCGCACCCAACCGACATAATAGGGAGCATTCTTCTACGGCACGTGAGCCGCCTTTACGATATGTTCTTGGAAGTCCTTCATAACTCGCACAGATAATTGAACTGAATGCCGCATAATAATACCTACGACAACACAATCCGTCAACAACGGCTATTGTTGATGACATATCGTCAGTTAAGCAGGGCATTTCGTGTTTGACACAGGCTCAGGGAGGTGGTACACTGCCGCCCTGATAGAATCCGTAGAAAAGATACTGTTAGGCGCAACAGGAGGCATGGTGGCCAAAAAAGAACTAAACACCGTACAAGAAGTCTTGTTTTGGTCGTATGCCAATATCGCTATGGCGCATACAGCTGTAGATAGAAAACAAGCGAAATATGCTACTTTTAACTACATGATAAGAGCGAAGCTGTTCAAAGGACTTATCGAAGGAACGATGAACATCCGAACATTATTTGATGATGAGAAAGAGAAGTTATTGTCAGGTACAAAATGCAGCTATTGTGGTTCAACTGAGAATTTAGCACTTGACCACATTTTTGCCAAAAAACTAGGTGGAAAAGATACAGGTGATAATTTGATATATGCGTGTCGGTCTTGTAACAGCTCAAAAGGAAAAAAAGATATGATGGAATGGATGAATGGTCAGAATTCATTTCCACCACTAATGGTACTAAGGCGTTACTTGAAGTTGGTCGTTTCGTATTGTATTGAAAATAACCTAATGGAATGTCAAGTAAATGAAGTGCAAAATCAAATGCACCCGTTCAATATTGAGTATATTCCAGTGAGTTTTCCAAAACCCAGTGAGTTGGTTCTGGTTATTGAATAAGCACATAACAAGGCAAATTCACTCGGACGGCAAAAAAGCGCCGCTTCGCTCTGCTTTTCGCCGCCGGTGATTTGCGACGTTAGCCGGCATCGGCGAGATCGGGAGGAGACGGAAATGGCAGATAAGAGTCCTAATACTACAACCGTATTTCATTACGTCACGTACACCTGTCCCCATCGGGTGGGAGCTTGAAGCCCCTGCGACGATAGTGACTGAGGCGAGCCTGTCG
>MNXM01000282.1 GCA_001872605.1 Armatimonadetes bacterium CG2_30_59_28 | reverse complement strand
AGAAGAGGTTGCGCGGCGTCCGGGTTGTAGCGCGAACCTAACCTTCCCCCGGAACAAGTCCGGGGGGATTGCCATTACCGAATCAAACTATCAAATAGCATAACCCCCCACTACCTTTTCGGGAACTATGGGACAGTATTTTTGACCACCTACTTATCATCTGGAAACCGACAGTGATTGTGTAACGCAGTTCGCGGTTCGTCGGTCCTGAGTGAGTTCTTGCAACAACCCCCATCCTCTCACCCAAAGGGTTCGAGGATGGGGGTTGTTACTGTCCCCTTTCACTCGCGTAAGTCTTCCCAACCTCTCGTTTATGCCTGGCCGACCCCGGGGCGCTGATTACCTCCACGCGTCACAAATATTACTTACACCCCGCGGACATTCGGGTCAGTAGATCTTTCGTAGACCGCCCCAAACCGAGCTGTGACCGGCGTATGCGGGCGATTCTGATCCAGATGGCGGAGCGAGTCGGGGACAGGGGAGTCATCTATTCTTCCATCACTCAGACTTGCCATTCTCCCTGCTTCCCCAAACACGAGCCGCTGGGTCTGCGCTGAGTATCCGTTCAGTTGAGTGCAAAGCCCCCCCGGATGAAACGGGGGGCGTTCGTGTCGACTACGCCACGGCCTTCGGAGATAGCTCCCGCACAGACACGTCAGCATCAATCTCCCGAAACGTCTCCACGGTTGAGGGATGGCACGTGAAGAAAAGCAGTTGACGGCTCTCCGCAAAACGGATGAGTTGCTCCGCTGCGGCGCGTGCGCGTTCGGGGTCGAAGTTGACGAGGATGTCGTCCATGATGACGGGGAGCGGTTCTGCATTGTGATCGCGCTCTTCGACAAGCCCGAAACGCAGGCACAGATACAGTTGCTCCTGGGTGCCGCGGCTGAGTTGCTGTAAGGACAGTCGCCGTCCCCCGAGCGACTCGACCTCCATTTCTCCGCCCTGCAAGGGAGAGATGATGGAGGCATACCGTTCCCGCGTAATGGCGTGGAAGCGCGCCGACGCGCTGCGAATGACCGCGGGTTGGCGTTCCCGTTCGTAAACCCGGCGCGTCCGGTCGAGAAGATGCTGCGACAACGTGACCACTGCCCACTCCTCTGCCGCTCCTTCAAGTTGCGACCGTGTGCTCTCCCGGTCGGTCAGAAGGCGCGCCAGTTCCGCGCTGCTGGCGAGGCTCTGAAGCTCGTTTGTGCGCCGATCAATTTCCTTCACCAGAACGTCATTCTCGGAATCGAGTATGGGGAGTTTTTCTGCGAGTTGTTGCAACTCTCCCGCGACACTCGTCGGCTCCAATGTGGCCAATGTGGCGCAGGTTTCAGCAAACAGTCCTTCACCCGTGAGGTTTATGATTTCGCTGCGTCTGTTTTTGATCTCCTTCTTCACCTCCTGCCGGCGACGATAAATCTCCTCACGCTGACGGAAGTCTTCAGGCGAAGTGACACGGGCTTCGGTCAGGAGGTTCTCCAAACCCGACCGGACGGAGCCAAACTCACTTTGCAGGCCGGCGAGACGGGTCTCTTCATCTCTCACCTGCTGAGTCAACGAGTCGCGCGTATCGCGCGCCTTCTCAGCGGCGCGCAACTCTTCCACCAATCGGAGGATATCGGCTTCTTTCACCGGCTCAGGCGCGGGGATGCTCATATCGCGCAGCAGACCGACAATCGCTGCTTCGTACTCCTGAACCTGCTGTGTGGTAGTCTCACGTCGCCGCACCGTTTCCTCGTATGCGCGAAGACGATCCTGGGCAAGCCCGACTCTCTCGAAGAATGCTCGCGCGCTGTTGGGTGAGAGTCTCTCCGGCAGTTGGCGAGAGATGAGCCAGCGCCGCCAGTCGGACGCCGCGGCCTGGAGTTTCTCCTCCGCCAATTGCGTCTGCTGTCGCCGCGCGTTCCGCTCTTCCTCAGCACGATGCAGGCATTCCTCCAATTCGCGTACTTCTCCCCGGAGTTGTGCTTTCTCTTTGAGTTGTGCCATTGCCTTTTCCGCTCGCAGGTCCGCTTCCTCCAGATCGTCAGGCAGCGCCTGGGCTGGCAGGCCCGCTGCATCGAGGGCTTGCCTGATCTGGTCATCCAACGTCTGCAGGTCAGATCGAGCCTTCTCCAGTCGCTGTTTCTCCTCGTCCGCGGACGGGCGCGCGATCTGCAAGTTGGCGCTCTGTCGCTCCTCCCATCTTGCGACTTGGCTTCGCGACCGACGGCTGGTTCGCCATGCGACCAGCGCGACGAGGAGGATAACCGCCCCGAAGATGAACCGATCAGGATCAGGCTGCCCGTCATTGAAAAATCCAGTGATGATCGCCGCGAGGCCTGAGAGGGCAGCGGCGACGGCAGGCCATGCAGGGAAGAACGTTGGCGCTTCTTCTGTCTCTGCCTGTCGTAGCCGACTCTGAAGATCACCCAACCGCGCTTCGCCGTCTTCCACCCGTCGCTGCAGATCGGCGCGTTGCGGCAGAAATGCTCGCAGCTTTCTTGCCGCCTCTCGCACGCGCTCCCAGTGGTGAGTTTCCGGCGGGTCGGGGGTCAGCGCCTGGGAAAATGTCTGCTGCGCTTGTTGCAGTTGCTCACGGCGTTTCTCGACATCGGCCTTCGCCTGTTCCACCCGCAAACGCGCGCCTGCAAGGTTACCCTCTGCCACCTCCCACTGCTTGTCGAAAGCGGAAACATCCTGTTCGACTTGCAGAGAGCGATCGACGGCTTTAACTTTCTCCCCTGTCCAATCCGGGCCCAGGCCCTGGAAGGCGTCACTCAGCCTGTCTCTGGACGCCTGCACTGCTTGCCCCAAACCGGGAAGATCATTGAGCCGGGCTCGATACTGCTCCAGTCCCTGATTGATGGTCTCGACACGTGAGCGCTCCTTGAGTAGCGCTTCATCCACGTCAGTGGCTGTTAGGCGCGTCCGGAGGTCCGCGCAGACCGATACGGATTGATCCACCTGTTGCTGCAACACGCTCAATCTTTCAAGCAGCGTCTCCAGCCGCGTCAATCCTTGTGATGGGAATGCATCGATCGCTGGCAGAGCAGCGAGGTCGTCCTCCGCAGCACGCCGGCGGAGATACGGTTCATGCGCTGTGAGGAGCATCTCCAAGTATCGCTGTCGCTTTCGCAGCCGTTCCCTTTCCTGTTGCAGACGACCCAAAACCTCCTGCCTCTCGACCAGTTCCTGCCGCTGGGGCTCAAAGGTTTTCGAGGCTTCCTGTTGTTCACGAATCTGACGATTGTAGGCATCCAGCGCAGCAAAGAGGTTGTTCAGCCGCCCTCCTGCTTTGGGTTTGAGGAGCTCGTCTGCCTGCTTGTCCAGTTGTGCCGCCGCTTTCGTCAATGACGTTCCCCGCAATCCCATCCCCACGCCATAGATCAACTGGCGCGCGCCTTTTTCACCCAGGATGCCGAATTGCTGAAGTTCTGCCAACCCGAATGCGTAGATATTTGCGAATAACTCCTCGGTTGCCGAACCCAGAAGGAGGTCCCAATTCATCTCATTCGCGTCGACGCCTTCACCGTCCAGAGGAGTCAGGTGGACTTTCCCACCTCGCGCACCGGGGCGGCGTTCAACCCGAAAGGCACGGCCGTCGCTAACTTCAACCTCCACCCATCCCCCGTGTCGACCGCCGGCAACGGGTTCATAGTGATTACCTTTTGCTTTTGGCGTGGGGAATCCAAAAAAAACGCGGCGAACAAATTCCAACAGCGTGCTCTTGCCTGCTTCATTGGGGCCGAGGAAGAGGCACAAACCGTTGCCCAAAGCCTCCTCTGGAGAGGCGGGAAGGCGGAAATTTGCGAACATGCCAAAAGCATCGATCCAGCAGCGGCGGAGAATCATTCCGAACCCTCCTCGGCGAGCAGCATATCGATACAGCGCGTCTCTGCCTCGTCGAGCCAACGTTGCAGGCAATCCTCCGGTAACCGGGATAACTCCACGGGGGCCTGGCTATGCTCGAATACGGGTGACAGGAGTGACCGCAAGTGCGCGAGCGCCGCATGATCGTTCGTGAGGGTGTCTACTTGCCGGATGAGTTCGCCAATAAAATCGCTCTCCTGAGAGCGGGCGGCGCGGTCGAAGAGACCGTGTGTTCTCACCGTCAGCCGGTCGATCCACACAAAGGGGCGTCGCTGTGACAGCATCTCCCTCGATCTGTCGAGAATGTCAGTCACCGATCCGGCTCGGTGGAGCTCCGCGTTAAGCCGCCCGCGGCCAGTCAAGGTCAGTCGGGCAACGATGTCGCGTCCTCCCGCCTCGGCGCTGGCCGCCTCGCAGTGGGCGATGACCGCATCATGCACATCATCGAGCGCTGCTTCCTCTGCGACGGGAACGTCAATCAGCGCCCATCTTACAGAATCGGTGGCAACAAAACGGGGAGTAACTTGTCTCGCGCCGCTCACATCCACCACAAAACACCCGTGTTCTCCCGATTCCACCGGGCTGCGCCCCTGGGATGCGCCGGGGTAAATGATAGTCGGCCCTTGCTGGCGCAGGACGCGTCCCCGATGCACATGTCCCAGCGCCCAGTAATCCATGCCGGAAGCGGTGAGGTCATCAATGCTGCATGGCGCGTAGTCCTCGTGTCCGGTATTACTACCCACGTTGCAGTGCAACAGGCCGATGTTGAAGGGGGCATGAGGGTTCGGATGGAATAGCGGCGTCAGGTTGTGATCATCCTTCCGGGTGGCATAACTGACACCATGCACGACAGCGAGAATCTCGCCATTCCTTTTGACCGGGATCGACTGCACCGGTTCGGAGGCGAAGATAGTCACCGCGTCCGGCCACCGCAGGTCAGCGATCCAGCCGTCCAGCGGATCATGGTTCCCATGCACAACGAAGGAAGGGATCTCCTCTGCCGCCAGGCGCGCGAGCTGGTCCCGAAAGTGGAACTGCGCGCGCAAGCTTCGGTTGGCGCTGTCGAATACGTCACCGGCGATGAGGAGAAAGTCGGCGTGTTCGCTGATACACAGGTCCACGACGACGTTGACCGCCTCAGAGCTGGCGCGCCGCAGTGCATCTGCGACAAAAGCATCCGCAGTCTGCAGTCCCGCGAACGGGGTATCGATATGCAAATCCGCGCAGTGGACAAAGCGAAAAGGTGTCACAGGTCTAATGGCTCTCCTGATGAGTTTTCGACTCTCAACCGGTGGCTACGTTCACACATCCTGCGCTCGCTGCGGCGGGTCGCGTCAGCGCGGATATGAGATAGAAGAGAACTGCTACCAGCAGCAGGTTCTGGAATCCTATCAGAAGAGACAGGTTCTCGCAAAGCCCTCCCACCATTACGCCGGCGATGTTCCAGCCGATGTCCGCGGAGGGTTGCCCGCTGACGCGGAAGGAATTGGCAAAGACGAGCGCGGCCAACAGAATTGGCAGTGCAACCACCGCCGGAGTCACCACCTGCCCCGCAAGGCTGCTCAGGGACAGGAAGGCGTGTGGCGGGAGGGCGTAATTCAGAATTAGGGCGACGAACAGCAGAGCGTACAGCGTACCCGTTCGATGGGTTGGGCGCTTCAGGACATAAAGGTTTGCCAGGAGAATCATGACGAGGATGGAGAAGAAGACGATAGCGTTGACCCTCCAGGTGGATCCATAGACCAGCGCGAGGCTTGTGACACTGCGGGTTTCCAGCAGCATGAAGGCCGCTCCCAGGAAGAAGAAATGGCCGCTGAAACGTTCCCGCAACTCCCCTCTTCCCAAAGTGAACAGCAGAACAATAGCAATGAGAATGACGAGCGCAGTACTCCTCAGCAGATAGGCCGGCATGGTCCGCTCCCGCAGATAGAGGAACGGCCAGTCGTCTGTGGCGACGCCCAAGCTGTCGGACGTGACCAGCGCAGACGGCGTGACCGCTTCCACATTCGGGGGAAGGGAGTGTGGTGGTCTGCTGGCGAAAGCGCCGATTTCCCCGTTTCGTGCGGAGCCGCGTTGATCGAACAAGTACACTTCGCCGTCCGCAAAGCGCTCGAGGAGCGCGTCGGTGTCACCCGCGATGAACATGCTGAAAGCGTTGCCAGACGACGGCTGATCAATGGAGATACGAGCAGTCGCGGGAAAGGTCATGACCACAGGCTCCCGCCCGAAGACCTCGGCGAGCATCTTTGAAATGCGGAGAGCCAGCCAGTTCTCGCGAAAGTAGTTGTAGACCACGAAAACACCGCCCGGCTGAAGGTGCCGGCGAATGTCCTGAAACGCTTGCCGGGTGAAGAGATAGGTCTCCAGCCGTACACTGGAATAGCTCGACATAAGCGTCAAAGAATCGACGAGGGCGTAGACGATCATATCGTACTGTTTGTCAGACTGCCTCACGAAGGAACGTCCGTCGTCGATGGCAACGCGGACTCGCGGGTCATCGTAAGGGCGGTCTGGATGGTATCGCTTCCCTAGCTCCAGAATCCGAGGATCGATCTCCACTGCGTCAACGTGGGTGGCTCCATGCTGCAACGCCGCGGCCACGTCATTCCCGGAACCTGCGCCGATGACCAGTATCTCCCGGGGAGTTTTCTCCGTTTGCCCCAGCAAGCCGTAGGGTAGCGAGTAAATGGTGGGCTTCCCCGAGACAGGGCCCGCATACTGGTGGCCGATCTCATTGACGGAGATATCCAGCGCCACCTTCTCGTTGTAACGAGACGCGTATCTAATCTTATAGTAGGGAGACCAGATGGTCCCCGCGTCTCCTCTCGGTGAAGAGGTAACGTAGTCCAGCAGGAACATCACTAACAGAGAAATCGCCAACAGACCCACGTTGAGGGCGTACCGCCTACCGGGCCCACGCAGCCACGGGATGAGCACCACAGACGCTACCCCAAACCATACCACGGGGGGCAACGACAGAGACGACATGGCGGTGAATATCAAAATCCCGGCGAGGCTTCCAAGGATATTGAGGGTGTAACCACGAATAGGTGGGTGTCTGTCGAATTCTCCCCCCATGACTTGACCCAGTCCGATGAAGATGACGGATACCAGCATGAAGGCGACCGAGAGAACAACTTCCAAGGAAAGATGCAACCCGGCCTTTGCGGCCTGGTCTGCGCCGAAGAACACGACCGTCTGGGAGGATTGAGGCGAAAGACGAATCGCCGCCTTCTCAAAGTTGCCCAGCACCCAGAACACAGCCGCGAGAGTTGCCACCACGAAGAGAAGGGCGGGTACGGCGTGAATCAGGCGGGTCTTTCGGCGGGAAGTCAAACAGCCCACGCTCATGCCCAGAAACGAGGCGAGGAGGACCGTGTTCGCAAAATAGCTGAGCAGCTTGACGTACGCCGGAAGAAAACGGATACACGCCAACTCCAGGAACAGAATCAAAAAGCTGATGAGAAAGAGCTGCAGCGGTTACTTCCCTCCTTCGCGCGGGCATGGGATTGACTCACGACGCCAACAGACTCTATCACAACGTGTGTGAATACTCAATCCTGGTGGACGGGGCGGGTGTAAGTAAGATTTGTGACGCTTGGAGGCAATCAGCGCCCTGGGGTCGGCCAGGCATAAACGAAAGGTTGGGGGAACCTGGGATTGTATCATAAGCTCACCCCCTTTCCACCCCGTAGCGGCGCAAGATGTCATCCCTCGTGCCTAACTCCGGCGGAATCTTCTTCAGGCGCACTCCCGTGAGCACCGCCAACTCCGCTACGTGCAGAATCCCGTATTTGTCTCCCACGAAGATAATCACCTTGTCCTGGTTCTCCTGTTTCATCCTCCGTCGCCACTGGCGGACGC
>MNXM01000339.1 GCA_001872605.1 Armatimonadetes bacterium CG2_30_59_28 | reverse complement strand
CCAGGATCTCCGTATCCCGGAGAATATCCGATTCCACCGATTGCCCAGTTATTCTCCAGAGCTCAATCCGCAGGAGCATGTCTGGGATGAGCTGCGGGAAAAGGAGTTCCCCAACCGGGTCTTTGATTCCATGGAAGGAGTCCTTACCCAGCTGCAGACAGGTCTCCCTCGCTTGGCAGCCAACACCGTCGGTCTCCGGAGTCTCACTGCATGGCCTTGGATAGTTAGTCTCAACTTGAAAGTTGGTTAGAATTATCCGCGACTCTTCGTCAACAAGGAGAAAGTGGATAAGTTCCGCAAGTCCTTTCAGGCCGATGAGAAACTACGGGCGGGGTATCGTTCCAACCAACTCCACTTCCACAACCTTGACGGGTTCCTCAGCTATTTCCTCGGGACCGGCGACGCGGAGTTGGGCAAGCATCTCCTCGACACCGTCGTGCCCTGGGTGCAGGACAATGTCAACATGTACCTGAACCAGGAAGACCACGTCGCTCATGGGTTTGCGCCGCACCATCAGACACGCGTCCTGATCGCTCTGAACGTTCTGGATGTCGCCCTCGCGTCCGAACAGGTGACTCCTGAAATGCGGGAGCGTCTGCTCGCGCAGATTACCTTCATCGGGTACACGGTCAACAGCGACGACTATTGGTCTCCCGAGAGCGGCTTCGCGGCCAACCCGAACACGACCACCACCGTCGCGGCGTATCAGTCTGCGATCGGTTGCTTTCTTCCGACGCACCCGAAGGCGAAGGAATGGGTCGCTCGCGGCATGAAGGAACTGAAAGAAGTGCAACTGGACACCTGGTCCGACGCAAACGGCGGTTGGCTGGAAGCGCCGCATTATGCGATGGTCTCTTTCGATTCCATGCTCGGATGCTTCCTCATGGCGCACAATGCCGGGTTCAACGACTACCTGTTCGATCCCAAGATGAAGAAGGTGATCGAGTGGATGGCGAAGATTTCCACTCCTCCCGATGCGCGTATCAACGGCATTCGCCATCGTCCGGCCATTGGCAACTCCTACATGTTTGAGCCAAGCTCGGAGTTCGCTCATGTCGCTTACCTCTGGAAGGACAAGGACCCGGAATTCGCATCCAACATGCAATGGATGTGGCGACAGCAAGGCTCCTACCCCCAGCCCGGCATCGGGGGATTCTTCGCTACCCTCGCAGGTTACCGCACCATGCTGCTCGATCCGGACATCCCGGAGAAGGCGCCCGCGTACGGGAGTGAGTTATTCCCGGAGACCGGAGTGATGCTGCGCACCGGCTTCCGCGGCGACCGCGAGACGCAACTGCATCTCATCGTCGGAAACAACCACGCCCACTACGACAACGATTCCGGCAGCGTGACGATTGGGGGAAGGGACGAATCATCGCCGACGACTTTGGCTACTACGGTTACGCGCCACAGGACGACCACAACATGCCGGAGACGCCCATCGGTGGCAACGGTGTGATGCAGGGGAAGACGTTCAAACCTACTCCCCAATTCAACTATGTCTGCGGAGTCAATGAGGGATGGACGCGGCAGGTGGCGTTTGTCAAAGACGCCGATTCCATGGTGCCGAACTACTTCGTCATCGCCGATAGCTTCGCCGCACCCGCGCCCGCCACCTGGAGGCTGTGGCTGACGGCGAGCAGGGTTACTCCCGCAGGCAACCGCGCGCTGGTGGAAGGGAAGGAAGACGTGGACACCGACATTTTCTTCACGCGGCCGCGGGGAATCGCGCTGACAACAGAAGACCGAACCCGTAGGAGCGGTCCCGGGCTTTTCTTGAACATGAGTTGGGGGCCGCTTGCGACCACTCAAACCGGACTTATCGCGAGGCTGGAGCGAGAGCGAGGAGTCATGGTGGTTGTCTATCCGCGACTCAAGTCGGAGAAACCTCCGGTGGCGACGCCTATTGCTGATGGCAAGGGCGTCAAGGTCGAGACCTCCGCGGGACTTGACCACGTCTTTCTCAGTGCAACTCCTTTCTCCTACAAGGAAGGCAACATTGTCTTCGAGGGCACAGCCGGATTGATTCAGCAACGCGGGAAGACGCCGGTCCTCATGTTGGGGGATGCGGGAAGACTGTCTCTGGGAGACAGGAAGATTGAGGAGGGGAAAGTGGAATCCCCTTCGCTGAACGTCTTCTCCGACGGCGACTTCGAATCGGGTAAACAGACGGTGTTCCCCGAAGACGTTGCTAACGTCAAGGTTGCGCTGCACAAGGGGAACCCGTTACCCAATGACGCGACAAAGGTCGGCGAGTGGTGCGCGGGTGTGACTCTGGAGACTAACCGCGCCTTTATCCGGATTCCTCGCAACGTCTACGTTGACCCCAGCAAGACCTACCGGGTGAGCATGAAGGTCTTCACCAACAAGAAAATCACTGGCACCTTCGGCGGCTACGCCGTGAGCACGAAGGGCGGACAGTGCACCATGCCCGACGGCGCGGGAACGTGGGCGTGGGCATTTCCCATGTACGGCCCTACGCAGGGATGGCAGACCCTCGAGACCACCATCGGCCCGGCGAACTCCGACGCCAAGCTGAAATGGCCGAACGATGTACTCTACACTTGGATTCACATGCACTTCTCCGGCGAACGAGGGACGGTGTATTTTGATGATGTGGCGTTTGAGGAAATCGAGCAATGAGAGGGAAGCTTGATTCATGATCAGAAGAACCAGGGCATTTGCAGTCCTGCTATTGTCGGCAGCAGCACTATGCGGATCGAGTGCCGACGGTGTACTTCGACCAAGAGTCGTCACCCTCACCGATTATCTCGGCTTTGAGTGGACGGACGAGTTGGTCCATGATACCCTCAACTTCCCCAAAGGGCAGTTGACAGGCGTTGCGGTTGCCCGCGTGGAGAACGAGAGTGGAAAGCCCGTCCCGTCGCAGACCAGTGACGTGAAGCGACACGAAGACGGATCCATCAGGTCGTGCAATGTCTGGTTCTTCGCCGATGTGCCGCCGAATGGTTCTGCGACCTACCGCACATCCTGCCGGGGAAGTCGGGACCGGCGACGGACGGCGTGCGCATTCGCATCGTTGAAGAAAAACAACCGGAATTGACGAGCGGCTGGTTCAAGGACTACGGCGTCATCTTCCGGCATGGGTTTGGCACGCCTTACGAGACCTTCATGCACTTTTTCGCCGGGAAATGCTTCGGGCCACTACGAAGCCGAGACCGATCACATGGCCTATTCCATTTACGCCAAGGGGCAGCCGATCCATCTAACCTTTGGCAACGGCTACTTCCCCATGTACAACCGCCCGTGGCTCCGCAACCGCGTCTCCTTTGACATGAAAATGGAGGCGCCGGAACGGAATCGCATCGAGGTGGAGACAGTCACCTTCACGCCGGAGGTGGAGTATTTCCGCGCGGTGCGGGAGACGAACCAGTTGCTCCCCATGGCGACGGAATATCCCCTCCTGGATGAGCGCGGGAAACAGTAGGCGAAACAGGAAGGCGAGGACTGGGCGAAGACCATCGCGCTCTGGGACAAGCCAGAGTCCATGATCCCGATGACGGTGTGGCAGCGACAGATGCTGTTTCTGAAAGACGCCGATCCCAAAGGACCCAACTACTTCGTCTTGCGGGATGGTTTCGAAGGAACACCCACCGAGCCCACGCAACTTAATCTCTGGTTCCTCGCAAAGTCCATGCAACGGGAAAGCAACCTGTTTCACTACGACGGACAGTGTCTCGTCGATATGGACGTCTTCGTCAACACGTCAACCACCTTCGAGCCGAACACCGACAAATACGGTCCCACTCAGGAACCGTACCGCAGACTGATGGGCTTCGATCCCCAGTTCCATCCCGACGGCAAACTGCAGGAGACGCAACTGCTGCTGCGCATTCAACAGCCGCCAGGGAGGGGATACATGGTCGTACTCTATCCGCGTCTGAAGGAAGGCGAACCGCCAGCAACTTTTGCGCGCCTTTCGGAAAACGTGGTAAAGGTGGAGACGCCCGTGTCGACCGACTATGCGTTTCTTTCTCCATCTCGCTTCTCATTCAACGACGAGAAGGTGGAGTTCGACGGCATGGCTGCATCGGTTCGGTATTGCAGATCCGGCAAAGTCTCCGTGTCGAACGCAGAAGGCCGGGCACGGTTCGTGGTGGCGGGAACACTGATCGAAGGAAGTGGCGGTTTCGTCGTGACCCTCGACCGGGGCAAGGTATCCAAACAAACGTATGGTGAGGGTGCGACGGTTAAGGTGGAGGAATAACTCTCGGCTATGCCCATGTCACAGTGGATGTCTCTCCACAAGTTGAGGTAGAATGGTGTAGCCAATATGATGAACCAGTTGCCCAACTATGAGCCGGCGGTGATTGAGGACAGCAAGTTGGTGGACTATGCTCTCAATCCGAACAACGAACGCGGGCAACACAAGGCACAAGTGTTTGCGCGCTCACTGGGGTTCGATCTGTCAAATTGGGAGCGGCTAAAACGAGAGATTCTGATCGGGCTTCCGATGCACGAAGCGGCATCAATCAGCGAGACGGACTTCGGCAGGAAGTGTGAAGTTGTGATTGACATTACCGGGCCAAACGGACGAACGGTCCCGGTGAAAACCATCTGGCAATATGACCGTTTGGCGGACGGAGCATTCGCAGATGCACCGCGCCTGGTGACGATGTACATCGTTTAGTGGTGGTGATGGATATGACAAAGGCAAAACGATACGATACCATCGTGCTGACCCAGCCAGTCGCGTCATTCCGACAGGGACAGAAAGGAGCGGTGGTCGAAGTCTACACTACCCCGTGTGAGGCCTACGACATTGAGATTGTGGACGAAGGTGGGACCACAAAGGGGTTGCTGGAAGCAGTAAGACCTGAACAACTCCAAGTCACCGCTGCTTCTCCTGCGACGATCCGCTTCACTGCCATACGAATCGACGGTGATGGGTCGCGCGCCAGCGTTGAATTCTCAGACGGCTCACACATTACCACGTATGCCGAGGAGCTTTACTCCCTCAAGCAGAAAGCGGCGTGATCTCGCCATCACTCGCCGCGCGTCCGTTTCCCGAAGAAATTGCGGAACGCCTCGGCGGCCTCAGGGTTGCCAAGCACGGCGTTGAAGGAACACACGTGGACGCGCGAGCATCCTCCGTCAAGAATGGCTTGCAGTTCTGCCGCTAATCGCTCCTTTGACTTCAGTGAGTATTTGTCAGGCGAGTTGTAGTAACCGACCAAGGCCGCGCCGCGGGGGCGTGAATGGTAGCGGTTGGCCTTCTTCGCAATGATGCGGGAATAGGTCCTGATCTTCTCCAGACTCCAGAACGGCTCAAAGAACCACGCCGCCGTCTGTGCGCAGACGTCCAGATCGAGCCGGTTGCCGTACAGCAGTTCAGGGAGGTAGACGGGATAAACATGGGCGATCACTTTCGCATCCGGCTTCACGGAATAGATGTAAGCCGCCAGGCGGTTGTTGAAGTCCACCAGCGTTTCCAGTGAGAACCGCTGCAACGCCTTCTGCGCGGACAGCTTAGGATGTTTCTTCCGGTAGTCGGCCAATTGCTTCTGTGATGTGGGGCAGAAGCAGCAGCGATAGTTCTGGTAGCCGATGTAGTCGAAGGCAATCCCGCGGATGCCGGGGAAGGCCAACATCTCGTCAAACTGCTTCTTGAACGCCTCCGTGACGCGCTGATCGTGGAAGCACAGCAACGGCGTCTCCAGCACCTCCAGTTCGTTGACCGGTTCTCCACCAAACTGGTAACTGGACTTGCCGGGAGTCTTGTCTGCCTTGATGCGCTGGAGGGCTTCCTGTTCCTCGGAGTTCATCACCTGCCACGGAGGGTCATCATCAGGGAGAGCTTTCTTCCACGCAGGGAGGTCGCCCAGGAACATCCAGGCGTAGATGCCGATGCCGTGTTGTTTGCCCAACTCGATGAACCGTGTGAAACTCGCCGCGTCTTCGTGATGCACCACCAGTTCCGAGAACCCCACCGCCGCGGCAGGCGCCACCACCTCATCCGCCTTGCCTCCTCCCCAGCCGGTGAGGACGCGTTCTGCGGGGTTGGATGGCCTGGCCGCGTTGCTGTCACCCCTTGTCACCCCGTCATTGATAGACAACATCAGCAGTAAGATGAGACCCGCAAACCTGCTCATCATCGAGTGCCTCCTTCCGCTCTCACCCATACCGACCAGACAGTAGCACGCCCGTGGAATCGTGTAAACTCGCGTTGCCTGTCCGCTTTATGCCGTGATAGCATTCTACCGCGCGCATGAATCCACAGTCTTAACCGGAAAGGCCTGCATCCTATGGAACATCCCTCCCTGAACCCGGATCGATCATCGGTTTACAATCTCATTTTCCTGTGCATCATCGCGGGCAGTCTGCTCTTCACAAGCCCTGTCGCAGGCGCGGGGCAAACCAATGCTCCCCAGACCTTCATGCTGCAGGAACGCTTCGGCGTGACTCATCCGCGCCAGATCGTTTGCTTCGACGCGCCTCCGAGAACGCAGGCAGCCCCGACGACGTCCGTGCTTGTTAGTGACGACGGCAATCCCGCCCCCTTCTAACTCATGTCGAACGGGCAGATTGCCGTGCTGACCGACCTTCCCGCAGGCGCGACGAAGTCGTGGAAGCTCGTCATCGGCAAGCCGGTGGCGCCAAGAAACGAAGCTGTCAAGCTGACGACCGTCGGCAACCTGTACGAACTGGCGAACAGCCTTGTCGCGCTGCGCGTCACCAAGTCGTCCGGCGATCCGCAGGGCGTGCTCGCACCCATCCAGGGAATTCGTTACCGCGACGGGACCTGGACCGGCACAGGGCCGAACTACTTCGATCCACCCAAAGATCCGAGCAAGCCGTCGAGTTGCGCCGTTGAGAGGCTGGACAAAGTCGAGTTGCTGGAGAGCGGCCCGCCGGTAGTCCGAGTCAAGCTGACATACACCACCCGGAAGGGGGAACTCTACTCCTACCGCGACATCAATACTGGCGAGATGTGGCCGAAATCCCGTAAGGTGCTGGACGCCGGGCGCGCGTCTCGCCTGAGCACGCCGGGACTCAGTGGCGTTGCGGTGGATACTCGCCCCGAGGGAGAGCAACGCGTGGCTTCGATTCGGCTGTCGTTCCAGCGTCTGATGCCCACCCAGTACTACGCCGCCAACATGCGATTCGTAACTATTTACCTACTTTCCCTATAGGGCGCTCTGTTTCCTTCAGTTCGGACTCTGTGAGTCCGCAGCACGCGAAGCCATTGCTACGCCAACTTCGTGCGCAACTTCGACGCTACTTTCCTACACAATAGCGGACATGTCGGACTCTGTGAGTCCGCAGTTTGCGGAGGAAGGTTGGCAAACGAAGTTAGCGTGCCATCAGATGAATAGTTACGAAGATCGACCCAGCCCTCCTCGCCACATCGCCCAACCTCGGTGACGCTCAATTCAAGGGGTGGCACTCGGTCCTGCGCCACGGCTGAGAGACGCCCAACGAGACCGCGGTCTTCTTCGTCAACGGCGACACCCTCACCGACCACCGGCATAATGATCAGGGTAGCCTCGTAATCTACGCCCTCGGCGCGCCGGTTTCCATCGACTGGGGTCCCATCTACTACCCCCGCGTCGCGGCTGACTCTCAGACACACTTGACACCGTGAGCCACATCCGGTAAACTAGTGCATCGTTTTGGAAGTTCCCCCACAAAAGGACGCCGGATCGCTTCAGCTTCCGGTAGCTCACACAGGCAGCTACACG
>MNXM01000045.1 GCA_001872605.1 Armatimonadetes bacterium CG2_30_59_28 | reverse complement strand
ATGAAGGCTACCCTCCTTTTCTCCCCTTTCAACCGGTGTTCGTGCCGAACACGGGTTGAAAGGGGAGAAAAGATGTCCTTTCTTGGCGCTCGGTAGTCAGTTGTGTGAGCTACCGGACGCTGAAGCGATCCGGCGTCTAATGGGGAAGAATTTACGAACGGATGCACTAGATGAGATCACGCGCCGTCGATGGTTTCTGGAAGTTGCTTCACGAACTCCCATTACCGCGCGGCCACCGATCCGAGGGGAGAGCATTGAGGCAATATGCCGCGTAGCGCAAGAATGATACCTGACACCTGACACTTGATACTTCCGCAGGAGTGCCCTCATGTTTATCGATATCCACGTCCACACACGGATTTTCCCCGAACCCCGGCGCGGCGCGGGGGGATGTTTTGCCACGCCGGAGGAGTTGATGGAGATTCTCCAACCGCGTGGCGTTGTTCGGGCAGTAATCCTGCCGATTGTTAGTCCCGAAGCGCAACAGACGATTCAGTCCGTGGGGGAGGCGGTGGCGATCGCTGAGAAGTACCCGGACTTCTTTGTCCCCTTCATGAACATCGACCCGCGGCAGTTGACAAACTCTTCGGAGGCCGACCTGTCGTATCTGATGAACTTCCACAAAGACAGCGGCTGTAAGGGAATCGGTGAGATCACGGCCAGCCTCCCTTTTGACGACCCTCTGATGGAGAACCTCTTCCGCCACGCGGAGGCGTGCGCCCTGCCAGTGCTGTTCCACATTGCCCCGCAGCAAGGTGGGTTTTACGGAATTGTGGATCACCGCGGTCTGCCACTGCTGGAAGGCGCGTTGCAGAAGTTCCCAGATCTTTGCTTCATTGGCCACTCGCAGCCCTTCTGGGCCGAAATCAGCGGCGATCTGAACGAGGAAGACCGCAACAGCTACCCAAAAGGTCCGGTGATAGAGGGGGGAGCGGTTGTGCGGATGTTGCGCAAGTACCCGAACCTGTACGGCGACCTGTCTCCTGCCGCGGGGAGCGGCTACAACGCTATCAGCCGCGACCCTGCGTTTGGATACGCGTTTCTCGAGGAGTTCCAAGACCGTCTGCTTTTCGGCACCGACATCTGCGATCCGGGTAACGAGCTGACACTGTTCGACTTCCTGAACGAGGCTGTGGCTGCCGGAACAATCACCCAAAAAGTCTACGAGAAGATTTGCTGGAGAAACGCTGCGGAGTTATTGGAGTTCAAGATTTGAGAGTTGGCATCGACACCTTCACCATTCGTGAGTTGAACCTGGACCCCTTCCAGACGTTGGAGTTCTTGAAGAAGAATGAATTTGAGGGCGCGCAGTTCGGCGGTCTGCGGAGCCTGAGCCGCGAACTGGACCCGGGAGAGCTGCAGGAGGTGCGAACACAGGCAGACTCAATGGGGCTGTATACGCACGTCTCGATCCCCACGTGCAACCCGCACCTTCTCGGCGAAGAAAGTCTGGACGACCATCGCCTGGAGATGACGCGGCAAATCGAGGCAGCAGCAGATTGCGGCTGGCATGAACTGCACGCCTCTCTGGGCGGCGGGGACGAGAGGTACGAACACCTTGTCCCGTGGACGCAGCACCTGCTGGACTCGGCGGAGTTCATCGTCAGTCTGGGGCCTGTGCTGCGGCAGCATGAGAGCCGCGTCAATCTGGAGACGCATGGCGACACGACAACGTTTGAGCTGGTGCGGCTGATCGAGGCGGTTGGGCCCGACATCGCGGGCATTTGCCTGGACACCGCGAATGTCCTCTGTCATGCAGAGGACCCGGTGCTCGCCGCCCGTCGCGCCGCGCCCTATACGCACCTGACACACACTAAAGACGCAATCGTCTATTTCATCGACGAGGGTTACCGACGACAAGGCAGGCCGCCCGGGCAGGGCGCGCTGGATTGGGAGCAAATATTGCCCATCCTCGCTGAATACTCCCCCAACCTGCCGTTGTCGATTGAGGATCACAAGTGGCTGTTCGACTTCGCGGTCTTCCATGCGCGCTGGCTTTTGCTGCACCCAGACCTCACACGGGAGGAACTGGCGCGGGTCATCCAAATCGTGTGGAAATGCCAGCAGCGTGTTCAGACGGGACAGCTTCCTGATCCGGAGGAGTATGAGGCGGTCCCGTACCTTGATCAGATGATGGAGCGCCTCACGTTTGGTCGGGACTACCTGAGGCAGATACTTGTCGGAATGGAAGCGAACCAGATTAGAGAATCCACTGGTAACTGAGGAGATGAACAACGCATGACCGCATCCCAACAGTGGGCGGACCGCCTGAAAGCCGTTGTCCCCTGGGGCAGCAGCACCTGCTCGAAGGCTGCTCCCTACATGCCCGACGAACCGGGTGTTATCGTCCGAGGCAATGGTTGCCGCGTGTGGGATGCGGACGGCAAGGAATACATCGACTACCGCAACAGCCTGGGCCCGGTTACGCTGGGCTACCGGTTCCCCGCAGTGGACGAAGCTATCCGGAAGCAACTGGAGGCGGGAATCATCTTCGGTCATCCGCATCCACTTGAGGGCGAAGTGGCAGAGATGCTCTGCGAGGTAATTCCGTGCGCGGAGCGAGCGCGGTTCCTGAAGACCGGAGGCGAAGCCATCGCTGCGTGCATTCGGCTGGCGCGATGCCACACCGGGAGAGATCACATTGTCCACATTGGTTACTCCGGGTGGTTGAATGCCCTTTCCAGCGGGGGGAGCACACTTCCGGGGACGGTGTCTGACTCGGTTCCGCCGGGAGTGCCGGCGGCCCTGTCTGCCCTGCATCACGTACGTGGATGGAATGACAGGGAGGCACTCGAAGAGATCTTTGCCAAGTCGGCAGATCAGATTGCGGCGCTGGTCGTGGCGGCAGACTATGCGCGGATGAGCGAGGGCGAGACCTTCTATCCCTTCCTCCGGGAATTGACGGATCGACACGGCGCGGTGCTGATCTACGACGAGATTGTTACCGGGTTCCGCATCGCCATTGGAGGGGTGCAGGAGTATTTTGGTGTCGTGCCCGACCTGGCAGTGTTCGCCAAGGGCGTGGCGAATGGAATGCCGCTGTCCGTTTACTGCGGGAAAGCGGAGATCATGGACAAGCTCGACAAGGCGATCATCTCGTCCACGTATGCGGGGGAGACGCTGACCCTTGCCGCGGCAAAGGCGGCCATCACAACGTATTTGGGAGCAGACGTCGTCGGCCACATCTGGCGACACGGGGAGAAGCTGTGGCAGGGAGTGAATGCGCTCTTCAGGGAATACGACCTGCCAGCCGCTGCGAAGGGCTTCTGGTCGTGTCCGCTGCTGTCGTTCGACCCCAAAGGCCCCGCGGACCTACAGGAGAGATTCTTCCGCGCCGCGTACCGCAACGGCGTGTCACTGTACAGTGTCAGCTACGTCAATTTCAGTCACCAGGACGCGGAGATCGATGAGACGCTGGAGAGGCTGGAGGGGGCTGTGAGGGAACCATCGTGAGCGGTGTCCAAGGATGTTCTCCACCAGCGCGTTGAGAGCGTGAGTTACCGCACCCTTCGCAGTAGAGCAAGAGTGTGGCTGCGCCTGGGGCGAAGCCGTCATCCTTTCTCCGGTCCCGAACCGGCCCACAGTCTTTCAAGGTTCTCGCGGACCGGTTTGCCGCGTTTCATGCGTGTGAAGGTGCGTTGAACCGATAGCCCGGCGGTTTCGGCCCATCGACAAGCAGGACGGTTACCGAGGGGGATGTCGATGAAGGTTGGCGCACCCGATGCGTGCGCCGCCGCAGCGTTGAGCAGGGAGATCGCCGACAGCTCATCGAGGGCGATGCAGGGGCCGATTTGAACTGCGCGGGTCCCGGGGCGAACCATCGCATACCCGCTGAGTTCCCCATCTACACGGATGCCCAACGTGGTCACCTCCGCTTCCGCACACATCAACTCAAGCAGACGCCGACGATTGGTGCCGGTCGCTTCCTGGTCCAGTTGGGCGATGCCGGGCAGCCCATCGGGTCCCGTTAGCCGCGTGACCGGGGTTGCAGGCGTCACCTGTCTGGACGTACCCTCGTATCGGACGACCTCACCCTCCGCCACAAAACCAAGCCTTGCGTAGACCGACCTCCCAAGTGGTGTTGCGTCGAGCCGTATTGTGTCGATGCCGTCCCGGTCAAGCCAACGGAGGGCATGTTCCATCAACGCTGTGGCAATGCCTTGCCCCCGAAACGCCTGCGCCGTCAGCACCATGGCGATCCACGCAATGGTATCGAAGATGAACGTTGCGGTCGTCCCCACGTCTCGCCCAGCTAACTCCGCAACCCAGATGCCGTCCGGTTGCAGCGCGATGAAGCGTCGCCAGTCGGCCTCGGTCTGGTTCCAGCCTGCGGATTCCTTCAGGCGCATGCCGAACGGGATGTCGTCCGTGCGCATTGCCCGAATTCTGATTGCAGGCATGGTCTCCCCTCGTGCCGGTGCCTTGTTCTTCAGTCGCTTACACTTGCCCTAAAGTCCTCTCCGAAGCGCGTGAGCAACCTCCTCAACCAAGTCCCCCACGGCCGCGCGCCGCCTGAGAAGCGTGTCGGATGAAAAGGTGTACGTCCACGGGTCAGTAACGATGTCATTCCCGACCATCAGTGCAGACTTGGCCTTCGTGACAAGCCGGTCATGCCCGCCGTGCCGCCCCAATTGACTTGTCAGTTCGGCGAGGATCCCGAAGTAGTCGTAGTCCTCCATCCCATCGCGGAACGCCTTGAGACGGATGCTCTCGTGGAAGGTGTAGTCGGGACCGGGGATGATCAGATCGTAGCAAGGAGTCTTTGAGAACTGTCGAACGGTGGGCCAAGGCTGGGTTTCAGGCTCGAAGATGCGGTCCTTCTCGCTCATCTGGGGCCACGGGTTCATGGCGAAGAAGAGGTAGCCCTTGATGTCCCACTTGTGGCACATCCAGGGAACGATGCGACGCGAGATGTTGGGGTCGCGCACAAAACCATCGGGGGTGTAGCCGCCCTTCTCGTTCTTCCCCTGCGATCCGCACGTATAGATCTTCTGCGCGATATCGTTTTCGTTCTGATCTTTCTGCATGGTGTCTTTCACGTCCCAGTACCATCCCAGTTGCGGCGCCCAGGCGTCCACAAGGCCACGAGCACGCGCGAAGTGGTGGGCGGGATACGTACCCCAACTCATCAGCTTGAGTTCCGGCACCCATTGTTTGAGCTGCTTGTGAATCAACAGTAGCAGGTCCATGCGCGTGACATCGTTCGGCTCATCCACGGATTCGTACCAAGCAGAAGCCAACAGGTCGATCTCTTTCAGGTTCTTCACGTACGCTTTCCAGAACTGCTCAAACAGTGGCGTCTTCGTCCAGATGTCCTCCAGCGGAATGGTCTTCGGGGGCTGACCCCAGCAATTCGCGAATTCAGACACATTCCCGGACTCCGCGTCGTGAATTTTGACGGGTCCGTATCCCCCGCAGAAGAAGGAAGCCCATCCCTGATTGCATTCGAGATTCGGGTTCCAGGCGGTAACGCCGTGCTCTCTGGCGGCGAGGAGGTAGGGGTTGAAATCGGAGAAGTCGAATTCGTATCGCTCTTCTGCCACGCGCGTGATCTTCAGCTTCGAGTAAATGTGAATGAAGAACGAGGGCATGGCACTGACGCGATTCCGCTGCGCGATGCGGTAGACCTCCTCCATCTTTTCCACCGTTAGTGGGTACTTCCACCAGCCGAGACCGTGCGTCGAAATCCAGAAGTCGTTTTGGAGCAACGGAACTTCCGGCAGCGCAAAATCGCGAACGGTCAACTCCACAGGAATCGTCTGCCGCTCGCTGCCTGCTTCCACTGTGACGCGTCCTCCATAGACTCCCGGTGGCGCGTCACGCGGCACGATAATGTCCACCCAGTAAGGTTGCGTCGTGTATGCGGGGATGTCACGCGCCGCGTTCGGCAGCAGCGTGTCGGGGAACCACTCCCGCGCGTCCGCCGGGCCGTTCGGGTCGCGCTCAGATTTCAGGTAGCCAATTAACGAGACACTCACGTTTTCTTCGGGGAGCGGCGTTCCATCGGGCCCGACGAGCGCTGAAACGGAGACGCGCGCGTTGCGCACTCCCTTCCACAGGGCTGAGACGGCGACTTGGAAGCTCTCACCCTCGGCGCGCATCGCGGTCAATGGAACGGTGGCGCCGGGCGATGTCCCTGCTGCCGTGTCGGTGTACACATGCTCAAGGGAATCGTGGACGGTCACGAGAAACCCAGACTTCGCCCCTGCGCCGGATTGCCGGTTGTCTGCGTCCATGTACGCGAGTTGGCGGACAAATTCACGGGACTCTTCGCCGAGGGAGGTGACGCCTTCGAGAATCGTCGTCCATTGCGACTTGCTGATGGACGACTTGTTGTTCATTTGAGCAGAGAACGCCCGAATGCGTTCAGCCAACTGCGACTGCTGCGCGCGCAGTCCCGACTTTGCCGCGTCGGGGAAAGCGCTTTTGGCGATGATTTGGTTGCCGCGTTTCCCGACCCGCAACAAGCCGGCAAGGATGTCGTCCACCAATGGCAGTCGTTTCGTTGCCCGACCAACCAGTAGCAGCTTGTTGTCTGATGCGATGCGCACCAACATATTCCAGTCCCCTCCCTGCTGTATGGAATAGGGGACTTCCATCGTTGCCGCCTCTCCCGGATTAACGCGTGTTTCATGCTCGATATTGCGCATCGGTGCGCCTTCGGCCGCCAACTGCACGGTGGCTGTAACCGACGTCTGCTGCTGTGTCGTGTTGTCGACGCGGCATCGCACCGCATTACTGCCGAAGGACAACTCACCGGGATCGACGCTGACTTTGGGGCGGGGAGCGCCTCGGAGCCCCATGAACTCCAACTCCCCGAAACGGGATGGCTGGTGGAACCCGAGGGTGGCGACGTTCCAGTTGATGAATTCGCCAGTACGACAGACATGTCGGTAGAAGTTGGCCGGCCACACATCGCCCGGCTGCGGTGTTGCGGCCAGCTCTTCTTTGTGCCGGAGGATGGTGAAGGGGATGGCGATTTCGAGATACCAGGCCTGGTCGTCGCGGAAGTTCGCCGCCTTCCAGCCTTTGCCGGGTTCTCGACGATCCCCATGCCAGCGTGTGCCGACCACGCTGCTCATGTCGCACTTGGTGCCGAGGACCGAACACATGAGCTGGAAGTAGTCCTTGCGCTGGTTGGTCACATCAAAGAACAACTCCACCTCTTCATCTTGCCAGATGTCCTCATCGACCTTGTCCTGCGGACGCCTGCCGACCACCGTTTTCATTTCCGGGTCGAAGCACTGAAAATAGACATGCAGGTTCTCCACGTCGTAGCAGAGCCAAGCGCGGGTGCGGAACTTGGCCGGGCCGCCCTTCTGGTACGCCTCGAAGTCGCCCGTGGGTGTGGCTTCCTTCCAGCAGGCATCGTCCATCTTCCCATCGAGCGACGGAGGCGCGTCTATCTGATACACCTGCAGTCGCTTGATGGGTAACTGATCTTCAGCCCTGGCGAGCTTCGGTGCTATTGGCAGAAGCGCGCAAGTGAGAATTCCGGCCATACATTTGGCGGAGACCGTTCCTGCCCATGAGCTCTGCATCCAATCGCCTCGTGAACATCGGTGACTGCTCAGCCTGCCTCAGGCGAGGCAATTGCTGAGTTGAGATGGCTTACATTATAATCGGTGCGTGATGGGCAATAAACATTTTTCCAAGAAAA
>MNXM01000044.1 GCA_001872605.1 Armatimonadetes bacterium CG2_30_59_28 | reverse complement strand
TAACGGTCAAAGACACCCGCCAACCCCACCACCGACACGGCTGTAACCTGGGGAGAGCGGCAGCACGGCTTCTGAAGAATCGAGAGGCACTGTACGCGGGGAATCACCGGCAAGACCGGCTCCCGCGATGCTCCTCCAACCCTTGACTCGCAAACCCAGGGGTCCGGACGGCTGGATCGACACTGCCCGACAGGTAGGCGGTGGATTTAGGTCGTCGAGACTGGTTGACACAGCGGCTGAAACAGGAACAAGCATAGCCCGAGAATGGGGTATTCCTTTTTCATGGGCTGGCTTCCTGAGAGTCGTCCCCCCGATGGATCGGGGGAATCTGCGGAGCGATGCGGTCGTGGGAGTGTGCGAGGGGTTTGGGGTACTCCGGTCGGCGGCGGTGAGGCTGACGCGGCATCGGGTTGCGGCGCAAGGGGGGAAAGCTGGGTCGAGACAAAATGACTGACCCCTGTTTCCCCATATCCGTGCACTCGGTTTGACATTACTGACTTCACAGCCTAAGATGGCGCCACTTTTGAAATACTGGATGAACGTCCGAGAAGCGAGGCACGAACGAGAGGGATGCGATGAAAAAGGATAAGTCATTTGCCGACTTCGAGAAGGATGGTCATTTATGGATCACTCTTTCGACGGGAGAATATTATCCTGACATTTTGCCTCTGGCTTGCGAGCTCTATAAACCTGTCCTTGTCACCTTCGGGCAAATGCTGGAGAGATCCCATTCATCCATGGATTTGTTCATGGCTATCAGTGAAGTCTCCCCTCAGTGGATGTGAATTCAGATTTGTCGAGTGTTCCGAAAATACGTTAGCCCGGAAACCCCCGTCGAAATGCTGAAGAAGAAGAGCGCAGCCAGGAGTATCTGCGACAACTTTGGGAAGGGATTCCGCCCCATCCCCGAGGTGCAGAAGCGCTTTTCCGAGCGTCCCATGCCAGACGAGGCCCTGTGCGCGGTGCTTTGGGAATACAAAGACCGAGGGCAGAAGGGGTACGACTTGACGGAGAGATTGTTCACCATCATTCGCGAGCAGTTTCCTAATCTCAGAGCGATCGGACCTGAACGAGCTGGTAAAGACATATTGCTGGGAGAGGTTTTTGAGTCCTACCCAAAGCCTGACCGCCCTGTTGACTTCGTCATCCTTGACGGGGAAAAACCTGTTGCTATCGGATTGGCTCGGTATGACAGCGACCGTGGTGGTGCGCAAGAGGATGACAGAACAGGACAATATCGCGATTGCGCGCAGGAGGTCCTCGGATACGCCGCCCAACGAGGGACGAACACCAAGGTCATCTTTCTCAATGACGGCCCTGGCTTGCTCCTGGGTTCTATGTGGAGAGATTATGCGTACGTCGAGAAGACAGGGAAAGGAAAGATAAGAGTCGTGACTCTTCGCATGATCCCAGAACGAATCACTTTACAGTGGCTACGAAGGAAATGACTGAGAGGTTCACGATTGGCTACCCCGGTACCACATAAGATCACTCCTGTCGAGGAACAAAATCTCCTCCTTAACTATTCTGGAAAGACACGAGAGCAGGAGATACTATCCTCCCGACCAGCGGAAGTCGTCTCGCTGTGGGCACATCCTCACAGCCACCGCAACAGACTATACTTCGCCGACAATTTGGGAGTGCTTTCTTCACTGCTGCACGATCCGCAGGTGAAAGGCCATGTGCGCCTCGTATACATCGATCCCCCTTTCGCGACCCAAAGCAGTTTCTTCTCACGAAAGCAAGAGCATGCGTACGAGGACATACTCGTGGGAGCAGCCTTCATTGAGTTCTTGCGGAAACGATTGGTGCTCCTGAGAGAATTGCTGGCAACAGATGGCTCGATATACCTTCATCTTGACCAGAAGATGGTCTTTCACATGAAGATAATCATGGATGAGGTATTCGGTGCGGAGAATTTCCGAAACTGCATTACTAGAAAGAAGTGCAACCCAAAGAACTACACCCGCAAGTCGTACGGGAACGTTACTGACCACATTCTTTTCTACACGAAAAGCTGCAACTATCTGTGGAACAAACCGCTGGAGCCCTGGACGGACGAACGCGCCAAAGAGTACCAGTATGTTGAACCAGATACCGGACGGAGGTATATGAAAGTTCCTGTTCACGCGCCGGGTGTCAGGAGAGGCGAGACCGGTAAGCCTTGGCACGGGATGCTACCCCCACCCGGAAAGCATTGGCAATACCCACCTTCCAGGCTGGATGAAATGGATGCCAGAGGGGAAATCTACTGGTCGCCAAACGGTAACCCAAGACGTAAAGTTTACCTCGATGAGAACCCGGGGTTCGGGGTACAAGACATCTGGTTGGACTTTCGAGATGCGCATAACCAGAATATTGAGATCACGGGCTATCCAACTGAGAAGAATCCCGGTCTCTTGCATCGCATTATCCAGGCATCTTCCCGACCCGGGGATTTGGTCCTTGATTGTTTCTGTGGCTCTGGTACGACGCCGGCTGTCGCCCATGAACTCGGCAGATACTGGATTGGTGTGGACAATAGCATTGAAGCGATTCGGACTTGCGTTAATCGCTTCCTAAAAGGCACCGAGCTGATGGGAGATTTCGTCCAAGCCAGGAACCAGCAAAAGCCGGAGCAAATGGACTCCAAGAAAGGCCAAGCATCGCTTTTCGATTCGCTTGAGCAACCGGGCACCGAAAGCGTTGTTGCAGCCAAGCACCAACCCATCATCGAGTTTGAGGTCCTATCCCCGGAGGACATCAAATCACACCTGAACGATGTCGTAACACAATTGGCTCGCGAAGTTTCAGGAGTCTCTCCACCCTCCTCAAGGCTGCGTGTAGTGAGAGACTCTGCTCATGGTGGTGACGTGGCGGAATGGTTGGCTGGAAGGGACAGTACCCTTTCAAGGTTGATTCATCGATTCGGTCCGTGCACTTTGTATCAAAAAGAAGGTGGCTTCACATATCTACTGGACGCGATTGTCAGCCAGCAACTGTCCATGAAAGCCGCTGCCTCCATATCGCACCGCATCCGAGACCTCTTCGATGGGCAACCTGTAACTGCAGAGGCATTTATGAAGATACCGGATTCTCGGCTCAAAGCCGCCGGGGTCTCCTCCAGAAAACTCGCTTGTCTGCGTGAACTTGGTGAGGCAGTTAGCCGAGGCTCTCTGCCACTATCTTCCCTAAACTCCGAAAGCGATGATCAAGTCATTGAGGAGCTTTCTCGGGTGAAAGGAATAGGTCCATGGACAGCCGAGATGTATCTCCTCTTCGCACTGGCGAGACCTGATGTGTTCCCGCTCTATGACCACGCGCTCCGCAAGACAATGGGAGAGCTTTACGGAGTTGACGCAAGTTCGGATGCAGCCATACTTGAAGTGGCGAACGTATGGAGACCATACAGGAGTGTGGGTCGTTGGTATCTGTACCGGCACAGAAATGCTCCCCAAGATTCCCACGATGCTAGGCGTGACCCTCGCTCCCCTTCTGACAGCCAGACGAGTCCAGTCTGCATGGTGTCACACGTGAATGGAGAGGTGCGTTAGATGTCTGGTAGACAAGAAACGGTCTTCGTGCTGATGCCGTTCAGCCAGGAGTTTCACGAGGTCTACGAGGATGCCATAAAACCGGTCGTTGAGTCTCAGGGCCTCCGCT
This sequence comes from Armatimonadetes bacterium CG2_30_59_28, assembly GCA_001872605.1. Lineage (GTDB taxonomy): Bacteria > Armatimonadota > Abditibacteriia > CG2-30-59-28 > CG2-30-59-28 > CG2-30-59-28. The sequence goes on along the minus strand of MNXM01000044.1, from coordinate 4,243 downwards.
GCCTCCGGGCAGATGAGATCTTCGACAACAAAGACATCGTGGAAGACGTTGAGAATGCTATCCAGGAGGCTCTCCTCCTTGTAGCCGAACTAACGGGACGAAACCCCAACGTTCTTTATGAAGCTGGGTATGCAAGGGCTCTCGACAAAGAAGTCATTATGCTCACACAAAACGAGAACGACGTACCTTTTGACTTAAGGAACCGTCGTTACATCCGGTATGGCACTTCTGGTAGACAGTTGACCGAACTCCAAAAGAAGCTCACGAAAACATTGCATACCGTGGTTCCGCGTGCCAGACGCTCTGAGCACGCACGCCGAGAACAGGAAGTATCCTCCGACGTCGTCAAGGCGATACGGGAGCAAATTAGCAGCATGGCAGGGGGACTTCTTGAATCGGAGACCGGGGAAACATCGGGCTTCCCCACTCCAGTCTTTCACACGGCCCGTCTCAAGGCTATGCAAGCTGCATGTCAGAGCAATCTAAAGCAGTTGGCTCTAGCAGCAATGATGTTTGAGACAGATGAAAAACGATTCCCAGACGCCAACAAATGGCGTGATCAACTTACGCCGTACGTTCGCAACGTTGCCCTATTCTCATGCCCGGCTCAGTCCGAGTCGCAACATGGGTATGCCATGAATGCAGCCTTGAGCGGAGCTCACGTCAGTCGGTTGGTCGATCCCTCGCGAACACCCCTATTCTTCGACAGTGATCCAAAGCTCGCTAAGTCATCAGGGGGGTTCGAGGCCCTAGCCAAGCCACCGAGACATTTGCAGAGAAACAACATAGCCTTTGCTGACGGTCATGTGGAGTCGATCAACGACGACCGGATCGATGAACTCCTATGGGATATTACTGTTGCGTAGACCGATCTGCTGAACATGAAACTGACTCTACCATTATTTGACGAATTCCCTGACCTCCGAAAGTCGCTTAATCAACTCGAAGAGCAGTTGAAGGATAAGGTCTATATTGATAACCTAACTGCGTCGCCGAATCTTCTCGCTTTTGATGCAACCTGGAGCATGAATTCGACTTGAAGAGAACGTTTACCTCTTGTTCGTCGAGGTTGACGAAATGAAGAAACTGAACGATCGGTACGGGCAGGAGAATGCTGACTTGTACCTCCAGAAGCTCTCGGAAATACTACGGCTGAAGAGCCAAAGATCCCATGCGTTGTCTTTTCGCAGAAGTGGAGATGAGTTCTTCCTGCTGGCGCGCGGGCTGACGAGGGAAGATGTGGAGAGGCTTGCGGTTTCCATTGTACAGGCAGTGGGGAAGGCGCGCGTGGGAGCGGACAAGGGGAGGTTTACGGTAAGCATTGGAGGTACACAGGTCGACATGCGCGAGGCAATGCCAATCAACCGCGGCTATGCCGAGAAAGCAGTAAAGGAAGCGAAACGACGAGGAAGGAATCAGTTTGTTTGGTACTCTGATGATATCGAGAAGCAACCCAAAACTTTCGAGCCACGGATTAACTGTACCTCTTGCAGAACCCACGCCTCCATTGTTATGGAAGAAAAGCAGTATGATCAACTCCAACACTTCCTGTGCCCTGTGTGTGGTGCTGCTATCCCGAAATAGAAATGCTTGGGCGTGGGGCTCACAGTGGGACATCGTGGTACGTCTCTGCAATTCGGGAGGAGGGTGCCGCTTCCTTGCTCTTCTCCCCGCCACTATTGAGGCATTTTTCCGCCATTCGATGCGCTTCCCATCGCCCGCAGCGGATGAACTCCGACATCCCCAAGGTTTCCCCTGCGCTCTTCGCGATATATGCCATCGTTGCCTCAACCGCGCCAGCAAGCCGTGTTTCTGGGAAGTAGTACATGGGTTTGGGCGGTGCTGGCAAGGCCAAGGACTTGGCTGAATCGTTGGAGGAAGCGTCCGGCAGTGGCGATGCGGGTTTCCACGTGTAGTCCGGTCAACCTCGCCTGAAGTCCAGCCAGCTTCACGTGAAGTCGGGGCAACTTCATCTGAAGCCGGGCGCGCTTCTCATGAAGTCTCTGGGAGCTTCATCTGAAGCTTGGCAAGCATCACGCAAGATTCCTTGAGCTTCACGCAAGATTGTATCAACTTCATCTGAAGTTGGGCGCGCTTCACGCAAGATTTCGTCAGCATCATGCAAGATTGCCGGAGCTTCATGTGGGATTTTGGCAGCATCACGCGAGGTGGGTTGAGCAGCGGGCAAGATTCTCGGAACTTCACCATGAGTACCGGTTTCAGCCCGGAGGGCTTGGTTTGAGCCAGCCAGGTGGCTTCCAGCCCCTGGGGACCGGCGCAATCCATTCCTCTTGTAGCGTCCTTCAGGGTGCTTGGAGGCGGCTTAAGCCAGAGAAAAGCACCGTGAACGGCGCTCGCTAATCATCTTCCGTTCGCCTGACCCGCGAACCTGCCGCTGGTCAGGTAGAGAACCACATAGAGAATCACAGAGGACCGTTGCGACCGTGCCATCAGATTTGACCTTCATCACAAATGAGTCGGGGAAAACGCTGCGCGACCGTTTAGGCGTACTGCTCAGCGATGACACCCGCTTCTTCGACTGCTTGGTCGGCTACTTCTTCATCAGTGGTTTCTACAGACTCTATCCTTCGCTGGAGAACGTTGAGAAGATACGCATCTTGGTCGGCTTGAAGACAGACCGGACTGCGTACGATTTACTCCACTCGGCACGGGATCAGAAGGAATTCGACTTCACGTCGCACGCTGCCACCAAAGAGCAGGTATCCAATTTGGTACTCCGTGAGCTTGAGACTTCAGCGGATACCAACGCCATTGAAACAGGGGTGCACAAGTTCGTTGAGTGGATTCGTAGTGGAAAGCTGGAGATAAAGGCCCATCCGTCCGAAAGCCTTCACGCGAAAGTCTACATCATGACCTTTGCCGAAGGCGACAGAGACAAGGGACGGGTCATCACTGGATCAAGCAATCTGACGCAGTCGGGGCTTCAGGACAATCTCGAATTCAACGTAGAGTTGAAGAACAGGTCTGACTACGACTTTGCGCTCAGTAAGTTCAACGAACTATGGGCGGTAGCGGTTGACGTTTCCAAGCCGTATGAAGATACCGTCGTCAACCGCTCGCTGTACGCGCATTTCACACCTTACGAGCTTTACCTCAAATTCCTCTACGAATACTTCAGAGGGGAACTCAACCGCCCTGCCGAATTGGAAGACATATACGTTCCAGTCGCGTTCAAGAAGCTGAAGTTTCAGGAAGAGGCCGTCGTCAGTGCGCGAAGAGTTCTCGATGAATACGGCGGTGTATTCCTCTCCGATGTGGTGGGCCTTGGCAAGACCTACATGGCCGCACTGCTGGCCCAGCAACTCGATGGTCGCAACCTCGTCATCGCTCCTCCCCGTCTCTTGGACCGTGACAAACGCGGATCTTGGCCCAACGTCTTCGGGGACTTCCAGGTCCGGCAAACCGATTTCGAATCGCTTGGGAAGCTTGATGCTCTGCTGGGGAGAGATATCACCAGATACACGAACGTTTTCATTGATGAGTCTCACCGTTTTCGTACCGAGACCACCCAGACGTACGAGATGCTCGCGCAGATCTGCAGAGGCAAACGCATCATCCTCGTCTCGGCGACGCCACTGAACAACACACCGCGAGATATCTTGAGCCAGATAAAGCTATTCCAAAACGGGAAGAATAGCAACATACCGAACTTGCGCAACCTTGACGCCTTCTTCGCTCGCCAGCAGAAGAAGCTCAAGGGACTCGACCGCCTCAAACACCGCGAGGAGTACTTCGCGACTGTGCAATCGAACGCCAAAGCGACTCGGGAGAAAGTGCTCAAGTATCTTATGATCCGCCGTACTCGGAGCGAGATCGAGAAGTACTACGGCGACGACATGAAAAAGCAAGGGCTGGCATTTCCCGAGGTTGCGGACCCTCAACCTCTCTTCTACAAGCTGAACAAATCCGAAAATGAGATTTTCAATGAAACCGTTCGCCTTCTGCTTAATACTACAACCGTATTTCATTACGTCACGTACACCTGTCCCCATCGGGTGGGAGCTTGAAGCCCCTGCGACGATAGTGACTGAGGCGAGCCTGTCGGCGCTTGCTGCGACGCCAATCCGACCAACCCAGACGCAACTCCGTCGAGTGCGGTGGCAGGGGCAGAGCAATTTCCAGCAAGTGTCGCACTTCCGGAACCGTCAGTTCTGCAAGCTCTGGGGAGACTGCCCCTTTTTATTCGTTTTGAGACGGAGAGCGGCAAGCCAGGTATGCGCCA
>MNXM01000144.1 GCA_001872605.1 Armatimonadetes bacterium CG2_30_59_28 | reverse complement strand
CTACCCTCCTTTTCTCCCCTTTCAACCCGTCCCGAGCGCTCGGGACGGGTTGAAAGGGGAGAAAAGATGTCCTTTCTTGGCGCTCGATAGTCAGTTGTGTGAGCTACCGGACGCTGAAGCGATCCGGCGTCTAATGTCGAAGAATTTACGAAAGGATGCACTACCACCCTCGGAACGCTGGAGGGACAGATGACACGAATAACCTCGTCTACTGCTGCACATTCTGCAACCGCGTCAAATCGGATTTCTGGCCGACTGAAGAACAGCTTCAAGCTGGCGATTTGCTGCTCCATCCCCTCCACGACGACTTGACCGCCCATCTTCGGAAAGAAGAGGATGGGTTGCTTGTCGGTCTCACCGGAACGGGTACATTCCATATCGAGAGGCTGCGGTTGAATCGCGCACCCCTTGTTGCCCTTCGCCAGCGGCGAGGGGAGCGGCGACGACAACACGCAGACCTGACTCATGTTGAGGAACGCCTGACACTGTTAGTGCGGCAGTTGGCGGAGGTGGAACGCGAAGGAAGAAGCTCCCTCGAGCCCCTGGCCGGATATTTGCAGTCTCTTTTGAGTTTCCTTCACAGGCCGGGAAGAGTGTAGGTCGGTCACTTGCTTAACCAACTTCTCATCAACGGTCTCCTCGCTGGTTCCACCTACGCCCTCGTCGCCCTCGGCTTCGGGTTGATTTACCGTGTGACCAAGTTCTTCCACTTCGCTCACGGAGCGGTTTACACGGCGGGGGCATATCTTGCTTTCGCGTTGGTGACAAAGTGTCATGCTCCGTTGCCGGCAGCCTTCATCGGAGCGATTGCGGGTGCGACGGTCATGGGCATGGCGATGGAGTGGGGCGTCTATCGCCCTTTGCGGAAACGGCGGGGGACGACGCTGGTGTTGCTGTTGGCTTCGCTTGGACTTTACATCGTATTGCAGAACTCGATCTCCCTCGTCTTCGGAGACGACACGAAGACGCTGCGCGCCTGGCCGGTGACGGAAGGCATTCCCCTCTTGGGAGCGCGGGTGACGCCTATCCAGTTGACCATTCTTTTCGTGTCTTTCGTGTGTTTCGTGGTTGTATCCTGTATCGTTTCCCGCACGCGAGTTGGCAAGGCGCTGCGGGCGGTGGCGAATGACCCGGAGCTGGCAATGGTTTCAGGGATCGAGTCGGACCGGGTGATTCTATGGGCTTTCGGGATAGGGTCGGCCTTGGCGGCGATGGCGGAGATTCTCGTATCCTTCGACGTGGATATGACGCCGACGATGGGGATGAACGCCCTGATGATGGGCGTGGTGGCGATGATTGTCGGCGCGGGGCAAATAGCATTCCCGGAGCGGCGTTGGGAGGGTTGCTGCTGGGTCTGGCGCAGCATCTGGGGGTGTGGAAGATTCCGTCGGAGTGGCAGGACTCGATTGCTTTTGCCGTGCTGCTAATGTTCTTGCTGGTGCGACCGCAAGGGATTCTGGGGAGGAAAGCTTGAAACGCCCCGACGGAATCGGGGTAGACTCCGTCGCGAAGGAGGGCTACAGCCGTCCGGTTGTCAGCCACCCGCGCCCGTGCTATGATGCGAATCGTCGGAGGTGAGTGCGATGTCAAGATCAAGAGCAGTCCGTATGAGTCCCCTGACCGGCGCTCCTCTCGCCACGGTTGTGGAGGGAGGCGAGGTGAGCGCGGTGATCGTTCCGGTGCAGGTGTTTGATGTATGGGACAAGCTGATGAAAACGGCTCAGGATGAGGACGCTCGGGAAGCAGAGCAATTGGCGCGGATTCCCCGCTTTCAGGCGGGTGTGCGTGAAGGTCTGGAGTCGATAGAGAAAGGCGAGACACGTCCCTGGAGGGAGGCTCTTGCCGACGCATGAGGTTCACGTCACTGCGCCTTTCGAGCGGTGTCTGAGACGCCTTCGGAAGTATCGCCATGTGAGAGTCAGGATTTGGCCGAGTTGGCAGTTGCTCTGGAGGAAGATCCCGGCTTGGGTGTTCCCATCCCTGGCTACGGTCATCGCGTCTGGAAGATCCGGTGGCCCAGCAGAGACCTCATGGCAGGGAAGCGCGGCGGTCTGCGTGTGATTTACTCCTGGCAACGGTCGGAACCGGTCGTTTACCTGTTGCTTGCGTATGTCAAGCCTCGCAAGGGCGACGTGACCGATCAGGAACTGGACGACGCGCTGCGAGAAGCGGGTCTTTGACCTGTTCAGTTCAGGTACACTTCCTCCACGTTCTTCTTGTGTAACCACGAAACACACGAAAGACACGAACGCTTTCAAGCACACGATGGATTACTTCCTTCACATCCTCATCCTCGTTTCCCTCTACGGACTGCTCGCCGTTTCATTGAACCTCATTGCAGGCTACACCGGGTTGCTGTCTGTCGCCCATGTGGCGTTCTACGGTGTGGGCGCATACGCAACGGCGCTGCTGGCGCTGAAGCTGCACACTCCGTTCTGGTTGTGTGTGCCGGTGGCGATGATTGCCGCGGCGGCGCTGGCAGTTGTTGTGGCGCTGCCGTCGCTGAGGGTGCATGACGACTACTTCGTGCTGGCGACGTTTGCGTTCCAGGTCATTGCGTTCAGCGTCCTGAACAACTGGGTGGACTTCACCGGCGGTCCGATGGGGTTGCCGGGTATCCCGCAGCCGAGCTTGTTTGGGTTTGCGCTCTCCTCGCACTGGCACTTCCTGGTTTTCACCGCCTTGTTTCTCGTTGCCGGGTTCTGGGTCGCGCAGCGGCTCGGTGAGTCGCCGTATGGCCGAGTGCTGAAGGCGATTCGAGAGGATGAGACGTTATGCGCTGTGCGATCATCTGATTCATTGGACTGAACGGATGGCAGACACGCTCCCGTAGATTTCGGTCACTTCTGCATTGACCCCGCTAATTTTTCTGTTGCCAGGATGCCATGATGAGTAGTAACCTTACTGAAACATTCTAACGAGGGCAGCGATCCTTCGGGTGGTGCGAGGTATCGCTGAAAGTGAAGAACATCGACCACGCAGCAAGCGCAGGTGACCGAGAATTGGCGGGAGTGCGAAAGCTTTCGCGCAGGAACCGTTGGAAGACGGACAATCGCGTTGAGGTGTGGAGAGGCGAGAAGGTGGTGGTCAAAGACTGTTCGGTGATGCCACCCTGGTACCGCTACCTCTTTGGGATCAGACAACTGAGGCGGGAATACAGGGCGCTCGAAGCACTCGCCGACTTCGCGACCGTACCTTCGGTTCGTCGCTGGGTGTCGCCCACGGCCTTCGCGATGCAGTGGATGGAAGGTACGAGCATTCGGAGCGCCCGAGGCGACAGGAATCTCTCGTTCATCTGCGAGCAGCTCCACCAATGCGTGGCGAAGATGCACCGGCTTGGGGTTGCCCATTGCGACCTGCACCAGTCGAATATATTGGTCACCCCCGACAGACAGGTGAGGATTGTGGATTTGGCGACCGCCGTCGAGAGATCGGGGGTCCCAGCCTGGGTCTGGGCGTATGCCACGTACCTCGACTGGGTGGCTGTTGGGAAATTCTACCGTTTGTATAGCCCCGCGCGATTCCGTCAAGCAAATGCTCCCTGGCTCATCCCGCCACCATTTGGGTATCGAACTATCCACGATTTCTTCCATCGCACTCTAAGAAGGAGACCCGAACGAATTCATGCAACACTCGCTGGGCATTATCCGCAAGTTTGAGAGGCCGATTGAGGTACTGAAGGTTCTGTTCGCGTGGTTTGTGCTGGCCGCGATTCTCATTGGGAGCAGTCCGCCAACCTCCCGCGAGTTCTGGCTGGGTTCGGCAAGCTTCGCGGTCGCCCAGTTTATTCGAGTATGGGCTGCCGGACATCTGACACGGGGCAAGGCGCTGACTACCAGCGGACCCTACGCCTATGTCAGAGATCCGCTGTACGTTGGGCGGTTGTTCTGGGTGCTGGGGCTGGGATTCTATTCAGGGCAGCCTTGGGTGGGAGTTGTTCTCATTGTGATCTTCCTGTGGTTTTACTGCACGAAGAAGATACCGAAGGAAATGAAGAATCTCGAGGCGGCGTATGGAGACCCATACCGAATTTACAGCGCCCAGGTAAAGAGCCTGCTCCCTCGCCTTTGCCCCTACCCGGAGCGCGCCAACCGCAGATGGCAATGGGTGATCTTCCAGCAGAATAAGGAAATCTGGGCAGTGGTGATCGTTGCGGTGGTCATTGCATCCTTCTGGGCAAAGACCTTCTATTTCCTCAATTGACAAGGATGGATGCAGTCTTTATGCTTACCTTTGTTCTCGTGAGGCGCGTACACTCCCGATCCGCCGGTAGACGCATGATTTCAGACTCCGGGTGAGAGGTATGTCGACGAAACAAACAGGTGCTGACTCGAATGGGAATCTGCGCCCCGAGCTTGAGAAGCGCAAGCGCGAATTGGACGCGGTGCTGGAGATCAGCAACGCGCTCTTCTCCAAAGTCGGGCTTGACGAGCTTGTTAAGGCAACCCTCGAGGTAACGCTTCGAACCGTTAACGCCGGGGCCGGGTCCGTCATTCTCTTTGATCCGAAGATTGAGAAACTGGTTTTCAGATACGTGGTCGGTCCGGCAGCCCCCATGCTTACGGGGATGGAACTCAATCCCGATCAGGGGATTTGTGGCGAGGTGTTCCAGACAGCGATTCCGAAGATTACCGATGATCCCATGAAGGAGAAACGCCATCTTCGATCCGTGGGAGAGGATATTCACTACATCACCAAGAACATGGTGTCGGTGCCCCTCAAGAGCATTGCAGGCAATCCCATCGGAGTCATGCAGATACTCAATAAGGAGGAGACGAACTTTGACGAAGATGACCTCGAGTTGCTGACCATCATGGCTGCACAGGCCGCGACGGCTATCGAGAACGCGCGCCTGCACGAAGAAGCCAAATTGGCTGTGGTCGTCAACCTGATGGGCGATATCAGCCACGACATCAAGAACCTCATCACTCCTGTTTCTACATGCACCCAGACGCTGGAGATGATGTGGCAGCCGATGGTGGATGAGTTTAACGCCATTCAGGAAGAATACAAGGATAGCGACCCCGCTCTGGTGGAGCGCATCGAGAACGCGTGGGGATTTATTCGTGATTTCTTCCCGGAAGCTGTGGAGATGATTACCGATGGTTCCACAGCCACGCAGGAGCGCGTGCGGGAGATTGCCGACTGCGTCAAGGGGATCATCGCCACGCCAAAGTTCGAGCTGCTAAGCATGGAAGAGGTCATCGAAAAAGCCATCAAACCCCTCAAAGTGGTGGGCGACAAAAACGGGGTGACGGTGGGCATGGAAGCCGGCGACAATGTTCCTCTCACGATGATCGACCAAAAGCAGCTTTACAATGCCATCTACAATCTGGTCAACAACGCGATCCCCGAGACTCCAGCAGGAGGGTCAATCACGGTGAAGACCTCTGCTGAAACAGAAGGAGAGTTTCCTGACGGCGCTTATGTGATGATCCGTGTGCAGGATACCGGGAACGGCATGCCTGACCACGTGAAGGCGAAGCTCTTCTCAGATCAGGCCATCAGCACCAAGCCGGGAGGAACCGGCCTGGGGACAAGGATTGTAAAAAATGTTGTGGACGCCCACGAAGGTACCATCACCGTCGAGAGCGAGCAGGGCGTGGGAACTACTTTTAGCATGAAAATCCCCTACCGGACAGAAATGCCGGATATGGGAGACGAGGATGAGGGATAATGGAATCTCTCCGTAAGAGGATTTTCTGCAGGACGGTCACCCTGAAGTCGAGGCGGCAGGTCCTTCTCTTGGAACCCACGTCTTGACGGTTCGCTTGCGCAGCGGAATCTGAATCTCCCTCTTTTTGCCCCCCTCGAAGACCTGCACCGTCTGGAAGTCCGTCACCACCTGCTCCCTCCATTCGCCCTGCGTGATCACTTTCCCACCAAGTGCTCCTCCCCGTTGCTGTCCGCCTCCCGAACTGGGGCCAGTGCAGGGGGGGGGTACGGGAATCACCGGAGGGGAGGGCGGCGGCGGCGGTGGCGGTGAGGATGGCGCGGAGCTCCCTCCACCTTGCTGCTGGCCTGCTGGAACGTAGGTTTCATCGAGGTCGCCGATGCCTACCGCCGGAGCTTGTGGAGCCAGGGCTACCGGGGGCAGAATATCGGGGTTGGGGGAAACGACTTTGATGGCGGTGTCGCCAGCGTGACTAATGACCCGGGCAAGCGCGTCGCCATCTGATCGCGAGATTGCCAGCAGGATACCGGATGGCAGCGACGTTACTCCGCCTTCGTTGACCACGAATCGCGGATGGAGGTCCACGACTTTTGCGCTCCGCGCCACCAGGTTCGTCTGTGCCCCAAAGACCTGCGTGATCTCGACCAGGGAATTCTCCCGCAGGTTGGCCTTTTGCTCCTCAGTAACCGTGTGCCACCAAACCTGTTGCCATGGCGTGACGCCCGAGGACCACGGACCCGGTTCGAGTTGCCCCATGAGGTCCCCGGAGTGGATCACCTCGCCTTTCTTTTTCGTGGACGCAATAACAGCGTGGGCGATCTCCCCTTGCGTAGCCGGGCTCCCGTCGAGCTGGGAGGTTTCCACTGTCTCCTCCGCAACCAGCGACTCGTCGAGCACAATTCCCGCGGGGGAATCCTGCGCCACGGTGAAGACCGTTGTGCTTCCCCCAACCTTTCGGGGTGGTTTGCTGGACTTCTTCCCTTTGAACAGGACATAGCTCAGCCCGGCAGAAGCCACAAAAACCAGCAAAATGAGAACGACGCCAAGCCTCCGCATGTTCCTCACATCCTGTCTGTCTTCCGTCTTTGTTTCGCGCTAACCAGGGGACACAAAAAACGCCTGACCGGAAAGACCGGCGAAGCGTTTTTCTGCATCAGATGCTGCCACGCAAGGCCCATCATTGAAGATCGTTCCGCCAGGTAGTCCGTCAGAGGGACATAAAATTCCGCCGTTTGGCGCAACACGCCACACGGGAGGCGATGGACATGCAGCGGCGATTATGAACTTGTCTCTTCACCGGAATCTGATGCCCCTTCGGGTTCAGCGCTTTCCGACTCTCCGGAGCTGTCGGTTTCGGCGGATTGTTCAGCAGGTTTCTCCGCATCGGTTGGAGAGACCTCAGGGGCAGGGATGGCAGAGTCAAATTCCTTGCTCGCCCGCATCTCACTGATCCCAATTGCCAGCGCCAACGCGCCTCCGAAGAACAGCGTGACACCGAAGCATCCCCTGAAGACGGTGCCAAAATCAACCCGCCAAATCCACCACAGGATCAACCCGATGATCCCAACAATCAATCCGCCAACCACCGTGATCGTATTCGTCATGTGCTACGTCCTCCTTTTCCTATTTCTTCTGAATGAACTGAGATAGAGTATAGCAGAAACACTCTGTCTGGGCAAAAAAAATCTGCCTTGCTGAAATACCAACGTAGTGGTGGTTGATCTGGGGGGGGTGCATCCCGGAATTACGGAGATTGCCGTAGGATAAAGCTCCAGCTTTGTCAATCAGCAGACTCGCTTCGGGTGTAAGTCAGATTTGTGATGCGTGGAGGTAATCAGCGCCCTGGGGCCGGGCAGGCATAAACGAAAGGTTGGGAAGACCTACGCGAGTGAAAGGGGACAGTAACAACCCCCATCCTCGAACCCTTTGGGTTC
>MNXM01000239.1 GCA_001872605.1 Armatimonadetes bacterium CG2_30_59_28 | reverse complement strand
CTTCCTAGTGCATCGTTTTGGAAGTTCCCCCACAAAAGGACGCCGGACGCTGAAGCGATCCGGCGTCTAATGTCGAAGAATTTACGAAAGGATGCACTGGGTTCCTTATGATACAACTCCAGCTGTCTGCATGGATTCATTCACCGGGCGCCTGTTGGATCGAGTTCGGGGCGCCGACGCATCTACGGGCATTGTTCCCTGATCTCGCATCCCCTGCATCCCACGAACTTCGAGATGAGCGGTATCACTGCAAACCCTACGATGGAAAACGCGGCCCCCACCGTCTTCTCAAGTACCTGCATTGCCGGACTGGCAGCGTAGGAGGTCTCTCCAGGGGAGCGCCCATCGCGCTTTCCTCATAGCGCTGACAGGGGCGATACGTGCACAATGGGTGTGGGGAAAAGGATACCACAAAGCGTGCGTTCATCCAATGAGACGGACGGCCCGACAACCCGCAAAAAATACGAGCTGCGGATTTGAGACCACGGGTACCGACACCACCCGAACTGAAGAGAATACAGGTCCGCGTCCTTCATCCGAAAACGCAGCCGGATGGGCTTGCCCATAAGCGTGGAGACATCGTAGCCGCGTTTCCACGCAACGGTGCGGCGCAGATCATCCCCGGTGACCTCGTAGCAGTCGTCCAGAGCGAAGCCTTCAACCGCTTTTCCCTCCGGCGTCTGCACCTCGACGCACACACTTCCCGCCGCGGAGGTGGAGAGGTTCAGGTGGAGCCTGTTGCCTGCGAAGATGATTGTCCGAGTAACAAGCTCTCCGCCTGCAAACGGCGCGTGCAGGCGGAGTGACGCGCCGCGCATTTCCTCAATCAGGAAATCATCGAAGAAAGGCTCCAAGCGGTTGCTGATGTCGAGCGGGATTGCATGAGACATTTCGCACAGCAACTTCAGAAATGGAAGCAGCCCCGGGACTCCACTCCACCGTCGACGGCTATGCAATGATCGCCTTGCCCTCTGACAAGGGAACGATGTCCGGTTCGTTCTCCCCGGCGGCGAGCATACGTTTCTTCAGTCGAGCGGCAAGCTCGGCGCGGATTTCCGTGTGTTCAGGAGAGGATGCGAGGTTGTTCTGTTCATGCGGGTCGGCTTCGAGGTCATACAGAAAATCCTCCATGTACACGTCGCTGTTTGCGTCGGCCCCTGTTCTGCCGGGAGCGCGAACGCTGTATTTCCATCGGCCGGTCCGGATCGCCCGACCGCATTGGGATTCGCTGATCTGGACGAATACTTCGTGAGGCCAGTGGGTGGCCGTCCTTGAGACAAGTTCTTGCAGGGGCCGGCCGCGCATGGACTCAGGGGGATTGACCCCTCCGGCAGTCACCACGGTGGGCGGAAGATCGATGAGACTGACCAATTCGTCAACAACCTTCCCTCCGGAAAATCCCGGTCCGCAGGCAACCATGGGAATGCGGATGCAGCCATCGTGGCAGGAGCGTTTGTATTCCGAGTTCCTCGTACAAAAGTGCGAACCGTGGTCGCTGGTGTAGATGATGAGCGTGTTGTCCGCGACGTCGAGCGCTTCGAGTGCGGCCCGTATGCGGCGGAGGTTCTCGTCCAGACTGTGAACACAGCCGAGGTAGTCGGGGTATTCTTCCCGCCAGTTCCCGCCTGCGTTCGCGAGGTCTCCCGGCGGGACGAAGTTGCTGAATCGGGTCTTCGATCCATGCGGTCCTTCGAAGTGTCCGTGATCGTTTTGATGGTGTGGCTCAATATAGGACAGGAAGAGAAAGAACGGCGTTTCGCCTGAGCGCGTGCGAAGGTATTCCAGCGTCCAGTCGGTCAGGACGTCCACTCGGTAGCGCCCTTCAGGAAAATCACGTCTCACCATGTTGGCGTCGTACATGTGTCCATCGTAGCTATGGGAGGTGAATTCCAGCACATCAGCGGCCAGCCAGTAATCATCATATCCACCGCGCAGATGGCGAGGCACGGGACGATCTCTGAAGTCGTCCTCACCATTGCGGGGCCCGCAGGAGGCGAGGTGCCATTTGCCGATGTAGCCTGCCTCATATCCGTTGCCTGAGAGGAGATTGGAGAGGGTAGTTCCGTCAGACGGAAGTCGCTTGTGATTCGTGTGGCAACCGATCTCTGTGGCGTACTTACCCGTTTGCAGACAGGCGCGAGCCGGACCGCATACCGGCTGACAGGTAAACGCGTTCTCGAAACGCACCCCGTCTGTCGCCATACGGTCGAGGTGGGGAGTGATGTGGAGTGGCTGTCCGTAGCAGCCGCAGGTGTCCCAGCGCTGTTGGTCGCTGAGGATGAAAAGGATATTGGGTTTAGTCATTCCGTTGTCGATGTCCTCTCAGGTAGAAATTGTGGTTCCGGCGTTGTGTCCGTTCCGCGTTCTTTTCGCTCCTCCGTCAGTTCCATGCAGGTTCGACCGACCTCGGCCCCCAAAAGCATGATCATCGACGAGAGGTAGACCCACGCCATCGTCAGTATCGTTCCGGCCAGCGGGCCGTAGATCCATCCGTAGGTGTCCGTCCGAGAGATGAAGTCACTGAACCCCACCTTGGAGAGTTCCCAGAGGACCGTCGCAAGCAGGGCGCAGTAGAGCGCGAGCGGTGTGGGGACTCGAGTGTTGGGTAGCAGCCAGTAGATCAGGAAAAACATCAACAGCGCCATGGTCCAGGCAGAGAACAGGCTCAGACCGGGAAATACCCACGTTAACTCATGCAGACTGAATCCGTGCCCGTCGACGGACAGACCGGACAGACCCGCAAACATCGCTGTGGAGGCAAGGGAAAGCAGGAACAGCACTCCCGCTGTGAAGAAGCCCATGACCGCCGTGATCTTCCGTTTCACAAAGCCTCGCGGTTGGGCAACTCCCCAGGTGTGGTTCAGTGCGCGCTCCAGATAGTCGAAGATATGACTGCCGGACCAGAGCAAGGCGAGCAAGCTGAGAACCTCGGTGACTTCGTGATGTGTGTGGTGCGCAATATAGCGAATCTGGACCATCAGCGACGGGGCAGTGCCCGGGACCAGCATCTCAAGAAGGTGATTGACCTCATCTTCTGCCACTTTCGATGACCCAAGCGCTCGCCCGAACACGGAGATGGCCAGAATGGCAAGGGGGAAAACGGAGATGAGACAGAAGAACGACATCGCCCCTGCAACCATCGCGCAGTTATCGCGCGAAATGTGGCGCGACAGGCGGGAGCAGAACCAGATCGCGTCTCCCGCAATGTGGACACGGGGCCGAGCGTCGCCGGTTGTCTGTGTGGCAGCCAAGTGAGGTAGATCCAAGGTCAAAGGTTGACCCTATGGTACAACGGCGCAGCGAGGAGTGCAACACTCAGCGCAAGGGAATCGTCAGTTGAGTACCGGGTCATCGGGCCGCAAGCCGACGATTACCTTTAAGGCTTGGGGCTGAATGGAGAAGTCGAGGCGGTCCAGACTCATTGCTTCGCCATCGATCTGTACGGGGAGAGGGTCGGTTGACTGGATGCAGAGCTGTGTTGTCTGGAACGTCTGGATGCTCTCCTCAGGGAATCGTCGGTAGAGAGCTGTCCGCACAACCTTCCCAAAGAACGAAGCGCGATTGTCGTCGGCGAAAACGCAAACATCGAAGCGTCCGTCCGTGATGGATGCTGTGGGCGTCACCCGAACGCCCCCGGCAAAAATGGAGGAGTTGCTTACCAGAACCTGCCACGCGCACGTTCGGATTTCGGCTCCATTGATGCGAATCTCTACCGAGCGGGGGCTGTACCGGGAAAAGGTCGTCATGCCCGCAAACACAAACGAGAAGCGGCTGAATTGTCGCTTCATGTAGGGGTGGAGATTGCTGACCACCTGAGCATCAAAACCAACCCCAGCCATCAGCGCGAAGTGCCGGTTGCCGACCTTGCCCAAGTCGATCTGCAGAGTTGGGCGCCGGGCAATCAATGAAACGGCGTCTCGGATATTGAAGGGAATGCCCAACTCCTTCGCCAGCACATTCTCCGTTCCGAGAGGCAGAATTCCCAGAGCAACGTCGGTGCCGGCGATGCCGTTGACGACCTCGTGAACCGTGCCATCGCCCCCCACAGCCACTACTGTCCCTGTGCCCTTGACGGCTGATTCACGCGCAATGCGCGTCGCGTCACCGGGGGCCTGCGCGATGACGATTTCGTGATCGAGGTCGTGCCGTTCCAGCCATCGGGAGATTTTCGACAGCTTCCGTTCCGGTTTGCCCCCGCCGGCGGCGGGGTTCACGATGATACAGGTTTTCTCCACTGATACTCTCCCAGAGGGCGGTTGGCTTGCTGAAGCGTGTTGCCGTTGTGTCTGTTGCATTTTGACGACAGAAAGTTCACCAGGTTTCGCGAAGGAGAAATAGCTTACACTCGCTTGCAGTGTGAACGGGTGGACCTGGAGCGTCAAACGGACCGGTGTGTTCCCGCACCCGGAAGATGAGTGAGGCTTGCTCCCTCGACCTTCTGAGTTATCGCGACCACTCGATAAGGATCGCCAACAACTCAGTGTCCCCAGGAACGTTGAGCGCGACGCGATTGCCCTCAAGCTCCAGAGGGCCGCCGCGCCAAAGTTCCCTGACGGAAGTTGCGGATCGTCGCCCCAACGGCGGATGGATGACAAGGTCCGTTTGGAGGGAAACGGGTGTGTACGGGAAGATGATTGCCAGCAGCGAATCGCCGGAGGTCATCGGTAACAGTTCCGCGGTGGGCACATTCCGCCGGTCGGCGGGGCGAATGGCGCGGTAGGCGTCCAGTGCCGGCCAGGGATCGAGACGAACGAGGGGTTCGACTCGCCCCAGCCAGAAGAGCAGACGCCGCAGCAATTCCAGATTCCCCGTTGGCAGGACGCCAATGCCAGCGGGTTCGTGATCCTGTGGGGCCAACAGCCCGGCTATCCATGCTTCGCGTCGGGCGTTGTCCTCACGGATTACCAGCGAAGGCTTGCCATCGACCCAACCAACGGCTTCCCCATCAAAGGGTGCTTCGCCGGAACGACTGTGGAGCACCACGGGTTCATCAATTCCGTTGAAGAGCCAGTGGTTGGCAGCCGGGTCGAGCGCGTAGCGTCCCTGCTCAAAGGGGTGCGGAAGAGGACAGACCCCGGCCCCCGGCCAAACCTCCGCGGGAGTGTTCCCAATCCAGAGGACGCCCGAATTGCTGTCGTTCATGGCCTCCATCTGCGCTGCGGTCAGGCAGTGCGCGTCGGGGACAATGAGGGGACCGCTCAGCACGGGACCGCTGTCTGGAAGGCGTTGGTCCCAGACCCATCTCCAGGGAAGTCCCGTCCGGTACATGAGTTCCGGTATCTCGTTCACATATTCGTTTCCCCAGTCTGAATCGGGATGTCCGTAGATTTCGGACTGCAGTGGGCTGAGTACGGTCACGAATGCGTATGGATTGTGAGTCTGCATCACGGAGTATAGGCGCCGAGCATCCTGAAAGCCCTCGAAGAAGCCGGGGATGATCTTCGCCAACTCGTAGGTAAAGGGGGATACCGACGCGGCGCCCAACGCGAATGGCACAATCCCCGCAAGTAGCCCATCCTGTCTTCCCATGGGAGCAGCCTGGGCGGGAGGCATGAATCCCTGCGGAATGATGCTAACTCTGCGACTGACGCAAGCCCCGACAAGATTGCGTGTGCCCTCCGCGAGGATTCGGCGATGCGGGCGGTGGGCGATGACTCTGTCGTGGTTGAAGTGATAGGGGTCGGTGCTGATGGCATCCAGCGCCTGCGCGTCCGCGGCGACGTTGATCCCGGTCTTCCAGGGGTGCCAGCAACGACATGGCACAATCGGGCTGTGCTGAATGCCCACAAATACCTCGGGATGGCTGGCATGAATGTAGTCGCGGAATTCTGCGTGGACTTCCGTCCACCGGCTCATCCGGTACTCGATCCACCGCCACCATACATCATCAGACCAGTTAGGAGTCTGGGGAGGCTCCTGCCCGATCGTGGACTGGAAGTCTGATCGGCAGTAATCGCAATAGCATCCAATCGTGCCATCCGCAAAGCCGAGCAGGGCTTCGTCATTCAGATAAATCTCGCGGATCCCTGGGAGCGTGAGAATACCGTCAAGGAGTCGCTTGTGGCGCTCGCGGTTCGCAGGCTGGAACGGGCAGAGCCAGTTGGATGGCAGGCTGTCGGAGTCCAGAGCTTGTCCGATGCCACGCGTGACCATCGCCCGCTGGGGGTCTCGGGCGAGAAGGCGCTCTTCGTATTTCTGATAGCCTGCGTACACAACGATCCCGAGGCCCCGGCGGTGCGCTGCTTCCGCGATGGGACGTGCGCGGTCAACACTGTAGCCTTGCCCCTGGAGTAGTTGTTTACTGATGAAGAAGAGCGCAATGTCATCGAAGCCTTCCGCCACAATGTCGTCCAGGGTCTCTTCATAAAAGGAGACGCCGGGGAAGACCAGCATCGCAGCGCGACGAAATGGGCAACTCACAGAGAGATGACCTCCCACGGGACTTCGCTCGGATGCCCCGGACTCAAGTGCATCTTCCGTTCTCTCAGGCACATCACCTGACTGTACGCAGTCTTCCACCGTCCATCGAAACCCGTGCAGAAGGGGCCGGGCATGGCGATGTCTCTCAGCAGATTCTGCAGACCGGCAAGCGTGTGGTCAACCAGCCCTTCCCTCAACTGGTGGACAATCCGTCCGTACCGCGCGTAGGAGGACTGCTGGTAATCCGGGTTCTCAGGAGTCGGGAACCTGCCGGAAAGGAACGTGTTGGTGCAGGCATTCCACTTGGCGGGATCTAACGAGGTGTGCCGCTGTGGGGGGAGACCCGGAATACACTCGAACAGGTGTGACGTTTCGCTTGCGTCCGCCACGAGAAGATTGCAGGGCTTGCCGGAATAGGTGTGCCTCGCGAAGAGGTCAACGACATCCGGAACTGACCGACACCGATGGATCGCCAGCCATTGCAGGGCTGCTCCTGGCAGCCCTGATGATGAACGCGCCGCCGTGGTCGGCGCGCTGGAACCGCCAACCCCCAGGCCGTGTTCGTTCATCCCGGCAACGGCGACCAGTCCGACATACGTCGTGGTGATGGATGCAAAGCCGCCCTCCGGTCGGCGGACGTGACAGACCTGAATCTCCTGCGAGAAATCGTTCTCGATGTCGTTGTTCCTGCCCAACAGCGGGCCAGTGTTGCTGTGTGCCAGGAACACATTCGAGCAGCCTGTGGCGACGCTGTTCCTGACATCGGGGAAGAAGCGGTACGCGAGCATCTTCGCCTCCGCGACCTCAACGCCGCGCGCCATGCCCTCCGTCTCCTCCAATAGTTCGGGAGCGCTGCATGCGAGAGAGCTCCGCAGCTCGTTGAGGGTGTGGGTGAGCTTCTCGGAGGGGGCTCCCAGCCACGGGCAGAACCTGTTCATGCAGTCGCTAATTTCGTCACGAAATGTGGCACCGTAGCGCTCGCCCATGTGGGCCCACGAACCACGGGTCTCAATTCTCAGCATGGGATTCTACCCCACAGCGGCAGTGCCGCAATCTCAAATAGCAAATCTCAAATCTAAGAACTCGTCCAACAATAACTCCGCGTTTTAGTAGCAGGCATCGCCGTCGCTCCGAGGTGTTCGGCTGAACTCGACGCGGAATTATTGTTGGACGAGTTCTAAGATAATGGGATCGAAGTATACTCGTTATGGTTGAGCATCCACGTTGTCTGCCGTAAGATAAAGCTCCAGCTTTGTCAATCAGCATACTCACGGGGCGACAAAGCCGGAGCCTTATTCTGCGGCAGGT